>CANFDS010000046.1 GCA_947445525.1 Actinomycetota bacterium | reverse complement strand
TTCGAGCCCGGCAAGCTCGTGATGGCCGCCACCGACTCGTACCGCCTGTCGGTGAAGGAGACGCCGCTCGAAGAGAGCGTCCCCGAGATGGAGGCGATCGTGCCGGCGCGTGCCCTCGAGGAGCTGGCACGAATCGCCACCGGTGCCACCATGCTGGAGTTGGGCGTCCGCGAGAACCAGGTCATCTTCGGTGCCGATGGCATCTGGCTGACGACCCGGCGCATCGACGGCCAGTTCCCGAACTACCGGCAGCTGCTGCCGGAGGCCTTCGAGCACGTCGTCACGGTCAACCGCCTCGAGCTGCTCGAGGTCGTGCGCCGCACCTCGGTGCTCGCCCAGCGCAACTCGCCCCTGCGGCTGCGCTTCGCCGAGGGCGAGCTCGTCGTCTCGGCGCAGACACAGGACGTCGGCGAGTCGCGCGAGTCGATGCCCATCTCGTTCAGCGGCGAGCCACTGGAGATCGGCTTCAACGCGGAGTTCCTCCGCGACGGGATCGACTCTGTCGAGGGCGAGGAGCTGAAGGTCAACCTCATCAGCCCGCTGCGCCCAGGGCTGCTCCGCGGCACGCAGGGGGACTTCTCGTACCTGATCATGCCCATCCGCCTCGCGGGCTGATCGTCCAGGCCCTCTCGCTGCGGGAGGTCAGGTCGTACGAGCGGCTCGACCTCGAGCTGCGCCCGGGCCTCGTGCTCGCCGTCGGGCCCAACGGGGTGGGCAAGACGAACCTCCTGGAGGCCGTGCATCTCGCCACCCAGGGCTTCTCGCCGCGCACCCGGGCCGATGCCCAGATCGTCCGCTTCGGAGCTGCCGCTGCCCGCATCGCCCTGCGCGGGAGCCGTGCCGGGGTGGGCTTCGAGGCCGAGGTGGTGATCCGGCCGGGCGAGGGCAAGCGGGCAAAGCTGAACGGCGCCGCCCTGCGCACCGCCGAGCAGCTGCGGGGCGAACTGCCGACGCTGGTGTTCACACCCGACCGGCTCGTCGTCGTCAAGGGCAGCCCGGCGGCGCGGCGCGCCTACTTCGACCGGTCGCTGGCGCGGCTCCTGCCCGGTCGCGCGGCGGTGCCGGTCGAGTACGCAGCGGCCGTCGGCCAGCGCAACGCTGCGCTGCGCCGGGTGGCCGGCCGCCTGTCGCCGGCGGAGGCGCTGGCGCCCTGGACCGCGCAGGTGGCGGAGCTCGGCGCCGCCCTCGTGGCGGCGCGCAGCGAGGCGATTGCGGTGCTGGGGGAGGGCTTCGCGGTGAAGGCGGCGGCTCTCGGCCTGCCCGACGGCCGCCTCGCGTACAGCGGCCGCGTGGCAACCGTCGGCGAGCTCGACGCGCGCCTTGCCCGCGACCTCGAGCGCGGCAGCACGGGCGCCGGCCCCCACCTCGACGACGTCGGCATCTTCTCGGGCGAGCGCGACCTGCGCAGCTTCGGCTCGCAGGGGGAGCAGCGGCTGGCCGTGCTGGCGCTGCTGCTGGCAGAGGCCGAGGCGCTGGTCGGCCGCCGGTGCGGCCCGCCGCTGCTGCTCTTCGACGACGTGCTCTCGGAGCTCGACGGGATGCGCCGCGAGGCGCTGGTCGCGCTACTGCCGGCGGGCGGGCAGACCCTGATGACGTCGACCGCGGCGGATGCCCTCTCGGTCGAGCCCGACCAGCTGCTGGTCGTCGGCCCCGGCACCGTGAGGGCGTCGTAGTGGATCGGCTCGGCGATGCCCTGCGCAACGAGCTGTCGCGGCTCGGCCCGAACGCGGGCATCTCCGGGATCGTGGCGGTCTGGCCCGGGGTGGTCGGCGACGCGATCGCCCGCAACGCCTGGCCGGCGCGTGTCTCCCGCGAGGGCATCCTGCATGTCTCGACGAGCGGCGCCTCCTGGACCTTCGAGCTCACGCAGCTCGCCGGCGAGATCATGGAGCGCCTGCGCGCGAAGCTCGGCGACGAGGCGCCGGCGGGGCTTCGCTTCGCGGTCGGCCGGCTGCCGGCGCAGGGTGCCGACCCGGCCGCGCTCGCCCCCCGGCCGCCCGTGCAGCCGACACTCGCGGAGACGGCCGAGGCCGACGTGCTCGTCGGCGCGATCGAGCACGAGGAGCTGCGCGAGATCGTCGCCCGGGCCGCCCGCGCGAGCCTCGCCAGGGGGCGCGGCGACCGGCCTTTCTGATAGACTTCGCCCACCCCCGGAAATAGGAATTTTCCAGGGGTTTTCACATGACCGAAACGTCCTACACCGGAAAAGACATCACCGTCCTGGAGGGGCTCGAGCCCGTCCGTCTGCGGCCGGGCATGTACATCGGCTCGACCGGTCCGCGCGGTCTCCACCATCTCGTCTACGAGGTCGTCGACAACTCGGTCGACGAGGCGCTTGCCGGCCGCTGTGACCGTGTCGACGTCATCCTCCGCCCGGACAGCTCGGTCACCGTCATCGACAACGGCTCGGGCATCCCCGTCGACATCATGGCCGACCAGGGCCTGCCCGCCCTGACGGTCGTGCTCACCAAGCTGCATGCAGGCGGCAAGTTCGGCGGCGAGGGCTACAAGGTCTCGGGTGGCCTGCACGGCGTCGGCGTCTCGGTGGTCAACGCCCTCTCCGAGTGGCTGGTCGCGGAAGTGCGCCGTGACGGCAAGGTCTACCGCCAGCGCTTCGAGCGCGGCATCCCGGCCGGCGAGATGGAGATCGTCGGCGAGGCGACCGACACCGGCACCACGATCTCGTTCCTGCCCGACCACCTGATCTTCGAGGAGACCGAGTACACGGTCGACACCCTTGCCCAGCGCCTCCGCGAGACCGCCTTCCTCACGCGCGGCCTGCGCATCACGCTCACCGACGAGCGCACCGGCGTCTCCACCCAGGAGTTCTACGCGGAGGGTGGCATCCGCGACTTCGTCGGGTACATCAACCGGGCGAAGGAGCCGAGCCACCCCAGCATCGTCTACCTCGAGGGCGAGTCTGACGAGGGCGCGCTCGAGGTCGCCATGCAGTGGAACGGCTCGTACGTCGAGTCGGTCTTCTCGTTCGCCAACAACATCAACACCCACGAGGGCGGCTCACACCTGTCCGGCTTCCGCGCGGCGCTCACGGGCACGCTCAACAAGTACGCCCGCGACAAGGGCCTGCTGAAGGAGAAGGAGGACAGCCTCGAGGGCGAGGACGTCCGCGAGGGCCTCGCCGCCGTCATCTCCGTGAAGCTGCGCAACCCCCAGTTCGAGGGCCAGACGAAGACCAAGCTCGGCAACCCGCCAATCGAGGGCTTCGTCCGCTCGATCGTCAACGCGAAGCTCGCCGAGTTCCTCGAGGAGAACCCGGCCGATGCGCGCGCCATCATCAACAAGGCGGTGCAGGCCGCCCGCGCCCGCCATGCCGCCCGCAAGGCGCGCGAGCTGACGCGCCGCAAGAGCGTGCTCGAGAACTCGTCGCTGCCGGGCAAGCTCGCCGACTGCTCGATCCGCGACCCCGAGTCAGCCGAGCTGTTCATCGTCGAGGGTGACTCCGCTGGCGGCTCGGCCAAGATGGGCCGCGATCGCACCTATCAGGCGATCCTGCCGCTGCGCGGCAAGATCATCAACAGTGAGAAGAACCGCATCGGCAAGGTGCTCTCGAACACCGAGATCCAGGCGATGATCACCGCCATCGGCACGAGCATCGCCGAGGAGTTCGACATCGCTCGCCTGCGCTACCACCGGATCGTGTTGATGACCGACGCCGACGTCGACGGCTCCCACATCCGCACGCTCGTATTGACGTTTCTCTACCGGCAGATGCCGGAGCTGATCGACCGTGGGCACATCTACATCGCGGTGCCGCCGCTCTACCATGTCAAGCTCGGCAACCAGGAGATGTACCTCGAGAAGGACTCGCAGTTCGAGGAGCTGCTGGTGCGCGAGCGCGTCGGTTCGATCGAGATCCACGGCCGCGCCGGTGAGCAGCCGCGCCTGACCGAGGCGCGCTGGCAGCGCTTCAGCCGCACGGCGCAGGAGCTCGACGGCTGGTCGGCCCGCCTGCGTGCCGACTTCGGCGCGGCCGCCACCGACGTGGTGGTCGGCCATCGCCTGGTCGAGACCGAGGCCAGCACCGTCGCCGAGGCCGCCGCCGCGTTCCGCCGGCTCGACCAGCACGGCTGGGGTGTCGAAGTGCTCGCCGAGACCGAGGAGAGCCTGCAGGTGCGGGTCGTCGAGCACGAGACGAGCGCCGCGCGGATCATCACCGTGCCGGCCGCCCTGTTCTCGTCGCCGATCTACTCGAACACCCGGCGCGCCTACCAGCGCCTCGTCGAGCAGCTGGGCGAGCCGCCGTTCACGCTGCGCTTCGGCAAGAAGAGCCTCGTCGCGATGGGCTACGCCGAGCTGCGTGCCGGCGCGCTCGAGCTGGCGAAGGAGGGCATGCAGGTCAGTCGCTTCAAGGGCCTCGGCGAGATGAACGCCGACCAGCTCTGGGAGACGACGATGGATCCGGGCAAGCGCCTGCTGATCCGCGTCGACGTCGACGACGCAGCCCGTGCCGACCACGTGTTCTCGACGCTCATGGGCGACCAGGTCGAGCCGCGCCGCGAATTCATCGAGCAGAACGCCCGCGACGTCCGGTTCCTGGACGTCTAGCGTGCCGACCAGGGTGGTGGGGACATGTCCGAAGTAGACACGGGAGCACTGGGGCCGGGCCGGATCGAGCCTCGCGAGCTGGAGCAGGAGATGCGCTCCAGCTTCCTCGACTACGCGATGAGCGTGATCGTCAGCCGCGCGCTGCCGGATGTGCGCGACGGCCTCAAGCCCGTGCATCGCCGCGTGCTCTTCGGCATGCAGGAGGAGGGCCTCCAGCCGAACCGGCCCTACAAGAAGTGCGCCCGCGTGGTCGGCGCCGTCATGGGCTCGTACCACCCGCACGGCGACCAGTCGATCTACGACACGCTCGTCCGCATGGCGCAGCCGTTCTCGCTGCGCTACCCGCTCGTCGACGGGCAGGGTAACTTCGGCTCCGTCGACGACGACCCGCCCGCCGCGATGCGCTACACGGAGTGCCGGCTCGCCAAGCTCGCCACGGAGATGCTGCGCGACATCGAGATGGACACGGTCGACTTCGTGCCCAACTACGACGAGTCGCGCCGCGAGCCCAGCGTCCTGCCGTCGCGCTTCCCCAACCTGCTCGTCAACGGCTCCTCCGGCATCGCCGTCGGCATGGCCACCAACATCCCGCCGCACAACCTCACCGAGGTGATCGACGGCTGCGTCGCGATGCTCGACGACCCCGAGATCGACGTCGAGCGGATGTCGCAGATCATCAAGGGCCCGGACTTCCCGACCGGCGGCTACATCGTCGGCCGCTCGGGTATCCGCGACGCCTACCGCACCGGTCGTGGCCGCGTGGTCATGCGGGCGCGCGCCCACATCGAGGAGCTCCGCGGCGGCAAGTCCGCGATCGTCATCACCGAGCTCCCGTACGGCGTCAAGAAGGGCGGCGACAACGGCGTCATCAAGAAGATCGCCGACCTCGTCGGCGACAAGGTGCTCACCGAGATCTCCGACCTGGCCGACCACTCCGACCGCACCGGCATGCGCATCCAGGTCGAGCTCAAGCGCGACGCTATTCCGCAGGTCGCGCTGAACAAGCTGTTCAAGCACACCGCGCTGCAGACGACGTTCGGCTACAACGCCGTCGCGCTCGTTGGTGGCGTGCCGCGCACCCTCTCGCTGCTCGAGCTGATCCGTCACTACCTTGAGTACCAGCGTGAGGTCGTGACGCGCCGCTGCAAGTTCGAGCTGCGCAAGGCCGAGGCCCGCGCGCACATCCTCCAGGGCTACCTGATCGCGCTCGACAACCTCGACGAGGTGATCGCGCTCATCCGCGGCGCCAACGACACCGACGACGCCCGCACCGGCCTGATGGCGCGCTTCGGCCTCAGCGAGGACCAGGCCCAGGCCATCCTCGACCTCCGCCTGCGCGCCCTCACCGGGCTCGAGCGCAAGCGCGTCGAGGACGAGTTCGCTGACCTCCAGGAGCGCATCGCCGAGCTGCGCGCGATCCTCGGCGACGAGCGCCGCATCGCCGCCGTCATCCGCGAGGAGCTCTCCGAGATCAAGGCGATCTACGCGAAGCACGACGAGCGCCGCAGCGAGATCGTCCACGGCGAGACCGAGCTCGAGCTCGAGGACATGATCGCCGAGGAGGACATGGTCATCGCGATCACGCGCTCGGGCTACATCAAGCGCCTGCCGGTGACCGCGTACCGTGAGCAGCGCCGCGGCGGCATCGGCGTGATGGGCATGGATCTCAAGGACGAGGACTACATCGAGCATCTCTTCGTCGCGTCCACGCACGACTTCCTGCTCTTCTTCTCCAGCGTCGGCAAGGTCTACCGGCTCAAGGTGCACGAGCTGCCGCTCGGCTCGCGCCAGTCGAAGGGCCGCGCGATCGTCAACCTACTGCCGTTCCGCCAGGGCGAGCGGGTGCGAGCAGTCGTGCAGACGCGGGCCTTCGGCGAGGCCAAGTACCTCGTCTTCGGCACGAAGAACGGCGTCGTCAAGAAGACCGAGCTGGCCGCGTACAACACCACGCTGAAGGCCGACGGGATCATCGCCATCAAGATGCGCGAGGGCGACGAGCTCGTCGCCGTGCGCCACTCGACCGGCGACAACGACCTGCTGATGGTGTCGCGCCTCGGGCAGGCGGTGCGCTTCCACGAGAGCGCCGTGCGCTCGATGGGCCGCGACGCGTCCGGCGTCCAGGGCATGAAGCTGCGCCTCGGCGCCGGCGACGAGGTGATCACCCTCGACGTCGCCCTCGACGACACCGACCTGCTCGTTGTCACCGACAACGGCTACGGCAAGCGCACCCGCGTCTCCGAGTACCCGCGCAAGGGCCGCGGCACCCAGGGCGTCAAGACGGTGCAGCTGGCCGAGGCCAAGGGCCGCCTGGCTGGCGCGCGTATCGTCCGCGACGGCTACCAGGTGATGCTGATCTCCACGGGCGGCACCGTCATTAAGATGCCGGTCGAGGATGTCAAGCGGCTCGGCCGCTCGACGCAGGGCGTCATCATCATGCGGCTGCGCGGCGACGAGATCGTCTCGAGCATCGCGCCCGTGCTGGAGTCCGAGTCCGAGGACGCCGCCGCCGACGCCGCCGAGGCAGCCGGCGAGCTCACCGGCGCCAGCCTGCCGAGTGGCCCTGTCGTAGCGGTGCAGTCGCCGCTCGTCGGCGAGCTCGACGAGCCCGCCGACGAGGACGACGAGGACGACGAGCCGTTCGACAGCGACGACGGCGACGCGAGCGACTTCGACGACGAGTAGCCCGGGGCGGCAGATGAACGCCTGTTCACCGGGGTAAGGATTCTGTGAGCAAAGGGGGCTACGGCCCCCCGTCGAAGGTATAGACGCCGGAGATGAGTCGCCGGACCGTCATCACGCTCGTTCTTGTCGCGCTCGCGCTGCCGGCCGCAGCACACGCCGGCACGCCCGTGCTGACGGTCGTCGAGGTACCCGTTGCCGGCGCACGCAGCCTCTCGCTGGTGCGGCCGACGCGGCCCTTCACGATGGTGGGGCTGCACTGGCAGGGTTCCGGCGCGGTCGAGTTTCGCACCCGCAGCGTCGCCGGCCGCTGGAGCGCCTGGCACGACGCCGCGCCCGAGGCCGAGGACGCACCCGACCCCGGCAGCCCCGAGCTGGCGGCGGCGCGCGGCTGGCACACCGGCAACCCCTACTGGATCGGCGCCTCAGACCGGCTCGAGACCCGCACCCACGGCCGCGTTGCCCGGGTGCGCACCAGGACGATCTGGAGCGCTGCTGGCAGCGGTGACGGAGCGAGGTCGTTCCGCACCACTGCCGGTGCCGGCAGTCCCGCCTTCATCCCTCGCGCCGCCTGGGGCGCGGACGAGCGGCTCGAGCGTCCGCCCACGCTCGCACCCGCCGTCCGCTTCGTCGTCATCCACCACACCGCCGGCGCAAACGCCTACACACGGCGGCAGTCGGCCGCGATCGTGCGGGGCATCCAGCTGTACCACATGTCCGGCAACGGCTGGAACGACATCGGCTACAACTTCCTCGTCGACAAGTACGGCCAGGTGTTCGAGGGTCGAGCCGGCGGCGCCGACAGGCCCGTTGTCGGCGCCCACTCGGAGGGCTTCAACGCCGGCTCCGTCGGCATTGCCGTCCTTGGCGGCTACGGCGCGAAAGGTCTGAGCGGCGCGGCTCGGACGGCGATCGCACAGCTGATCGCCTGGCGCCTCGACCTCGCCCACGTCGATCCGCTGTCGACGCTCTCGTGGCCGTCTGGCGGCAACTCGCGCTTCCCGCGCGGCATCCCCGTGTTTCTGCGGGCGGTCGGCGGGCATCGCGACACCGGCTTCACCGACTGCCCCGGCGACGCCGCCTATCGCAGCCTCGCCGGGGTTGCCACTGCCGCAGCCGCAATCGGCCTGCCGAAGATCTACGAGCCCCGTACGACAGGCGGGCCGGGCGGCCCCGTTCGCTTCACCGCGAGGCTCTCGCGGGTGGGCACCTGGCGACTCGCCGTCGTGAACGCGGCCGGCGTGCAGGTAGCGGCCAGCCGCGGTCGCGGCCTCGAGATCGACTGGACCTGGGACGCCGGCGGGCAGCCCTCGGGCGTCTACGCCTGGACGCTCACGAGCGGTGACGCTCTTGCCGCCTCCGGCACGGTGGGCCGGAAGCTGCCGCCGCCGGCCACGACCACCACACCGGGGCCAACGCCGTCGCCGCCGCCGGCCACGACGACGACCCCGCTGCCCACCCCGCTCGTCACCGGCCTCGCCCTCTCGACGGCGGTGCTCTCGCCCAACGGCGACGGCGCGAACGACACCGCCACTGTCACGTACGTCCTGGTCAAGGGCGCGTATGTCACCGCGTTCGTGCTCGACCAGTCGGGAACCGTCGTCGCGCAGACGCTCTTCTCCGAGCAGAAGCAGTCGGCGCGGATGCAGAGCTTCACGTGGACGCCCGACGTGCTCCCCGACGGCCGCTACCGCTTCGTCGTGGCGGCCCGCCTGCTCGACGGCCAGCAGACCAGCGTCGGCCAGGACGTCCTTGTCGACAGGACGCTCGCGCTGTTCGGCCTCGCCCCGCTCGCGTTCTCGCCCAACGGCGACGGTGCCGCCGACACGACCACGTTCACGTTCACGCTCGGCAAGCCGGCGCTGGTCGCCGTGCGCATCCTCGCGCCCGACGGCTCGGTGGCGGCCTTGCCGTTCACGGGGCAGCTGCCGGCCGGCACGCAGCAGCTCACCTGGGACGGCGGCGGCGGCGTCGCCGGCCGGCTCCCGGACGGCATCTACACCGCACAGGTGACAGCCATCGACGGGCTCGGTGACCTCGTCCAGCAGATGCCGGTGACGATCGACACGGTGGCGCCCACGCTCACCCTGCTCTCGGGGCCCGAGCTGCGCCTGTCGCTGACCGAAGCGGCCACCGTGACGGTCAGGGTCAACGGCGTGCAGTCGACGCTCGTGGCCGGTCCGGGCGACTTCCAGGTACCGCTGCCGGTGCCGCCGGCGTCCCCGCCGGCGAGCCTGAGCGCGGTCGCGACGGACGCGGCAGGCAACGTTTCGGTCACCGTCGTCTGGCCTTGACGCCGAGCGCCCTGGCGGCGCGAGTAGACTGCCCGCATGCTGACGCACGTCGGAGAATGCGCGTGAAGGCGCCGTTCGGCCGGGAGACGATCGAGCAGATCATCCCGCACCGTGACCCGTTCCTTTTCCTGGACGAGGTGCTGGAGCTCGAGCCCGGCATTCGCGTGCTCGCGCGCAAGCTCGTTCGTGGCGACGAGTGGTTCTTCCCGGGGCACTTTCCGGGCCGGCCGATCATGCCGGGCGTGATCATGGTCGAGGCGCTCGCCCAGGCCGGCGCGGTCGCGGCGCTCGCCGCCGACGGCAACGCCGGCAAGCTGGTGCTGTTCGCGGGCATCGACGACCTCCGCTTCAAGCGGCTCGTCTCGCCCGGCGACGAGCTCTTGCTGGAGTGCCAGATCGAGACGGTGCGCGGCCCGGTCGGCAAGGGGCGCGGCAAGGCGACGGTCAACGGTGAGCTGGCCGTGCGCGGAACCCTGACCTTCGCGATCACATGATCGGCACCGTCCCGGCCTGGGCGCCGCGCGTCGGCATCACCGGCATCGGAGCCAAGGCGCCCGACCGGATCGTCACCAACCACGAGATCGCCGAGCGCGTGCAGACGAACGACGCCTGGGTGATCGAGCGCACCGGCATCCGGGAGCGCCGCGTCGCGGCCGAGGGCGAGGCCCTGTCGGACTACGCGGTGCCGGCGGCGCAGGCCGCCCTCGAGCAGGCCGGGGTCACCGCCGCCGAGATCGACCTGATCATCGTCGCCACGCTGACACCCGACATGGTGTTCCCCTGCACGGCGGCCCTGGTCGGCAACGCGCTCGGTGCGAAGGACGCGGCCGCCTACGACCTGTCCGCCGGCTGCACCGGGTTCGTCTACGGGATCGCGCAGGCGTACGGGATGATGGCCTCCGGCCTGTCGCGCCGCTCGCTCGTGATCGGCGGCGACCTGCTCTCGAAGATCCTCAACTGGGACGACCGCGGCACCTGCGTGCTATTCGGCGACGGCGTCGGTGCGGTCGTGCTCGACCATGTCGAGACCGGCGGCTTCCGCGGTTTCGAGCTGGGCGCCGACGGCGGCGGCGGGATGGACCTCTTCATGCCGGGAGGCGGCTCCCGCCAGCCCGCGACGCACGAGTCGGTCAACCGCGGCGACCACCTGATCCACATGAACGGCCGCGAGGTCTTCAAGTTCGCGACGCGCATCCTCGTCTCGTCTGCCGAGCGCACGCTCGAGCAGTGCGGCGTCACGATCGACGACATCGACGTCTACATCCCGCACCAGGCGAACATGCGCATCATCGAGTACGCCGTGCAGAAGCTGAGCATCCCTCAGGAGAAGGTCGTGATCAACGTCGATCGCTACGGCAACACCTCTGGCGGCTCGATCCCGCTCGCCCTCGCCGACGCACATGCCGAGGGCCGTCTGCGCGACGGCGCCCTCGTGCTGATGACAGGCATGGGCACCGGGCTGACCTGGGGCTCCAGCATCATCGAGTGGAACGGAACGGGGCTGGGCCGGTGACGGATCTGGGCAAGATCGCCTTCTGCTTCCCCGGCCAGGGCTCGCTGGAGGAGGGCATGGGCCGCGACATCGCGGAGGCCGTCCCCGAGGCGATGGCCGTGTTCGCCACCGGCAGCCGCGCGAGCGGGCTCGACCTGGAGGCGCTCTGCTTCGAGGGGCCGCTCGAGGGGCTGTTCGAGACCGAGGTGCAGCAGCCGGCGCTCGTCACGGCGAGCCTCGCCGTGCTCGCCGCCCTGCGCGCCTGCGACATCACGCCCGACTACGTCGTCGGCCACTCGGTGGGCGAGTACGCCGCGCTCGTGGCGGCCGACGCGGTGGACACCGCGACCGCCATCGCGCTCGTCCGCGAGCGTGGCATCGCGACCGCCGCCGCGGCGCACGAGCACCCTGGCGCGATGGCCGCGATCCTCGGCCTCGAGGACGAGACCGTCGAGCGGCTCTGTGCCGGCATCCCCGGCGTGTGGCCCGCCAACTACAACTGCCCCGGTCAGATCGTCGTCTCCGGCGAGCACGCGGCCGTCGAGCAGTTCATCGTGGTCGCGCAGGCCGAGGGTGCCCGCCGCGCCGTGATGCTCAAGGTCTCAGGCGCGTTCCACAGCCCGCTTGTCGAGGGTGCCGCCCACCGGCTCCGCCCAGCGGTCGAGCAGATCCACTTCAACGAGCCACGCGTCCCGTTCGTCTCGACGGTCACGGCGCGCGTCGAGCATGCCGACCGCATCGGCGCGCTGCTCGTCGAGCAGCTGACGACGCCGGTCAGGTTCACGCAGTCGATTGCTGAGCTCGTGCGCGAGGGCGTGCAGACTTTCATCGAGGTCGGGCCGGGCACCGTGCTCTCCGGGCTCGTCAAGCGGATCGACCGCAGCGTCACCACACTCTCCGTCAACAACTTCGCGGCTCTCACGAAGCTCGAGGACATCGTGAAGGCGGCCTAGCGTGACTGGATTCTGCTCGCTCGACGGCAAGCTGGCTCTCGTCACCGGGGGGTCGCGCGGCATCGGCCGCGCGATCGCCGAGGAGCTGGCGCGCGCCGGCGCGACGGTCGTGATCGGCTACCGCTCCGGCGCAGACGAGGCTGCCGAGGTGGCAGCGGCGATCGGTGGCCGGGCGATCCAAGCCGACGTCGCGGACGCAGCGGACGCGGCCCGGCTGATCGACGAGGCCGGCGAGCTCGACGTCCTCGTCAACAACGCGGGCCTCATCCGCGACGGCCTGCTGATGCGGATGTCCGACGACGACTGGCAGACAGTGATCGACACGAATCTCTCCGGCACCTTCTACACGTGCCGCGCCGTGGCGCGTGGGATGCTGAAGCGGCGCGGTGGCTCGATCATCAACGTCTCGAGCATCGTCGGTATCCACGGCAATCTCGGCCAGACGAACTACAGCGCCTCGAAGGCCGGGATCATCGGCTTCACGAAGTCGCTGGCCCGGGAGGTCGGCGGTCGCGGCGTGCGAGCCAACGTCATCGCGCCCGGCTACGTGCAGACGCGCCTCACCGAGGCGATCCCCGAGGAGATGCAGCAGGGCATGCTGGCGGCGACGCCGCTGGGCCGCTTCGGGACACCTGAAGACATCACCGGGGCGGTACGCTTTCTCGCCTCGGACGAATCGTCGTTCGTGACGGGCGCGGTGCTCGTCGTCGACGGCGGGCTGGGGATGTGACATGAGCGGCACGACGCGGCGACGAGTGGTCATCACGGGCATCGGCGCCCTCACCTCGCTCGGCCTGACGGCCGAGGAGAGCTGGCAGGGCCTGATCGCGGGCAAGTCCGGCGCAGGCCCGATCACCATGATCCCCGAGATTGAGAAGTACGGCGTCAGGTTTGCTTGCGAGCTCAAGGGCTTCGATCCGACCGACTGGATCGACCGCAAGGAAGCGCGGCGGATGGATCGCTTCGCGCAGATCGTGATCGCGGCGGCGCGCATGGCCGAGACCGACTCGGGCATCGACATCGCCGCCGAACCCGACCGGGTGGGCGCATCGATCGCGACCGGCATCGGCGGCATCAAGTCGTTCCAGGACTCGTACGATATGCTGCTGGAGCGTGGTGCCGACCGGCTGACGCCGTTTGCGATCCCGTCGATCATCCCCAACATGGGTGCGGCCTGGGTGTCGATGACGCTGGGCACGCAGGGCCCACTGTCGGCGCAGTGCACCGCGTGCGCCGCCTCGAACATGTCGATCGGCGACGGCCTCGACGCGATCCGCCTGGGCCGCGCCGACGTGATGCTCTGCGGCGGCACCGAGGCCGCGATCACCGCGGTCAGTGTCGCCGGCTTCGCCGCGATGCGCGCCCTCTCGCGCCGCAACGACGACCCCACGCGCGCCAGCCGCCCGTTCGATGCCGACCGTGACGGGTTCGTCATGGGCGAGGCCGCCGCCGTGCTCGTCCTGGAGGAGCTCGAGCACGCGAAGGCGCGCGGCGCCAGGATCTACGCGGAGCTGCTGGGCTACGGCGTCTCCTCTGACGCCAACCACATCACCGACCCCGACCCGACCGGCGCCAACCCGGCCCGGGCGATCCGTATGTCGCTCGCCGACGCGGGCGTCGGCCCGGGCGACGTTGACTACATCAACGCGCACGCCACGTCGACCCCGGTGGGTGACTCGGCCGAGACGCGGGTCATCAAGCAGGTGCTCGGTGAGGAGCACGCGCACCAGGTGCCGGTCTCCGGGACGAAGGGCGCGACCGGGCACTGCCTGGGCGCCGCCGGTGCCGTCGAGGCGATGTTTGCGGTACGCGCTATCACCGACGGCATCCTGCCGCCGACGATCAACCTCGACACCCCCGACCCGTCGTGCGATCTCGACTATGTGCCGAACGTGGCGCGGAAGGCGGACGTCCGTGTGGCGCTCTCGAACTCGTTCGGGTTCGGCGGGCACAACGCCTGCATCGTGCTCGGGCGCTACGAGGGCTGACGACGCAGGTGCGGGGCGGGCGAGCCGCGGCGGCGGCGAGCCCACGTCGCGGCTCGCACGACGGCTCGGCCTCGGCGACGCGGTGGTGCTCGGCCTCGGCTCGATGCTGGGCGCGGGCGTGTTCGCGGCGTTCGGGCCGGCGGCCCGAGCGGCCGGCCCGTCGCTGCTGATCGGGCTGGGCGTGGCAGCCGTGGTGGCGGCCTGCAATGCCGCGTCGTCGGCCCGGCTGGCCGCGCTGTACCCGTCTTCGGGCGGCACGTACGTCTACGGGCGGGAGCGGCTCGGCCCGGCGGCAGGCTTCCTGGCGGGCTGGGCGTTCGTGGCGGGGAAGCTCGCGAGCTGCGCCGCGATGGCGTTCACGTTCGGTGCCTACGCCTGGCCGGCGGGCGCGCGCGGGCTGGCGATCGGCGCGGTGATTGCGCTCGTCGCTGTCAATCTCGGCGGCGTGGCGAAGACAGCGCTCGTCACGCGGGCACTCGTCGCCGTGACGGTCGTGGCGCTCGTCGTCTGCGTCGTGGCGGCGCTAGGCGGTGGCACCGTGGACGGCCGGCAGCTCTCCGGGGTCGGCGACGCGGGCGCGCTGGACATCCTCCGCTCCGCCGGCTTCCTGTTCTTCGCCTTCGCGGGCTATGCGCGCATCGCCACGCTCGGGGAGGAGGTGCGCGACCCGGCACGCACGATCCCACGGGCGATCGGGATCGCCCTCACAGCCGTGCTTGCGGTGTACGCGGTGGTAGGCAGCGCGGCGCTGCTCGCGGTCGGCGCGCCCGCGCTAGCCGCGTCGGCAACGCCGCTGCGCACGGCGGTCGAGGCAGGGTCGCTGCACGGGCTCGGTGGCGTCGTCCGGGCCGGCGCGGCGGTGGCGGCGCTCGGTGTGCTGCTGTCGTTGATCACCGGCATCGGCCGGACAGCGTTCGCGATGGCGGCCGCAGGCGACCTTCCGCGCCCGCTGGCCGCCGTGCACGAGCGCACACGTGTCCCGCACGTCGCGGAGGCCACGGTGGGGGCGGCCGTGGTCGCGATCGTCGCGACGGCCGACGTGCGAGGCGCGATCGGTTTCAGCTCGGTGTGCGTGCTCGCCTACTACGCCGTGGCCAACGCGTCCGCGCTGACGTTGCGGGGAAGTCGCGCGGGCACCGCGGTGGCGGCGTTGGGCCTGGTCGGGTGCATCGTCGTGGCCGCGGCCCTGCCCGGCCAGACGCTCGTCGCGGGTGCAGTCGCCCTCGGTGTGGGTGCTGCCGCCTACGCTGCACGGCGGCTCCTGGGTGCCCGCCCGGCCACCGGGTAGCGTTCCGGGCGATGGAGCGCTGGGCCACCTTCGACTGCTACGGCACGCTGATCGACTGGGACGGCGGCGTCGGCGACGAGCTCGCCCGGCTCTGGGGCGAGGACGGCCGCGCCCGGCTGCTCGCCCGCTACCACGAGGTCGAGCCGCTCATCCAGGCCGGCCCCGGTAACGTGCTCTCGTACCGGCAGGTGCTGACCGAGGCGCTCGCACGGATTGCCACCGCCGAGGGCCTCGTGCTGCCCGTCGCCGAGACGGCCGCCCTCGCCAGGTCGCTACCACGCTGGGCCGCGTTCGCCGAGGTCTCTGCAGCCCTGCGCGAGGCACGCGCGCGCGGCTGGCGCCTGGCGATCCTCTCCAACACCGACCGCGACTACATCGAGGCATCGCTGGTGACGATCGGCGTGCCGTTCGACGAGGTGATCGTGGCGGGCGAGATCGGCTCGTACAAGCCCGCGCCCGGGCACTGGCAGGTGTTCACCGGGCGCACCGGCGCCGCGCCCGCAGGCCACGTGCATGTCGGCGCGAGCCTGTTCCACGATGCGGAGCCTGCCGCGGCGCTCGGGCTGCCGATGGTGTGGATCAACCGGCTTGCCGAGCGGGCGACGGTGCCCGTCGCCCGCGAGCTGCCGACGCTCGCCGGGCTTGCCGACGCACTCGACGCGCTCGTGCCGGCTGGAGGCGCCGCTGCGGCAGGCGTGCCGTGATCCCGTCGGGCTTCGCCGTGCGGCCGGCTCGCCCGGCTGATGTCCCCGCCCTCGTGGCGCTCGTCAGGGAGTACAAGGAGCAGTACGGCGTCGCTACCTGCGGCGCTGCCGACCTGCTCGAGGAGTGGGCCGGCGCCGACCTCGAGCGCGACACGCTGCTCGTCGGCCTCGGTGTCGACACCGAGAACGCAACCGGAGCGTTCGCGCTCTACGAGCGAGCCGGGATGGCTGTAGTGGAGTCCTCCCACGTCTGGAAGCGGCTTTCCGCACGATGCGCCGTCGCCGTCGCGCAGTCCCGGGACTAGACTCTCCTGCGTATGGCGGAGCGCATCGACGTCTCGATCGAAACCCGCGCCGCGGCCGAGCCCGCTGCGGGCGGGAAGCGCCACCCCAGCACCTGCCCCGGCTGCGGCTCCCACTACCGCGAGGACGAGCTGCGGGCGGCGATCTGGGTGTGCCGCCAGTGCGGCCATCACTTCGCGATGCGCGCCCGCGACCGCATCGCCTGGCTCGCCGACCCGGGCAGCTTCGCCGAGCACGCCGAGGACGTCCGCTCGGCCGACCCGCTCGGCTTCTTCGACTCGCGCGCTTACACTGACCGCATCGCGGAGGCCGAGATGGCCACCGGCCTGGGCGACGCGATCGTCGTCGGTAGTGCCTCCATCGACGAGTTAGCGTGCGAGCTCGCGGTGATGGACTTCGCGTTCATCGGCGGCTCGATGGGCGGGGCCGTCGGCGAGAAGTTCGCGCGCGCCTGCGACGCCGCCGCCGAGCACCGCGTCCCGCTGATCTCGATGCCCTCGTCGGGCGGCGCCCGCATGCAGGAGGGGATCCTCGCGCTGATGCAGATGCCGAAATCCGTCGTTGCGATCGAGGAGCTGCACGCCGCCGGCTCGCCGCTGATCACCGTCATCACCCACCCGACGACGGGTGGCGTCGTCGCGAGCTTCGCCATGCTCGGCGACATCACAGTTGCCGAGCCGGGCGCCCTGATGTCGTTCGCCGGACCGCGCGTCGTCAGCGGCATCACGAAGGAGCACCTCCCCGAGGACTTCGGCCGCGCCGAGTCGAACTACCGGCTGGGTCACATCGACGCCGTGCTCCCCCGCGCCGAGCTCCGCCCCTACCTGGCGAGACTGCTGAGGCTCTTCCGTGGCGCGTGACGACGAGCTGAGGATCCGCAGCCGCCTCGGCAGGCTGGGCAACCTGCCGCTCCTGCGTGGGGTTGCCGTGACCGGCGAGCTCCAGCGCCTGCAACGGCAGCTGAGGAAGCTCGAGCAGGAGCCGACCTCCTCCAGTGACGAGATCTGGCATTCGGTTCAGCTCGCCCGGCACCAGCAGCGGCCCTACACCCTCGACTATGTCGAGCGCCTCCTCGACGACTGGGTCGAGCTGCACGGCGACCGTGCCCGTGCTGACGACCCCGCCGTCGTCGCCGGCCTCGGCCGCTTCCACGGGCGCACCGTCGCGCTGATCGGCCATCAGAAGGGCCGCGATGTCGCAGAGCGCGTGCACCGCAACTTCGGCATGGCGCACCCCGAGGGCTACCGCAAGGCGATGCGCGTGATGGAGCTCGCCGACCGCTTCGGCTTCCCGCTGCTCACGCTGATCGACACGCCCGGCGCGTATCCCGGCCTCGCCGCCGAGCAGCACGGGCAGGGCGGCATGATCGCGCGCTGCCAGGCGACGATGGCGCGGCTACGTGTGCCCACCGCGGCGTGCGTGATCGGCGAGGGCGGCTCGGGTGGCGCCGTCGCGTTCGCGGTGGCCGACCGCGTTTTCATGCTGGAGCACTCGATCTACTCGGTGATCTCGCCCGAGGGCTGCGCGCAGATCCTCTGGCGCGACGGCGCCGAGGCGCACAAGGCTGCTGCCGCGATGAAGCCCGACGCCCGCCACTGCCTCGATCTCGGCGTGATCGACGGCATCGTCGCCGAGCCGGCGGGGGGCGCTCAGGTCAACTGGGACGAGGCCGCGTTCAGCCTCGGCGAGACACTGCGGCGGGCTATCGCGGAGGTCGAGAGCCTCGGGCCGGATGAGCGGCGGGCGGCCAGGCGGGCGAAGTTCCGCGCCATGGGCGCAACCGCCTGAACCGGGCCGCGGGCGCGGCCGGCTCGACGCCGGCACACAGGGTTATCCCCGGGGTCCGATGTTTCTGTGAAAACGCGGTGAACGCCGTGTGAGCGGCTGGTGCTTGCGCGGCGGCTACGCGGCGGCCTGAAGGGGGCCGTCTTCCGCCGAACTACCGCGGCAGGGTGCGGGGTGCAGGCCCTCGCGGCGCAGCACGCGCTCGAACGCCGCGCCCGTCTCGCTGCG
>CANFDS010000045.1 GCA_947445525.1 Actinomycetota bacterium | reverse complement strand
GTCTCGCGCAGCCGCTGGAGCGGCTTCTCGAACAGCAGCGGGCGCGACGGCTCGACATCGTCGCGCATCGCCACGATCTCCCGGTGCCCCACACCCAGCCCGAGCACGAAGCGGCCGTGCGACAGCGCATCCACCGTCGCCCCGGCGATCGCGAGCGACGTGGGCGTCCGGTAGAAGGCCGTCGTGACACCGGTTCCCAGGAGAATCCGCTCCGTCTCGCGCGCGCACGCGCCGAGGACGGCAGACTGGTCGGCATAGCTCTCGATCAGGAAGACCGACTCGTAGCCGGCCCGGTCGGCCTGCTTGACGAGGTCGATCAGATCGTCGGTCGACATCCCACCCCACACTGCCAGGGCGATACGGCTCATTTCCCCTCCCGGGAGTCGTCGGCTTCGCCGAATACGGCTCTACGCGTCTCGACGCCCGGTGCGTCTGGGCTGGGACGTCCCGGTGCCGAGCGATGAGACATCGAGGGCGAGCATACCAAGCTGCCCGCTCGCCTCCTGGCCATCGCCTGAGCCGCCGCAAGAGCGCCTCCGCTCCCTGGCGCCACGACGATTCGTCTCACCTGCGCATGATGCGCAGATCCGGCACCCGGTTTGCAAGGAGGACGAGATGGACATCGAGACGCTCGCTGCACGGCTCGAGGAGGCGGCCGACCTGCACGCGATCGCCAACCTCAAGTCGCATTACTGCTGGCTGCTCGACACGGGCCGCACGGTCGAGGCGGCAGGGCTGTTCACCGAGGACGGCGTCTTCGACGGCGGTGGGCAGTTCGGGCGGCATGAGGGCCGCGAGGCGGTCGGGGCGTACTTCACCCGGATCCAGCAGACGGGCCTGCCGTTCGTGCTACACGGCGTGCTGACGCCGTTCATCGAGCGCCGGACGCCGACCACCGCCTTCGGTCGCTGGTATCTCTACATGCCCTGCACGATGCGCGACGCCGCCGGCGTCGAGACCGCGATGTGGGGCGCCGCCTGGTACGAGGACGACTTCCTGAAGGGCGCCGACGGCGTCTGGCGGATCTGCGAGGTGCGCGTCACCAGCCACTTCTGGGCACCGGCGACGAAGGGCTGGGTGGAGTAGCTGGGCGTTGCCACGAAGTCACCGCGCGTCAGGCTCCCGGCAGCGGCGGCTCGCCGAGCACCCCGAGCGCATCCTCGACCACCTGCGCGGCGCGCAGCGCGAGGGCGTCCTCGCCGCGGCGCGCCACGAGCTGCAGGCTCACGGGCATCCCCGTCGTGGCGCCACGCCCCACCGGCACGCTCACGCCCGGGTGCCCTGTCAGGTTGAAGATCGCCAGGGTGCGGCAGCCGGCGAAGTCGCGGGGCTCGGTCGTCCCGTCGGCGAAGGTGACCAGCGGCGTGTCCAGCCGTGCCGCCACCTGGCACTGGGACGGCACCGCGAGCAGGTCGACGCCGCTGAAGCCGCCGTCGACGACGTCGGTGATCAGGCGGCGGATCCGCTGTGCGTCGACGTAGTCGGTCGCCGGGATCCGCTTCGCCCACGACATGTACTCGAAGACGTCGGGCGCGTAGCCCCACGGCTTCTCGACCAGCCACGAGCGATGCCACGCCGCCGACTCGACGATGAGCAGCACGAACGCGACCGCCACAGACAGCGGCAGGTGCTCGCCGCCGCTGATCGCGAGCGGCTGCACGACTGCGCCCGCGTCGCTCAGCGCAGCCAGCCCGCGGCGCAGCTCGACGTCGACCTCCGTCTGGATCGGCTGCCAGAAGAACTCCTCCGGCACGCCGATCCGCAGCCCCTTGACGCCGTCGCGCAGGCCGGGCAGCGCAGGTGTCATGGCCACCGGCACTGCGCTCGGGTCGGAGGCGTCGAAACCGGAGATGGCGTCGAGCAGCAGCGCCACGTCCTCGACGCGGCGTGCGAGCGGCCCGACCGAGTCCATCGACCAGGCGAGCGGGAAGAAGCCGCTCTTGGGGATCCGGCCGTACGTCGTCTTCAGGCCGACGACCCCGTTGTAGGCGGCCGGCGAGCGCACCGACGCCGCGGTGTCGGAGCCGAGCGAGCCGTAGCCGATGCAGGCGGCCAGGCTCGCGCCGGAGCCGCCTGACGAGCCGCCGGGGATACGCGCGGTGTCCCACGGATTGCGCGTGGGTGGCGAGTCGCCGCCCCAGGTGAACTGGTGCGTGTTGGCCTTGCCGGCGACGATGGCGCCGGCTGCCTCCAGGCGCTGCACGGCGACGCAGCTCCTGGCCGGCACGTTGTCGGCGAGGATCGCCGAGGCGACGGTGGTCGGCACGCCGGCGACGTCCATCACGTCCTTGATCGTCAACGGGATGCCGTGCAGCGGGCCACGGTAGCGGCCGGCGGCGATCTCACGCTCGGCCTCGCGCGCGTGCGCGTGCGCCTGCTCGTCCATGCGCAGGATCAACGACTGGATGTGCGGCTCCCAGCGATCGGCCTGCGCGGCCACCGCCTGCGCCAGCTCGACCGGCGAGACCTTGCCGGTGCGCACGAGCCCGGCCGCCTCGGCGAGGCTGAGCAGTGCCAGCTCGCGGCTCATCGCGAGCCTCCGCCGGTGCCCCCGGCTGGAGCGGCGGTTGCGGTACCGCCGGGTGTCAGCTCGGGCAGGTACAGCGTGGCCGGCTCGATGCTGCGGAGCAAGGAGTCCGGCACCGCGCGCAGCGACGCCAGCACTGCGTCGAGAGGGTGTGACTCGCCGGTGCCGGCCTGCTCGCCGGCTGGAGACTCGATGTCGCTCATGCCTGCCAGTCTGACTGCCCCGGGGCTGTCGCGCAACGGGCTGTGAGACGATCTTGCATACAGTATGGTATCGCCGTGGTCAGGATCTTCGACGTTCCTCCCCCGCCCGCCAAGAACGCCAGCCTGGTGGCCACCGAGGTCATCCGCGAGGCGATCCTCGACGGCAGGCTGCAGCCGGGGCAGCGGCTCAAGGAGGAGGAGCTCGCCCGCGAGCTCGGCATCAGCCGCACGCCCGTGCGCGAGGCGCTGCTCATCCTGCAGACCGAGGGCATGGTCGAGGCGGCGCCCAACCGGGGCGCCACCGTGCGCAGCTACGACGCCGACGACCTCGGCGAGATGTACCTCCTGCGGGCCGCGCTCGAGGGCCTTGGCGCCCGGCTCGCTGCCGAGCGCGTCAAGGCCCGCGACCTGGCGCTGCTGCGCAAGAGCTGCGACCGCTTCGAGGCCATCGGCATGCTCGGCACGCTCGAGGAGCTGGTCAAGGAGAACCTCTTCTTCCACAACACGATCCTCGAGATCGCCGGTAGCGAGCGCATCGCCCAGCTCGTGCGCAGCGTCACCGAGCTGCCGCTCGTCTACAAGTCGTACCTCTGGTACTCGCCGAGCCAGAAGCTCGTCTCGGCCCACTACCACCGGCAGATCGTCCACGCGCTCGAGGCGCGCGACCCCGAGCGGGCCGAGTCCGTCATGAAGCAGCATGTGTTCGAGGCCCGCGACGTCCTGGTCAGCCAGGTTCGCGCCTCCCTCGACCAGCGCGCACTCACGAGCACCGTCGAAGGAGAACGATGACCGACACCACCGCCATCACGTACCGCGAAGCCGGTGGCCCCGGCCCGCTTGCCGGGCTCCGCGTGATCGAGCTGGGCCAGCTCCTCGCCGGCCCGTTCACCGGCCGCCTGCTCGGCGATATGGGCGCCGAGATCATCAAGATCGAGGCACCGGGCCAGCCCGACCCGCTCCGCGACTGGGGTAAGCTGCGCTACAAGGACCGCTCGCTGTGGTGGCCCGTGCAGTCGCGCAACAAGAAGTGCGTGACGCTCAACCTGCGCGACCCGAAGGGCCAGGAGATCCTGCTCTCCCTCGTCGAGCGCGCCGACGTCGTCATCGAGAACTTCCGGCCGGGCACCCTCGAGAAGTGGGGCATCGGCTACGACAAGCTCTCCGCGAACAACCCGGCGCTGATCCTGGCGCGGGTCTCCGGCTACGGCCAGACAGGCCCCTACGCCGCGCGCGCCGGCTTCGCGTCCGTGTCCGAGGCGATGGGCGGCATCCGCTACATCAACGGCTTCCCGGACGAGCCGCCGCCCCGCATGCACATCTCGCTCGGCGACTCGCTCGCCGGCATGTTCGCCACCCAGGGCATCCTCGCCGCCCTCTACAACCGCCATGCACGCGGCGGCAAGGGCCAGGTCGTCGACGTCTCGCTGGTCGAGGCCTCGTTCGCGCTGCTCGAGAGCATGATCCCCGAGTACGACCGCTGCGGCTACGTCCGCGGGCCGGGCGGCACCGGGCTCAAGGGCGTCGCGCCCTCCAACATCTTCAAGTCGTCCGACGACCTCTGGATGGTCATCGCGGCCAACGCCGACGGCGTCTACCGGCGCCTGTGCGGCGCGATGGGCAGGCCAGAGCTCGCCGACGACCCGAAGTACGTGAACCACCTCGCCCGCGGCGAGCACCAGGAGGAGCTCGAGGCGATCGTCGCCGGCTGGGCCAAGCAGCACACCGCCGCCGAGATCGACGAGATCCTCAACGCCGCCGGCGTCATCTGCGGCCCGATCTATACGGTCGCCGACATGTTCAAGGACGAGCACTTCTGGGCCCGCGAGATGCTCGTCAAGCACAACGACCCGGAGATCGGCGAGTTCATCGGCCCGGGCATCTTCCCGAAGTTTTCCGAGACCCCTGGCGCCATCAAGTGGACGGGGCCGTGGCAGGAGGGAGCGCACAACGTCGAGGTCTACGGCGAGCTCCTGGGCATCGGCGCGGCGCAGCTCGCCGAGTTGAAGCAGGGCGGCGTCCTGTGACGGACGCCGTGCAAGCGGACAGCGGGGACGCGGTCGCGGCTCCCGGTACACTCGTGTGCGGAGGATCCACATGTGCCGTGGTCGGCGCAGCAACGGGCGACGCCGTCAGGTTGGTGGCCCCCGGCACTGCCTCGGACTGGCTCGAAGGTCTTCTCAGCAAGCAGATTTCTAATCAGGTCGACCAGGCCGGGGCGAGCACGCCTCACGCCGGCTGATCAAGGAGGAACCGGATGGCGTACAGGCTAGGGGTGGACGTCGGTGGCACGTTCACCGACCTCTATCTCGTCAGTGACGATGGGGCACGCTTCCGCGTGAAGACCCCGTCGACGCCTGCCGACCCGTCGGAAGCAGTTCTGACGGGCGTCAAGCGCATCTGCTCGGAGGCCGGCATCACCGTGGCCGACCTGCAGAACTTCCTGCACGGCACGACCATTGCGACCAACGCGGTGCTCGAGTCGAAGGGCGCCCGCGTCGGCCTGTTGACGACGATGGGCTTCAAGCAGATCCTCCACCTCGCGCGCTCCCAGACCCCGGGGCCGCTGGCAGGCTGGCTGATCATGATCAAGCCGGATCCGCCGGCGCTGCTGTCGGACACGCTCGAGATCACCGAGCGCATGGACGCCCGCGGCAACACGATCGTGCCGGTCGACAAGGCCAAGACCGAGGCGTCGATCAAGCAGCTCGTCGAGTCGGGCGTCGAGACGCTGACGATCGCGTTCATCAACTCGTACATCTCCTCGACGCACGAGGAGCAGGTGGCCGAGATCGTCGAGCGGCTGTACCCGGGCTTCCCGGTGACGCTCAGCTCGCACGTGCTCCCCGAGTTCCGCGAGTACGAGCGGACACTGACGGCGTGCATGAACTCGTACGTGCGGCCAAAGGTGCAGGGCTACGTCTCGCACCTGTCGAGCGAGCTGAAGGCGCTCGGCGCGACGTGCGAGGTCAACATCTTGCGCTCCGACGCCGGCCTGATGACCGCGCGCGAGGCGGGCCGCAACCCGATCTACGGCGTCCTCTCGGGCCCGTCCGGCGGCGTTGCAGGCGCGCTCTTCGTCTCGACCCGCGCCGGCTTCCCGAACATCCTCACATTCGACATGGGCGGCACCTCGACCGACGTGGCGCTCTGTCAGGACGGCCAGCCGACCATCGGCCGTGAGACCTCGATCAGCCACTTCCGCCTCCGCGTGCCGGCAGTCGACGTGCACACGGTGGGCGCCGGCGGCGGCTCGATCGCCCACGTCCCCGAGCTGACCAAGGCGCTGCGTGTCGGCCCGCAGTCGGCCGGCGCCGTGCCCGGCCCGGCTGCCTACGGCCGCGGCGGCACCGCCCCGACGGTGACCGACGCCAACGTCGTTGTCGGCCATCTGCCGGCAAGCCTGATCGGCGGCGAGATGACCCTCGACGTCGCCGGGGCGCACGCGGCCGTCAAGTCGATCGACGACGCCATGGGCCTCGGCTCCACCGAGAACGCGGCCGAGGGCATGCTCGCCATCGTCAACGAGAACATGGCAGGCGCTCTGCGCGTCGTCTCGGTGCAGCGTGGCCACGACCCGCGCGACTTCGCGCTCGTCGCCTACGGCGGCGCCGGCCCGCTCCACGCGAACGCCGTTGCCGAGATCATCGGCTCGTTCCCGGTGCTCATCCCGCCGGCGCCGGGCCTGCTCTGCGCGCTCGGCGACCTCGTGGCCGACTTCCGCGACGAGTTCGCACGGACGTACATCCGCGTGATCGAGGAGGCCGATCCGGTCGAAGTTGCCCGCATCCTCGAGGAGCTCGGCGGCCGGGCCAAGAAGTGGCTCGACGACGAGAGCATCCCGCAGGAGGATGGCCGGGTCACGTTCAACGCCGACATGCGCTACCACGGCCAGGGCTACGAGATCCCGGTCGCGGTCGAGCCGGCCGAGGTCCGGGCCACCGGCCTCGGCGGCCTCGACGAGCGGTTCAACCAGCTCCACGAGCAGCTCTACGGGTTCCGCATGCCGAACACCCGGGCCGAGATCGTCAACCTCCGCGCCATCGGCTTCGGCTCCGTCGAGAAGCCCGAGCTGCCCGAGGGTGCGCTGGGCGGCAAGGACTCGAGCGGCGCCGTCGCGTCCCAGCACACGATGATCCACAAGGGCCAGAAGATCGCGGCCACGATCTACGACCGGTCGAAGCTGATGCCGGGCAACGAGATCGACGGCCCGGCCATCGTCACCGAGTTCGACTCGACCACCGTCATCCTCCCGGGCTACCGGGGCGCGGTGGACAAGCACTTCAACATCCTGATCAACAGGGCCTGAGAGGAGGATCGACAATGGCTATCACCGCTGACAAGCCGCGTATCGCTGAGATCCCGACCGGCGTGAAGGTCGATCCGGTCACGCTGGACATCATCGAGGGCGCGCTCAAGAGCGCCCGCTATGAGATGGACGCCGTGCTCTTCCGGTCGGCCATGAGCCCGGTCATCCGGGAGCAGCACGACGAGTTCCCGATGATCACCGACCCGCGCGGCCGCATGGTCGTGGGGCAGTTCGGTGCGTACATCACCGAGATGATGGAGGACTGGGACCGGGGCATCTACCCGGGCGACGTCATCCTCACGTCCGACCCGTTCAAGTGCTCCGGCTCGATCTCGCACACGAACGACTGGCTCGTGCTCGTGCCGATCTTCTTCAAGGACGAGCTGATTGGCTGGGCATCGCAGTTCGGCCATCAGATGGACTGCGGCGGCCCGCTCCCGGGCTCGCTCCCGACCGGTGCCAAGACCATCTTCGAAGAGGGCCTGATCATCCCGCCGATCAAGGTCGTCGAGCGCGGCGAGATCCAGCACGACGTGCTCAACCTGATCCTCAACAACATGCGGATCCCGGAGATGAACCGGGCCGATCTGTTCGCGATCGTTGCCGGCTGCCGTGCCGGCGAGAAGCGGGTCATCGGGCTGTGCGAGCGCTTCGGCCAGGAGACCTACCTCGCCGCGCTCCAGCAGTTGCTCGACCGCACGTACGAGGCGATGAAGACGCTGATCCAGTTCGCGATCCCCGTCGAGAAGCAGTACTTCGAGGACTACATCGACGACGACGGCCTCGGCAACGGGCCGTACAAGATGAAGCTGACCATCTGGCGCGAGGGCGACCACGCCTTCTTCGACTGGACGGGCACGGATCCGCAGGCACTCGGGCCGATCAACTTCTACCTCTCCGAGGGCATGTTCAAGATGTTCATCGGGATCTACCTGATCATGGTGAACGACCCGCAGATCCTGTTCAACGACGGCTTCTACCCGCTGCTGCACATCGTGCTGCCGGAGGGCTGTCTGCTCAGGCCGCGGTTCCCCTCTGCCCTGGGCTGCCGCACGCACGCCCTTGCGCGTCTCTTCGACGTGCTCGGTGGCGCGCTGCTCAAGCAGGCCCCGGAGCTCAACGCCGCGTCGGGCTACGGCACCTCGCCGTACATGCTCTACTCGGGCTGGGACAACAAGGGGGACTTCTTCTACTCGATGGAGATCCTCTACGGCGGCATCCCCGGGCGTCCGGTCGGCGACGGCATGGACGGCCACTCCTGGTGGCCGCTGTTCGAGAACATCCCGACCGAGTACCTCGAGGCGTACTACCCGCTGCGGATCGACGCGTACTCCACCGTCGAGGACACGGGCGGCCCGGGCTACAACCGCGGTGGCAACGGCGTCGAGAAGCGCTACATCTATCTCGAGCCGGGCGAGGTCTCGATCCACGACGACCGCTGGCTGACGCGCCCCTGGGGCGTGCTCGGCGGCCAGCCGGGCGGCCGCTCGGAGAAGCTGCTGAAGCGGGCCGACGGCACCAGCCAGCGGCTCCCGTCGAAGTGCGACAACGTGCACGTGGAGCCGGGCGACATGCTCGTCTACCGCACGGCGGGCGGCGGTGGCTGGAAGGACCGCCTCGACCGCGAGACCGAGCGGGTTGCCCGTGACGTCTCGTTCGGGCTCGTCTCGCGCGAGAGCGCGACGACCGGCTACGGCGTCGTCTTCAAGGGCGACACCCTCGAGGTCGACGAGGCGGCGACGGCGACGGAGCGGGACCGGCAGCGCACGGTGCGCGGCCCGGTCGAGAACTTCGACTACGGCCCCCCGCTGGAGGAGCTACTCGCCAACTGCCTGGCCGAGACGGGCCTCGAGCCGCCGAAGCTGGCCACGCCGCTGCGCTGGTCGCCGCTGCAGGACGGTGCCGAGGCTCTGGCGCTCGTCCGGGCCAAGGACAACCTGCCGGCGCCGACCAAGTAGGCGGGCCGGCAGAAGCGATCGCTGTGTGAGAGGCTCCCGGCTCCGGCCGGGGGCCTCTCGTCTTTCAACGAGGTAGTGGGGGTGAGATGACGATCGACCATGCAAGCGGCTTCGGCGGGCGCGCCGGCTTCGGCGAGCGTCCGGCGCTGCTGATCATCGACATGAACAACGCGTTCACCGACCCGGAGTCGCCGCTCGTGTGCGACCTCGACAGCGTCGTGGCTGCGATCGCGCAGCTGCTGGACGGGAGCCGCCGCGCCGGCATCCCGATCGTCTACACCAACGTCATCATGGACGCGGGCTCGCAGCAGGCCGCGAAGGCGTTCATCGACAAGATCCCCGTGCTGACGTTCATGGCGCCCGGCACCCGCTGGATCGAGATCGACAGCCGCATCGCTCCGCTGCCCGACGAGGCCGTGATCGTCAAGAACTTCGCGTCGTCGTTCTTCGGGACGGCGCTCTCGTCGCTGCTCGCCTCGGCCGGCTGCGACAGCGTGATCGTGACGGGCGCGTCCACCTCCGGGTGCGTGCGCGCCAGCGTCGTCGACTGCCTGCAGCACGGCTACCGCCCGCTCATCCCGCGGGAGGCCGTGGGCGACCGCAACCAGGCTGCCCACGAGGCGAACCTGTTCGACATGGACGCCAAGTACGGTGATGTCGTCAGCCTGGAAGAGACCCTCGACTACCTGGAGGCCCTCAGTGCCGCGCACGCTCGCTGAGAAGATCCTGCTCGCCCATTGTGACGCCGACGACATCGCCATCGGCGACCTGATCATGGTGCGCATCGACATCGTGATGGCGAACGACGTGTCGGGCCCGGTCGCGTTCCGCGCGATGGCCGAGATGGGCATCGACAAGGTCTTCGACCCCGACAAGGTGATCATGGTCGCCGACCACTTCATGCCGGCGAAGGACGCGGTCTCGGCGGCCCAGCAGCGGCGTCTGAAGGAGTGGTCGCAGGCCCACGGCGTCCACTTCTACGACCAGGGCCGCGGCGGCATCGAGCACACGGTGATGGTGGAGGAGGGCTTCGTCGTGCCGGGCGCGGTCGTCGTCGGCGGCGACTCGCACACGTGCACGCACGGCGCGCTCGGCGCATTCGGGACGGGCCTCGGCTCGACCGACATCGCGGCCGCACTGGCCTTCGGCGAGTTCTGGCAGGGCGTCCCGGCGACGATCCTCGTCAACATCACCGGCGAGAAGCGGCGGTTCGTCACCGGCAAGGACATCATCCTCGCGGTGATCGCACAGACCGGCGTGGCGGGCGGCACCGACAAGGTGCTGGAGTTCGTCGGGCCGGGGGCAGAGGCGCTCTCGATCGACGAGCGGCTGGCCGTCGCCAACATGGCGGTCGAGGCCGGCTCCGAGACGGGCATCTTCCCCGCCGACGAGACGACCCGCGCCTACCTCGAGGGCCGGGCCCGCACCGCGTGGGAGCCCGTCCACTCGGATCCCGGCGCCGAGTTCGCGCAGACGATCCAGATCGACCTCGACGGCCTCGACCCGCTGATCGCGATGCCGCACCTGCCGGGCAACGTCGAGCGGGTCGCCGACGTCACCGGCAAGAAGATCGACCAGGTGTACATCGGCAACTGTGGCAACGGCACCATCACCGACCTGCGTCAGGCCGCCGAGATCTTCCGTGGCCGCACCGTGCACCGCGACGTGCGCGCGATCATCGTGCCGGCCAGCCAGCGGGTGTACCGGCAGGCGCTCGACGAGGGCCTGCTCGGCGTGTTCGTCGACGCCGGGCTGATCGTCTCGACGCCGACCTGCGGCGCCTGCTTCGGCGGCGGCAACGGCGTGCTCGCCGCCGGCGAGGCCGCGCTCACCACCACCAATCGCAACTTCAAGGGGCGCATGGGCTCGGGCGACGCCGAGGTGCACCTGGCGAACGCCTGGGTCGCGGCGGCGGCAGCGGTCGCCGGCGAGATCGTCAACCCTGCCGACGTCCTGTAGAGAGGAGTGGACATGATCCTTTCCGGCAACGCCGTGTGCGTCCGCGGCGACAACATCGACACCGACGTGCTCTACCCCGGCTCGTACCTCAACACCGAGGACCCGGCACGCATGGCCCTGTTCCTGTTCGAGGGCCTCGACCCGAAGATCCGCGAGGAGCTCGTCGGCGACACCGTGCTCGTCGTCGACGACAACTTCGGCTCGGGCTCGTCGCGTGAGCACGTGCCGCAGGCGATCCGGGCGAACGGCATCACCTGCGTCGTCGGCAAGACGTTCGCGCGGATCTTCTACCGCAACTGCTTCAACCTGGGGGTGCCGGCAGTCGTGTGCCCGGAGGCGTCGGCAGCGGCGACGAAGGGCTCGCAGATCACCGTGGACACCGATACCGGCGTGGTCACGGTCGACGGCAAGGCGTTCCGGGCCAAGCCGATCCCGCCGTTCATGCTCGACATGCTCACGGCCGGCGGGCTCGTGCCGTGGTCACGGCAGCGGTCGGCGTAGAGGCGGGGCGGGCGCGTTGCCCGGGCGCCGCCACGCCCGGCGCTACGTCTTCTTGCCGGGGTTGAGCAGGCCCTTCGGGTCGAAGAGCCGTTTGACCTCGCCGTGGAGGCGGTAGGTCGCCGGGGTGAGCTGCGCCTCCAGGTGGCCGGCCTTGAGGCTGCCGAGGCCGTGCTCGCCGCTGATCGACCCGCCGAGAGCGGTGGCCACGGCGAAGAGGTCGGCGGCGGCGCGCCTGACGGTCGCGAGCTCGCCGTCGGGGTCGAGGCGCGGCAGCAGAAAGTTGGAGTGGAGGTTGCCATCGCCCGCGTGGCCCCACGAGCAGGCCTCGAGGCCGTGGCGACGGCCGATCTCGAGCGTCGCCTCGATCGCCTCGGCAAGGCGATCGGTGGGCACGACGATGTCCTCGCCCGCCTTGCCGCCGAGCCGCGTGGCGACCATGCCCGACATGAGCTCGCGCCAGCGCCAGAGCTCCGCGATCTCGGCCTTGGTCTCGGGCGCATGGACGGCGAGCGCGCCGTCGGCCAGTGCCTCCAGCACCTCGGCGCGCAGGCGGAGGGCCTCCTCGGGGGAGCCGTCGGCCTCGGCGATCACGAGGAAGCCGGCGCCTGCAGGGATGCCGGGGCCGCCCTCGGGGCCGCCGCCGGGGAACGCATGGCCCGAGGCTGCGAGCGTCCCCGCGTCCAGATACTCGAGCGCGGCGACGGCTAGTCCGCTGCCCATCACCGTCTCGAGCGCGGCGCAGCCGCTGGCCGTGTCGCGGTAGAAGGCGGCGACCGGCAGGAACACCTCCGGCGCCGGAATCAGCCGCAGCCACACCGAGGTGATGATGCCGAGCGTGCCCTCGGAGCCGATCAGCAGGCTCTTGAGGTCGTAGGCGGCGACGTCCTTGCGCTGGGCGCCGCCCATGCGCAGCAGGTCGCCGGGCGGCACGACGGCCTCGAGCCCGGTCACGTACGCCCCGGTCACGCCGTACTTGAAGGCGTGCGGTCCGCCGGCGTTGGTGGCGACGTTGCCAGCGATCTGCGACAGCTCGGCCGCGCCGGGGTCGGGCGGGAAGTAGAGGCCGCTCTCGCGCACGATGCGGCGCAGGTCGCCGGTGCGGACGCCGGCCTCGACCTCGATCCGCCACTGCAGCGGGTCGAACGAGCGGATGCGCGTCAGCCGCTCCAGCGACAGCACGACGCCGCCGTCGGGCATCGCGCCGCCCGCGTAGCCGGTGCCGCCGCCGCGGGGTGTCACCGGGATGCCGCGCTCGTAGCACCAGGCCAGCACGGCCCCGACCTCGTCGGGGGTGCCGGGCAGGGCCACCGCGTCGGCACGGCCGCGCAGCCCCCACGTCTGGGCGGCGGCATCGACGAGGTACTCGGACGCGGTGCCCGGCCGCACGTTCTCGGGCCCGCCGACGAGTGCGGCGAGGTCGCGCTCGAGCGGAGCGGGGGCTGCGGTCACGGCGTCGTCCCCCTCACAGCGACGCGCGGACGATCGCCTCGAGGTCGGCGGCGCCGACATCGCGCGGTGCCATCACTAGCAGCCGCTGCTGCTTGAGCGCCCCCTCCACGATCGCAGGCACGTCTTCCGAGTTGTAGCCGAGCTCGCCGAGGGTGGCGGGCGCGCCGATGTCCGCCATCAGCCGGGCGAAGGCGGAGGCCAGTTCGTCGCTGCCGTCGAGCAGCCGGGCCGCCTCCCGGCAGCGCTCCGGCGCGGCGTCGGCCAGAACCCGATAGGCGGCGGGTGAGGTCACCGAGACGGCGAGGCCGTGCGGCACGAACAGGGCGCCGCCGGGATAGCCCGGAGGCGACCAGGCGTGCTTGAGCGACGCGATCGGGTAGGCGAGGGCGTGTGGGACGTGGACGCCTGCGTTGCCGAAGCCGATGCCGGCGGTGGTGGCGGCGAGCGCCATCTCACGGCGGGCCTCGACATCGCCGCCGTCGGCCACCGCGCGGCGCAGGCTGCGGCCGACGAGCCGGATCGCCTGGGCGCAGAGCGCCTCGGTGAGCGGGCCGGCGCCCTGGTAGGGCGGGCGCTCCTCGGGCGCGGAGTGGGTGCGGGCACCGTAGGGTCGCGCGGTGTACGCCTCGAGCGCGTGGGCGAGCGCGTCGAGGCCGGCCGCCGCGGTCACGCCACGCGGGCAGCTCAGCGACAGCAGTGGATCGACGATGGCGACGCGGGGTCGCAGGTGGCGGTGCGAGATGCCTGTCTTCACCCCGAGCCGTGGGAAGTCGAGCACGATCACCGACGTCACCTCGGAGCCGGTGCCGGCGGTGGTGGGCACCGCCACGAGCGGCAGCACAGGGCCGGGCACCTGGCGGCCCTCGCCGATCGGCTTGTTGACGTAGTCGAGCAGTTCGCCGCCGTGCGTGGCGAACAGCGCGCAGAGCTTGGCGGTGTCGAGCGCCGAGCCGCCGCCGACCCCAATGAAGCCGTCGTAGCCGCGTGCGCGGGCCGCCTCGATCGCGTCGCGGGCGCTCTCCTCGCCGGGCTCGCCGGCGATGCGGTCGAACACGTCGGCGGCGATGCCGCGCGCGGCAAGCGCCCCGCTGAGGCGGGCGGCCAGGCCTGACGCGGTGACGAACGGGTCGCACACCAGCAGCGCCCTCGTCACGCCGAGCCTGGCGACGTGGAAGTCGATCTCCTCGGCCGCGCCCTCGCCGAAGACGACGGGCGGCGCGTCGAAGGTGAAGATGGTCTCGCGGGCAGCGCCCGTGCCGGCGGCTCCGGCGGCGGTGCTCATCCCAGCGCCAGGATCCGCTCTTCCTCGGCCTGCCAGCCTGCCTTGCCGAGGATGCCGTCGTTCAGCGCGTCGAAGCCGACCATGCGGCCGACCGCCGAAGCGCTCGTGCCCTCGCCCCTGAGCAGCGCGGCGATCTCGATGGCCGACTGCACCGCAGCGAACAGCAGGGACGACGGGTACAGCGCGATCGCGTACCCCAGGGTGCCGACCTCCTTGACCGAGAGCAGCGGCGTCTTCCCGTTCTCGCTGAAGTTGGCGAGCAGCTTGGCGCCCGGGCGGACGCGCTCGCGGATCGCCGTCAGCTCCTCCACCGAGCGCGGCGCGTCCGGGAAGATCACGTCGGCGCCGGCGTCGGCGTAGGCGTTCATCCGGCCGATCGCGTCGTCGAGGCCGGTCACCGCGATCGCGTCGGTGCGGGCGATGATCACGGTGTCGGGATTCGTGCGGGCGGCGAGGGCGGCGCGCACCTTGGCGACCATCTCGTCGCGCGGGATCACCTTCTTGCCCTCCATGTGGCCGCACTTCTTGGGGAAGACCTGGTCCTCGAACTGGACGGCCGCCGCGCCGGCCTTCTCGTACTCGCGCACGGTGCGCGCGACGTTGATGAGGTCGCCGAAGCCGGTGTCGGCGTCGGCGACGACGGGGAGCGAGGTGGCCGTCGAGACGCGGCCGATGTGGCCGAGCATTTCGGTCTGCGTCATCAGGCCGATGTCGGGCAGCGCGAACGTGGCCGCGGCTGCCGCGTAGCCACCCGTGTAGACGGCCTCGTGGCCGGCGAGCTCGAGGATCTTCGCGGTGAGCGCGTTGTAAGCGCCAGGCAGGAGGAGCGGGTTACCGGTGGCGAGGCGTTCGCGGAGGCGGCGGGCAGGGGTCATAGCGGGGAGCCTACCCGGGCGGCGTGGCGGCGCGGCGGGCGCTCCACGAGCCGCCGCTCGGGGTGGCCTACCGCTTCAGCGGTGACGCGATCAGCTCGCCGACGAGCGCCTCGAGGTTGGCGGGGATGCCGTCGTCCGGGCGGTGCCCCCAGTTGCGCGCCCAGTTGCCGGCGAACTCGGCGGCCTTCGCGTTGGCGAGGATCTTCTCGTAGCCGTCGGGACCGTCCACCAGCATCAGGTCGAAGTCCGTCCACCACTCGGTGCCCTGCATGTCCTGCTTCCGGCGCCAGTTCGACGAGGCGATGATCTCGGGCACCTCGTCGCTGTTGAAGAACGGGTTGTCGATCTCACGCAGGTACTTGTCGTAGCCAAGCTGCTGCGCGTCGGCGCGTGGCGTGTAGTTGAGCATGACGCACCACTCGCTGCGGCCGGCGACCTTCTGGCCGGCGATCTCCTCGCACACCAGCACGTGGTAGTTGACGGCCTCGTCGGGGTGCTGCGGCGCGCGGCCCCAGCGCACGGTCCACTGGTGGGCGAACTCCCTGAGCGTCTCGTTGCTCCACACCTGCTCGAGCGCAGCCTCGCTCTCGATGTACATCGTGTCGAAGTAGGCGAACGACGGCCAGCCGTTCTTCGCCGAGTGCACCTTCCAGCTCTCGTACCAGGCGATGCCGGGGATCGACATGAACAGCGGGTTGTCGACCTCGCGTGCCCACTCCTCGTAGGCATGGGCGTCGACATCGGGGCGGGGGGAGTACGTCAGCATGCACATGATGCTCGACGGGGACTTGCTGGGATGGGCTCCCACGGTCTTCTCCTTGGTCGGGGCCGCGCCGGAGCACGGCCGGGGCGCTACTTCTTCTGAGGGGAGGCGACGAGCTCGGCGATGACGGCACTGAAGTTGTCGGCGGGCGTCCCCTCGGGCACGCGGCCCCACTCCTTGCAGAAGTCGGCCATGAAGCCGGTCGCTGCCGGGTTGGCGAACAGCTCGCCGGCCTGTTCGGGCCCGTCGAACAGCATCAGGTCGAAGTCGCTCCAGGACTCCGTGCCGACGACCTCGCTCGTCTTGTGCCAGTTCGCGTCCGAGACCACCTGGGGCACTGCCGCCGAGTTGAAGAAGGGGTTGTCGACGTCGCGCAGGTACGTGTCGTAGTTGCGGGCCGCGGCGTCGTCGCGGCGGATGTACGGGGCAAAGAGGGCCCACTCGGTGCGCCGCGGCACGATCGGTCCAGCGATCTCCTCGCAGATCACGACGTGGTAGTTGGGGCTCTGGTCGATGTCCGGGTCGGGCACGATGCCCCACAGCCGCGTCCACTCGCGCGCGAACTCGAGCAGCTCCTGGTTGCCCCACACCTTGTCGATGCCCTCGCGCCCGTGGATGTACATCAGGTCGAAGTACGCGAACGGCAGCGTGTTGAGGACTGGCGTGTGCACCTTCCAGTTCTCGTAGCGCACGATGCCGGGGATCGCGTTGAAGAAGGGGTTGTCGACGGCGCGCAGCCAGTCGTCGTAGCCGCGCTCGGCCGAGTCGGCGCGCGGGGTGTAGGTGAGCAGGCACATGACCTGCGAGGGGGACGTGCTGGGGTGCGCTGCCATGGGTTCCTCCGGAAGTGGCGTCGGGCGACGCGCCGACCATATCGCGCCGCCCGCTGCCGCGGGAGGGGAGAAGGATCAGACCGAGCTGACGGCTACGCCAATCGGGCAGCTGACGCCCGTGCCGCCGATGCCGCAGTAGCCGTTCGGCACCTTTGAGAGGTACTGCTGGTGGTAGTGCTCGGCGTAGTAGAACGGGCCGGCCGGCTCGATGTCGGTGGTGATGCGGCCGTGGCCGGCACGGGCGAGCGCGCCCTCGTAGGCGGAGCGCGACGCGTCGGCGGCGGTGCGCTGCTCGTCGCCGAACGTGTAGATCGCCGACCGGTACTGCGTGCCCACATCGTTGCCCTGCTGCATGCCCTGGGTCGGGTCGTGCCCCTCCCAGAAGACGCGCAGCAGCTCGCCGTAGCTCGTCGCGGCCGAGTCGAAGACGACCAGCACGACCTCGGTGTGGCCTGTCTGGCCGGAGCAGACCTCCTCGTACGTCGGGTTCGGTGTGGTACCGCCCGCGTAGCCGACGGCCGTCGTGAAGACGCCCTGCTGCCGCCAGAAGATCCGCTCGGCGCCCCAGAAGCAGCCGAGCCCGAACACGGCCTGCTCGAGGCCGGCGGGGAATGGCTCCTGGAGCGGCGTGTCGAGAACATGGTGGGCGCCGGGGGCGGCGATGGCGGTCGCGCGCCCGGGCAGCGCGTGGGCCGGGTCGACCAGTTGCGTCTTGGTGAGGCGGGAGAAGAGGCTCATGCCGGAAGGGTACGCGTGGGCGGGTGGGTGACGCCGCCCGAGCGCCCCGAGTTCACGGATTGTTCAGGAGGGCATGTCGGGCTGGATCAGCCCGAGCGCCGCGCCCTGCGGGTCGCCGATGATCGCGATCTGGCCGATCGTCGGCACCGGGAAGGGGCCGGCGTGCACCATCCCGCTGAGCGCCTTGACCTTTGCCGGCGCCGCATCGACGTCGTCGACGTTGACGTAGGCGATCCAGGAGGGCGGCGCCTGAGTGCCGGCGGGAGACGCGTTAGTGCCGATCGGCCCATCGTACTCAGATCGTCGCCAACCTGGGAGTTCGCGGCTGGAGCTCCACGGCCGGGCGCCCGTGTGCATGTCGCTCGACCTGAGCGCGCTTGCGCAAGTGCTGCCCCCAACGCCGCTCAGCGCGGCGGCACGAGCCCGGCCGGCAGCTCGCCGAAGTCGAACCGTGGCAGCGCCTCGCCGCCCCGGGCCGCCACGATCTCGGCACGCCGCGCCGCCGTCGCCGCCGCGTCGCCCACAACGACGCCGTACAGCTCGGCGGCCGCCGCCTTCGACACGAGCCGCCGCCGCACGTCGCGCTCGACAGTGGCGGGGTCGCGCAGCAGCGGGTCGCCCCAGCCGCCCGCGCCGGCCGTCCGGAACAGCAGCCGGTCGCCCGGCTGCACCGGGATGTTGTCGAGCTTCGAGCCGAGCACTTCACGCGTGCCGTCGGCGCGCACGAGCGTCTTCGTCGAGCGTCCGCCGGACTTGCCGCCGCCGATGCCCCACGGGTCATGCAGGGCGCGGTCGTCGTTGATGATGAACGCGCCGGGGCGGCGGAAGCAGTACTGCTTCTCGATGCCGCAGCCGCCGCGGTGCAGGCCGGCGCCGCCCGTGTCGATCACCGGCTCGTAGCGCTCGATCACCACGGGGTAGTAGCTCTCCATGTACTC
>CANFDS010000044.1 GCA_947445525.1 Actinomycetota bacterium | reverse complement strand
CGGCGGGAAGATCCACTCCTTCTGGGCGATGTACTCCTTGAGGATGTCCGTCTGGATCGTCCCCCGCAGCTTGTCGCGCGTGACGCCCTGCTGCTCGCCGACGACGAGGTAGAACGCGAGCAGCATCGCGGCCGGCGAGTTGATCGTCATCGACGTCGAGACCTGGCCGAGCGGGATGCCGGCGAACAGCGTCTCCATGTCGGCCAGCGAGTCGAGCGCGACGCCCTCGACGCCGACCTCGCCCAGCGACCGCGCGTGGTCGGAGTCGTAGCCCATCAGGGTCGGCATGTCGAACGCCGTCGAGAGGCCGGTCTGGCCGTGCTCGAGCAGGTACTTGAAGCGCTCGTTCGTCTCCTCCGGCGTGCCGAAGCCGGCGAACTGGCGCATCGTCCAGACCTTGCCGCGGTACATCGAGGGGTAGACGCCGCGCGTGAACGGGAACTGGCCCGGATCGCCGAGATCGCGCTCGTAGTCGACAGCACCGTTCTCGGGCCCGTAGAGGGGCTCGATCGGGATGCCGGACATCGTCGAGAAGAGCTCGCCCTGACGCTCCGACGCGTTGTCCTGCCCCTCGGTGCGCAGTGCTGCGCTCGTGTGCGCCCGACGATCCTCGGCTGTTGCCATGCCTGAAACCCTAGACGAAGGTGGCCGGGTGGTTGCGCGTCCGGGCCGGCCGGCTTGGAGATTGCGACAGCAGGCGGCTACGCGGCCCGCTCGACGTGCGCCTTGACGCGCGCCAGCGCCGGGTCGTACCAGCCGTACGGCGCGACCTTCGCGAGCATCGCGGCGAAGGCGGCATCCCACTCGGCGGAGCGCGTCGTGAGGGCGCGTTCAACGGTATCGCCGCGGGTGAGCGTGACCTTGAGCCCCTTGAAGTCGTCCTGCTCGGCGAGCGCGGCCGGGCCGGCGGGGGCGATGGCGACGATCACGGCCGCTACCGCCCCTCGAACGAGGCCTTGCGCTTCTCGCGGAACGCGGCGACGCCCTCGGCGAAGTCGTGCGTGCGGACGGCCTCGGCCTGGAGGGTCGCCTCGTGCTCGAGCTGCTCGGCCAGCGTGGCGTGGGGGGCGGCGTCGAACAGCGCCTTCATCAGGCCGACGGCGCGGGTCGGCCGGGCGGCAAGCTCGGCGGCGAGCTCGGTCACGCGCGCAGCGAACGTGTCGGCCGGCACCACCTCGGAGACGAGTCCCCACGCCAGCGCCTCGGGCGCCTTCAGCGGGCGGCCGCCGGCCATCCACTCGTAGGCGCGCGGCGCGCCGATCAGCCGTGACAGGTACCACGAGCCGCCCGCATCCGGCACGAGCCCGATCGAGACGAAGGCTGGCACGAAGCTGGCCGCGTCCGACGCGATACGGACATCACACGCGCACGCGAGCGCGAGGCCGGCGCCGGCCGCCGGGCCGTTGACGGCGGCGATGACCGGCTTCTCGAGCGCGCGGATGGCCAGCATCGTGGGGTGGTAGTGCTCGCGCAGCAGGTCGCCGACGTTCTCGACGCCGGCCCCCTCGAGCGCCGTCAGATCCTGGCCGACGCAGAAGCCGCGCCCCGCGCCGGTGAGGACGACGGCGCGGACGGCAGGGTCGGCCGCCGTGCGTACGGCGTCGGCGAGGCCGCGCAGCAGGGGGATGTCGAAGGCGTTGAGCTTGTCGGGGCGATTCAGCGTGATCGTCAGGATCGCGCCGTCGCGGGAGGTTTCGACCACGGTCATGGCGGCGAATCTAGCAGCCGCCCACTGCGGGGGCGCGTGCGCTCGCGGCGCAGGCCCCGACTTCCACCGAGGTCCCTGCCCGACCCGTACCCTGTGTCGCGATGCCACGCCCGCACGGAGGGATCTTCGACGCACCTGGGGAGGTTCCCGAGCGTCCGGCCGACCCTGCCGTGCGCAAGGCGAACGTTCGCCGCGTCGCCGGCCTCTTCCGGCCGCACCGCCGCCGCCTGGGCGCCGTGCTCGGCCTGATCGCCGTCTCGTCGGCGCTGGGAATCGTCTCGCCGTTCCTGCTGAAGAGCCTGCTCGACACCGCGTTCCCGCAGAAGGACGCAACGCTGATCAGCCTGCTCGCCGGCGGCATGATCGCGATCTCGGTGCTCACCTCGGCCCTTGGCGTGGTGCAGACGCTGCTCTCGACCCAGGTCGGCCAGCGTGTGATGCACGGGCTGCGCACCGCCGTCTACCGCCACCTCCAGCGGATGTCGCTCGCGTTCTTCACGCGGACGCGCACCGGCGAGGTGCAGTCGCGCATCCAGAACGACATCGGCGGCGTGCAGCAGGTCGTCACCTCGACGGCGACCTCGATCGTGTCCAACGGGACGACGGTGATCGCCACGGTGATCGCGCTATTCCTGCTCGAGTGGCGGCTTGCCGCCTTCTCGCTCGGCCTGCTGCCGCTGTTCATCGTGCTCACGCGGCGGGTCGGCAAGCAGCGCAAGGCGATCGCGACCCGACGCCAGACGACCATGGCGGACATGTCCACACTGGTGCAGGAGTCGCTCTCGGTGTCGGGCATCCTGCTCGGCAAGACGATGGGCCGCTCGGGCGGGCTGGCCGACCGCTTCGACGGCGAGTCGAGCCGGCTCGCGGCGCTCGAGGTGCAGCAGTCGATGGCGGGCCGCTGGGTGATGAGCACGATCCAGATGACGTTCGCTGTGATGCCTGCGGCCGTCTACTGGTTCGGCGGGCTCGCGTTCGCCAACGGCTGGGCGGTGATCTCGATCGGCACGCTCGTCGCCTTCACCACGCTGCAGACCCGGCTCTTCTTCCCGATCGCACAGCTGCTCAACGTCCACGTCGACGTGCAGACGTCGATGGCGCTGTTCGACCGCGTGTTCGAGTACCTCGACCTGCCCGTCGACATCGAGGAGCGGGCGGGAGCGCAAGAGCTATCCCTCGATCGGCTGCGCGGTGAGGTCGCGTTCGAGAACGTCTGGTTCCGCTACGGCACCGACTGGACGCTACAGGGCGTCTCGCTCGTCGTGCCCGCCGGGACGCGCACCGCCGTCGTCGGCGAGACCGGGTCGGGCAAGACGACGCTCGGCTACCTTGTCGCGCGCCTCTACGAGCCCGAGCGCGGCCGGGTCACGATCGACGGCAGCGACGTGGCCGACATCACCTTCGCATCGCTCGCCGACGCGGTCGGCGTCGTCTCGCAGGAGACATACCTGCTGCACGCGTCGGTGCGCGAGAACCTCCGCTTCGCGAAGCCAGAGGCGACCGACGCCGAGGTCGAGGCGGCAGCCGAGGCGGCGCGCATCCACCACGTCATCGCGGCGCTGCCCGAGGGCTACGACACGATCGTTGGCGAGCGCGGCTACCGCTTCTCGGGCGGCGAGAAGCAGCGCATCGCGATCGCCCGCACGATCCTGCGCAACCCGCCGATCCTCGTGCTCGACGAGGCCACCTCGTCGCTCGACACCGAGACCGAGCGGGCCGTGCAGGAGGCGCTCGACAGCCTCGCGGCCGGCCGCACCACGATCGCCATCGCGCACCGCCTGTCCACTGTCCGCGACGCCGACGAGATCGTCGTGCTCGACCGGGGTGCCATCGTCGAGCGGGGGCGGCACGAGGAGCTGATCGAGCTGGGTGGACGGTACGCGGCGCTCGTGGCGCGGGATGCCGACGACGCTCCGGCGTTCGCGGTCTGACGGGCGGGCTCCACTCTCGCTCTCCCTGCGGCGGGGCGTTCTCTTGGCCCGCTGCCGCACCCGCTGCCACGCCGCTGTCTTCGCCCGAGTGCGCGGCGGCGCCTGCGCTCCCGGCCACCATGGCGCCTCGAATGCGCGACAGAGGGGGCGGGCCTCGCGACCCGCCCCCCAGTGGTCGCCCCGGAGCTCCTACTTCATCGTCATGTCGTAGAAGCCGAGCGAGTTGTCGCTCGACACGAGCCACCCACTCAGCCCCTTGCGCACGGCGAGCTGGCTCTGCCACTCGTAGAGCGAGACGGCCGGCTGGTCGCGGGCGATGATCTGCTGCGCACGCTTGATCTTCGCGGTGCGGGTCGCGCCGGAGGCGTTGATCGCCGCGAAGAACGCGGCGTCCATCTCCTTGCTCGAGTAGTTCATACCGTTGTTGATCCCGCCCTTGTCCGGCGAGACGAAGAAGAGCTGAACGGCATAGACCGCATCGGGCCCGAACGCTGCACCGTAGTCGACGAGCGCCAGCGGCAGGTCGCGCTTGCTGAGGAAGCGGTCGGCGAACTCGGCCTGGGGAATCGGGTTGAGCGTTACCGGCATGCCGATCGCGCGCAGGTTCGTGCTCACCCGGTTGGCGACCGGCTCGAGGGTCGCCGCCCGCTCCGCCGGATAGGTCAGCGAGAACGCTGACTTGTACTTCTCGAGGCCGTTACCACCGGGGTACCCGGCCTCGGCCATCAGCGCCTTTGCCTTCACCAGGTCGGTCTTGAAGTCGAGCACCGGCGCATAGTCGTTGTACGTCGAGACGACGACGCCGCGCCAGACGCGTGCGCTCCCCTTGTAGTCGAGCTTGATGATGTCCTGGTACGGGATCGCGTACGCCATCGCGCGGCGCAATTTCACGTTCCCCGGCATCCCCCAGGGCTCGATCTTGTAGTTGGCATAGATGTACGAAGACTGATTGTTGTACCAGCCCAGGACGGTCACGTTCGAGGACGAGCGGAGGCTGTCGTACTCCGTCGGCGTGAGGGTCGTGGCGATGTCCGCCGAGCCCGCCTTGATCGCCGCCACGCGGTTCGCATTCTGCGGAACCTTGCGGATCACAACCTTGGTGAACTGCGGCTTCTTGCCCGTCCAGTTGGGATTGAAGCCGAGGTCGACCTCGGAGCCCTTGTTCCAACGGGTGACGCAGTACGGGCCGTAGCCGGCCGTTCCCTTGTTGTTGGCGAACGTGTGCGACCACGGGTCCTTGGCGGACGCCTGCTTCTTCATCTCCTTGGAGTCGAAGATGTTGAGCGCGAAGATCTCGAGCACGCGCGGGAAGAGCTCGTTCGGGGCGTACTGCTTGATCTGCACGGTGTAGTCGTCGACCTTCGTGACCTCTCCGCTGAGCTCCTTTGCCTTCGGGTCCTTCGCGCCCTTGGTGAGCGGGTCGAGATTGATGATCGAGCCGACGTTGGCCAGGAACCAGGCGACGGGCGCGCCGCCCGAAACCGACTTCGCGCGGGCGAACGTGTAGACGATGTCATCGGCGGTGAGCTCGTTCCCGGTACAGCTCTTGATGCCCTTGCGCAGCTTGAACGTCCAGGTGAGCCCCTTCTTGCTGTAGCTCTGGGCGAGCTGTGGCACGAAGTTCATCGGCTTGACCTTGTAGTTCGGCACGATGATGTCGCCCTTGCGCGACGTCGGGTAGTCGACGAGGCGCCAGTAGACGTTCTTGAAGACGTCGACCATGCCCGGGTCGCCGGCGGTGGTGCCGTCCGGGTTCATCTGCGGCGCGATCTGCTCGCGCAGGACGATCAGTGTGTCTTTGGCATTCGGCGCCAGCGCGGCCGTGGTGCCGGCGATCCCGGCTGCAGCAGTCGTGAGAAGCGCGAACACGGTGACGGCAGCGACAGCCACGGCGTGCTTTCGATCGGGACGGCGGCGCAACGGGGGCCTCCTCGGACGTGGGGCGGGGTGGAGTGCTGAGCGCACTGTGGGTGCGAGTGTTCCACACCGGGCACTCGGACGTCGAGGGGGCGGGCCTCGCGGCCCGCCCCCTCATCACGTCGACCATCGAACCGGTGGTGTCTAGCTGCTCTTGAAGTTCGCGAACACGAGCGTGTTGTCGCTCGTCAGCGTCCAGCCGCTGATGCCCTTGCGGGTGGCCAGGTGGCTCTTCCACTCGACGACCGGGATGGTCGGGAGCTCTTCCATCTGGATCAGCGAGGCCTTCTTGAGGAGCGCCAGACGCGCGGCGCCGGACGTCTTCTTCGACTGGTCGACCAGGGCGTCGAACTTCGGGTTCGAGTAGTTCTCCGAGTTCGTCAGGCCGCCCTTGTCCGTCGACGCGTAGAACAGCTGCTGCGCGTAGCCGGTGTCAGGGGCGAACGGGGCGCCGAAGTCCACGATCGCGACCGGGATGTCCTTCTTCGCCAGGTGTCGGTCCTGGAACTGGCCGAGCGGGATCGGGTTCAGCGACATGTTGATGCCGATCTTCGCCAGGTTGGTACGGATGATGTTGGCGAACGGCTCGAGCGTGGCGGAGTTCTCGGCCGGGTACACGAGCTGCATGCCCGCGCTGTACTTCTCCAGGCCCTTGCCCTGGGGGAAGCCGGCCTTGACGAGCGCGGCCTTGGCCTTGTTCAGGTCGAACGAGTACTTCTTGATCGGCGTGTAGCCGTAGTACGACGACGGCGCGTGGCCGAACCAGAAGCGGGCATCACCCTTATAGATGCTGTTGATGATGTCCTGGTACGGGATCGCGTAGGCGATGGCCTGCCTCAGGTACTTGTTGTTCGGCAGGTTCCACGGGGCGACCTTGTAGTTCAGGTGGATCCACGTCGTCTGGTTGTTGTACGTGCCCCAGACGGTGACCTTCGGGTCGGTCGACAGGCTCTCGAACTCGGTGGGGCTGAGATCCTGGGCGATGTCGGCCGAGCCGGCGCGGAGCGCGGCGATGCGGCTGGAGTTCGACGGCACCTGGCGCAGAACCACCTTCGTGAACTGCGGCTTGGTGCCCCAGTTGTAGTTCGGGTTCACCTTCAGGTCGATCTCGGAGCCCTTGATCCACTTGTCGACGCAGTAGGCACCGAAGCCGGCGATGCCCTTGGTGTCGTTCCAGGTATGCGACCACGGGTCCTTGGCCGTCGCGTGCTTCTTCATCTCGACCGAGTCGAAGATCTCGAGCGCGAAGATCTCGGACACGCGCGGGAAGAGCCCGTTCGGGTTCATCTGCTTGATCTTGACCGTGTACTTGTCGACGGCCGTGACCTCGCCCTTGAGCTCCTTCGCCTTGGGGTCCTTCGAGATGAGCGGGTCGAGCGGCAGGACGCTCGCCACGTTGCCGAGGAACCAGGCGACCGGCGAGGCGCCGGAGACCGACTTGCCGCGGGCGAAGGTGTAGACGACGTCCTCGGCGGTGAGCTCGTTGCCGACGCACGACTTGACGCCCTGCTTCAGCTTGAAGGTGAACGTCGTCCCGACGCGCGTGTACGACGCGGCGAGCTGGCCCTGGAAGTCGTCCTGGGCCACGCTGTAGTTGGGGATGTTGATCCCGGCGACGTTCTTCGTCCGGTACTGGACGAGCTTGTCGGCCGTGTTGCGGCCGATCAGCCACTGGCCCGGGTCGTTGGCGGCGGCGCCATCCGGGTTGAGTGCGGGAGCGATGTGCGACGTCAGGACGATGAGCGTGTCCTTCGACGCGGCCGGTGCGGCCGACGACGACGAAGCCGCGAAACCCGCCCCTGCGGTTGCGAGCAGAGCCGTTGTGAGCGCCGCCAGGCTGGCGACGAGCACGCGGCTTCTCCTTGGCAGAGAGAACAATGTGACCTCCTCGTAGATCGTGGCCGTGTGGCCTGTCGCGAGATGATCGCACAGCGACGCGGCGAATTCAGCCCGAGCCTGCCCGAGGCTGCGGAAGGGTCGGCAGGCCCGCGTGCGCCGCAGTATCGTCCCAGCAGATTCGGACCAACGGGAGGCCAACGGCGCATGCAGCAGACGGTCGAGCACACGAGCGAGCAGCTCTCTGTTCGCGGGATCCAGGTCAACCTGTTGCGCGGGGGCTCCGGGCGGCCGCTGCTGTTTCTGCACGGCGCCGGCGGGGCCGGTGTGTGGCTGCCGTTCCACGGGCTGCTGGCCCAGCGCTGCGACGTGCTGGCACCCGACCATCCCGGGTTCGGGCTGTCGGGCGAGCTGGAGCACATCGAGTCGCTGGACGATCTCGTCTACCACTACCTGGCGCTGCTCGAGCAGCTCGGCCTCGACGAGGTCGACGTCGTCGGCACGTCGCTTGGCGGCTGGCTGGCGGCCGAGCTGGCCGTGCACTCGCCCCGGCTCGTGCGTCGGCTCGTGCTGCTCAACGCCGTCGGCCTCGACATCTGGGAGGCGCCGGTCAAGGACCTCTTCGGGATGAGCCCGGAGGAGACCGTGGCTGCGCTGTTCGCCGACCCGGCGGTCGCCGCCTCGCTCTTCCCGGCCGAGCCCGACCTCGACTTCATCATGGGCCTCTACCGCGAGAAGATCTCGTTCGCCCGGCTTGCCTGGAACCCGTACTGCTGCAACCCGAAGCTGGAGTCGCGGCTGTACCGCGTGACGGCGAAGACGCTCGTCGTGTGGGGCGACGAGGACTTCCTCGTCCCGGTCGTGCACGGCGAGCGGTACGTGGAGCGCATCGCGGACGCGCGGCTCGTCACCCTGCCGGGGGTCGCCCACGCGCCGTTCCTCGAGAACGCCGAGGCGACCGCGAAGCTCATCGTCGATTTCCTGGAGGCCTGATGGACGTCTTCCTGTTCCACCTGATGCCGTACCCGGAGCTGCCCGAGAACTTCGACGAGTACGAGACCTCCTGGCTCACCTATCCGCGTCGGCACTTCGACCCCCGCAAGGGCCAGCAGCTGTACAAGGAGTACCTCGACCAGCTCGTCTACGCCGAGGAGCTCGGCTTCGACGGCGTGTCGGTCAACGAGCACCACCAGACGACGTACGGGATGATGCCGTGCCCCGACGTGATGGCCGCCCTGATCGTCCGCGAGACGAAGCGGATGAAGATCGCGATCATCGGCAATGCGCTGCCGCTGCGCGACCACCCGCTGCGCGTCGCCGAGGAGATCGCCGTGCTCGACTGCGTCTCGGGCGGGCGCATCATCAGCGGCTTCGTTCGCGGCATCGGCGTCGAGTACTTCACGTTCGGCTCCGACCCGACCCGCTCGCGCGAGCGCTTCAACGAGGCCCACGACCTGATCATCAAGGCGTGGACGGAGCTGGAGCCCTTCGAGTGGATCTCCAAGAACTACCGCTTCCGCTACGTCAACGTCTGGCCGCGCTGCTTCCAGGAGCCGCACCCGCCGATCTGGGTGCCCGGCTTCGGCAGCCCGGAGACCTTCGACTGGGTGGCCAAGCACCGCTACACGTTCATGTCGGTGTACGCCCCGACGCAGCTCCAGAAGAGCTGGCTCGACGGCGTCCGTGCAGCCGCCAACCGCTACGGCTACGACGCCGCCCCGGCGCAGCTCGGCGCGCTCTTCCCGATCCACGTCGCAGACACGAACGCCGAGGCGCACGCTGCCGCCGAGAAGCACATCGCCTGGCTGTTCAAGAAGGGCCTCAAGCACAAGCTCGAGTACCTCTACCCGCCCGGCTACATGAGCATGGGCGGCATGCGCGCCGCCATGACCTCGGGGCTGCGGCCGTTCAGCGAGTACACATATCAGGAGCTCGTCGACGAGGGGTTCGTGATCGCCGGCTCGCCCGAGTCGGTGCGCGAGCAGCTGCTGGAGGCACAGGGCACCCTCGGCTTCGGCACGCTGGCGACGCTGCTCCAGTTCGGCGACATGCCCAACGACCGGGCGCGCGCCTCGATGGAGCTGTTCGCGCAGGACGTCATGCCGGCGCTCAAGGCCGCTGCGCTGGCCGCGGCATGATCGAGGCGGCCGACTTCCGCCGGGCCATGGGCTGCTGGGCCACCGGCGTCAGCGTCGTCACCGCCACGGGCTCCGACGGGCCCTACGGTGCGACGCTCAATGCGTTCTCGTCGCTGTCGCTGGCGCCGCCGCTGCTGCTCGTCTGCTTCGACCACGAGGCGCGCACGCTCGGGGCGATCCGTGACTCCGGCCGGTTCTGCGTGAACATGCTCTCGGCCGAGCAGGAGGAGGTCTCGCGGCGGTTCGTGGGCAAGCGCCCGATGTCCGAGAAGTTCGTCGAGCTGGCCTGGACGGAGCAGCACGCGACGCCGGTGCTCGCCGACTGCCTCGCCACGGTCGTCTGCGAGGTCGCCCAGGAGGTCGAGGCGGGCGACCACGCCATCGTCATCGGCAGCCCGCTTCACCTGGAGCTGCGCGACGACCTGCACCCGCTCGTCTTCTACCGGGGCGCGTACTGGGAGCGGATCGCCGAGCGCGCCGAGAGCGGCGTCCGGCCGACGGGCGAGTTCCGCATGCACCCGCCCGCCTAGGAGTAACGCCCAGGACGGGCGGGGTGGCGGCGGAATCGCGCCGACGGAGACGCCGCTCTGTCGGCGGCTCAGTGCCGAGGGCCGAGGCGGGACCCGTACGCCGTGGCGGCGAGGGCTTCCGGGCCGGGCGTGCGGCGTTGCGGCGGATGGGCGTGCTGGTCGGGCACGCAGCTGCCGAGGGCACGGCGAAGCAGGGCTAGCAGCCGGCTGCTGGTGGAACACATGGGAGATCATCCTCGGGATGTAGTGGTGAATCAGAGGCGGATCTCGGTCGACCCGCCGCGTGGATACGGCTGCCTATAAGCGACGACTTGCCGAAACCACGCGCGGAATTTAGGCTGGCGCGTGGAAGCCTCGCGGCAGTCTAGTCGGTGGTCATCCTGGGAAGCACCTTCCTTGGTCGGGAGCGGGAAACGTCTGCCGGAACGACGAAGGCAGCCCTTCCGTCGCCCTCGCGGGAAAGCCGTACTGTCGCCGAGTTCTAGCGGGTGCGCCTGCCTGCGAGGGCCACCGGGTTGCCGGACGGGCGCGACACCTGCGCGCAGAGTGCGGGCAGCGAGGCGATCGGCCACAGACGGTTGTGGGCGGGAGTGGTCATCAGTAGGTGGAACGATAGGTGATCGCAGCGACCGTGCCAAGGGAAGTTTCGTGGATATCGTGGCGCCATGAACCATCGGTCGCCGGCTCTCTGAATAGATTTCCAGAAGATAAATCAGACTCGGCATTACGCGCGGTTGGGCGATCGCTTTACACGGTCACCAGGGCAGCGTGGTAGAAGACGGCGATGACCTTCGACCTGATTGTGCGCGGCGCCACCGTCTACCCCGGCGACGGCCCGGCGTTCGTCGGGGACGTGGCGGTCAGGGCCGGACGGATCGAGGCCGTGGCGCCCGCGGCGGCGGGAGCGCCCGCGCTGGCGGGGGCCGCCGCAGAGGAGATCGCCGGGGCCGGGCTGCTGCTCTGCCCCGGCTTCATCGACATGCACGCGCACTCGGCGCTGCGCACTTTCGACGACCCGTTGCAGGCGGCCAAGGTCGGGCAGGGCTTCACCACCGAGCTGATCCACCCGGATGGCCTCGCGCCCGCGCCCGTCGCGGCCGGCGGCTGGCGCGAGCGGCAGGCCTACCTGCGCGGCCTGGAGGGCGCCGGACCTGCCGAGTGGGGCTGGACGACGCTCGACGGCTACCTCGAGGAGCTGGCGGCGACCCGGCCGGCCACCTCGCTGGTGTCGTCGATCGGCCACAATGTCGTGCGCGACACGGTAATGGGTGGCGCCAGCCGCGCGCCGACGCGCGAGGAGCTGGCCGCTATGCGTCGGGAGGTGCGCCTGGGGCTCGAGGCCGGCGCGCGCACGCTCTCGTTCGGGATGCTCTACCTGCCGGGCGCGTATGCGACCACCGACGAGCTGGTGGCGCTGGCCGAGGAGGCGGCGCCGTTCGGCGCCGCGCTCGTGCCGCACGTGCGCAACGAAGGCGGCGGCGTGCTCGGAGCGGTGGCCGAGTTCGTCGAGGTCGCGCGGCGCTCGGGCGCGCCGCTCAACGTGTCGCACCTCAAGTGCCTCACCGACGAGCGCCTGCTCGAGCCGCTGCTGGCGCTGCTCGACGAGGCCGCCGCAGACGTGTCCGTCTCGTTCGACCAGTATCCGTACGGGGCCGGCTCGACGGTGCTCTCCGCGCTGCTGCCGGCCTGGGCCCAGGAGGGCGGCGCCGCGGGCACGCTCGACCGCATCGCCCGCCGCTCCGAGCGCGACCGCATCCGCGCCGACGTCGAGCACGGCATCGAAGGCTGGGAGAACATCCTCGGCGGCCTCGGCCCCGAGCGCATCGTGATCGCCAACGCGGCAGCGCCGAACGCCGCCGCCGCGGGCCGCAGCCTCGCCGAGCTCGCCGACGACCGCGGCGTCCACCACGTCGAGGCGGTGCTCGACCTGCTGCTCGAATCCCGGCTCGACGTGACGATGATCGAGCACTACGCCTCGGAGGCGGCGGTGCGCCAGGTCGCCGTGCACCGGCTCCAGCTGGTCGGCTCCGACGGCATCTACGGGGCGAAGCCGCACCCCCGCCTGTACGGGACGGCCGCCCGCTTCCTCGGCCGCTTCGCGCTGCGCGAGGGTCTGCTGCCCGTCGAGGAGGCGGTCGCGCGACTCACCGCGCGCGCCGCCGACCGGCTCGGGCTGGGCGATCGCGGCCGCATCGCGCCGGGCAAGCGCGCCGATCTCGTGCTGCTCGACCCGGCGGCGTTCATCGACACCGCCACCTACGACGACCCCGCCCGGCACCCGGACGGCCTCGTCGGCGTGTGGGTCGCCGGGCAGCGGGCGTGGGCGTCTGGCGCGCACACGGGTGCCCGCGCGGGCGGCGTCGTCCGCGAGCCGCTGCCGCGCTGACCGGCAGCGACGGCGTAGAGTCGCGCCGTGGGGGCGGAACCGGGCGGACGGCTGCGTGATCGCGACGGCGCGAAGCTCGCTGCGCTGATGAGCGCGGGCCTCGCCTACGCGCTGCAGCAGATCATGGTGATCCCGGCGCTCCCGGCGTTTCAGCGGGACTTCCACACGACCACCGGCTGGTCGGCCTGGACGTTCACCGGCTTCCTGCTGGCGTCGTCGGTGGCGACACCGATCCTCGGCCGGCTCGGCGACCAGTTCGGGCGCCGGCGCCTGCTCATCATCAGCCTGCTGCTCTTCTTGCTGGGCTGCGTCCTCGCGATCGGCGCCTGGAACATCTGGTCGCTGATCGTTGCCCGCGCCGTGCAGGGCTGCGGCGGCGCCGTCCTGCCGCTCTCGTTCGCGATCGTCCGCGACCAGTTCTCGGCGCAGAAGGTGCCGCAGGCCCTCTCGGGCATCTCGTCGGTGTTCGGCATCGCCGGGCCGATCGGCCTGATCGCCGCCGGGCCGATCATCCAGCACCTCTCCTGGCGCTACCTGTTCGTGATCGGGGCCGTCGGGATGGGCGTCGCGGCGCTGCTGGTGCGGGCGTTCGTGCCGGAGTCGCCGGTGCAGGCCGGCAAAAAGAAAGTCGACCTGCCGGGCGCCGTGCTGATGTCGGCGTCGCTGATCGCGCTGCTCGTGGCCCTCACCGAGGGGAACGCGTGGGGCTGGGGCTCGGGCCGTACCCTGGGGCTCCTCGTCGCGGCTGCCGCGTTGGGCCTGCTCTGGGGCCGGGTCGAGCACCGTTCGAGCGCCCCGCTGGTCGACCTGGCGATGCTCCGGCGGCTTCCTGTGCTGCTCACGAACCTCTCGACGCTGTTCGTCGGCGCTGCCACCTTCGGGATGTTCCTGGTGGTGCCGGCGTTCCTTCAGACGCCCCTGCAGTTCGCGCCGCAGTGGCACGACCTCGCCACGTACGGCTTCGCCGCCAGCGCGTCGGTCGCGTCGTTCCTGCTCGTCCCCGGGAGCGCTATGCAGCTCGTCGCGGCGCCGCTCACCGGCAAGCTGATGCCGCGCTTCGGGGCGCGCGGGCCGTTCGTCATCAGCGGCGTCTTCGTGATGCTGGGGCCGCTGCTGCTCGCGCTGTTCCACGAGCACGAGTGGCAGCCGCCGCTCGCCCTCGGCGTCATGGGCATCGGCGTTGCGATGGGCCTGGCGACGGCGCCCAAGCTGATCACCGACGCGGTCGCGGTCACCGAGACCGGCGTCGCCAACGGAATCAACATGATCATGCGGACGATCGGCGGCGTGGTCGGCGGGCAGATCGCCGCGGCGCTGGTTACGGCCCGCACGATCGGCGACTCGCCGATCCCGGCGGAGTGGGGGTACACGGCTGCGTGGTGGGCGACAGCTGTCTGCGGTGCCGTCGCCGTCGCGATCGCGCTGCCGCTGTTGCGGCGCAGCCGGTAGGCGTCGGCGCGCTCCGAGCCGCCCCCGGCGCCGCCGTCGCCCGGTGTACCCTCCGTGCCCGATGGACGCGTCTGTGCACGGCCTCGCGATCGTCTGTCTCCCCACCTACAACGAGCGGGAGAACCTCGAGCGGATGCTGCTCGCGATCGGCAGCGCCGCCCCGGGCGTGCGCGTCCTCGTGATCGACGACAACTCCCCCGACGGCACCGGCGAGATCGCCGACCGGCTGGCAGCCGAGCTCGGGTACGTGGAGGTCCTGCACCGGCAGGTCAAGGAAGGCATCGGCCCGGCGTACCTCGCCGGCTTCCGGCGGGCGCTCGAGCTCGGCGCCGATCTCGTCCTGGAGATGGACTGCGACTTCTCGCACGACCCGGGCGCTCTGCCGGGGCTCCTCGCCGCGGCCGCCGACGCCGACCTCGTGCTTGGCTCGCGCTACGTCCCCGGTGGCAGCGTCGCCAACTGGGGCCTGACGCGCCGGCTGATCTCGTCGTTCGGGTCGGCGTATGCCAGGATCGTGTTGCAGGTGCCGGTGCGCGACCTGACGGGCGGCTTCAAGTGCTACCGGCGGGCGGCCCTCGAGGCGATCGACCTCGACGCGGTCACGGCCAGGGGCTACGCGTTCCAGATCGAGACGACCTACCGGGTGCTGCGCGCCGGCCTGCGCGTCGTCGAGGTGCCGATCCGCTTCACCGACCGCGAGCTGGGCGGCTCCAAGATGAGCAGGAGCATCGTAATCGAGGCGATGTGGAAGGTGCCGCGGCTGCGTGTCGCAGCGCTCGGCAGCCGCCTCTGACCTAGGATGATCGAGCGGGCGACGCACCCTGTCGCCGATCTATCAGGAGGAACCCTCTCGGCTCTTGATCCGGTCGAGATCGCCAAGCTGTTGACGCCGCTCGCCGAGGCGATCGGCTGCGCGCTGGCCGTGGACGGCCGTGACGGCGCCGAGGTCGTGGTCGTCGGGAGCGGCAGCGCCGGCCCGGCGATGGCGCCGATCGTCGTGCGGGCCGAGCCGATTGGGTCGGTGCGGGCACGCGACGAGGCCGCGGCGGGCGGGCCGAACTCCGGGCCGACGACCATCGCCCCGATGATCAGCACGATCGAGTCGGTGAGGATCCCGACCGCGGCGATCATCGTCGCCAGCGCCATCAGGCCGACGTAGGTAAAGGAGAGCTGCGCGCCGGTAGAGGTGGGCGACTCGAGCTCCTCCCACAGCACGGCGTCGGCCGGCGCCACCTCGGCGAAGCGCTCCGCATCGCGGGCGCCGTCGCCGAGCACCGTCCCGCTGGAGTCGATTGTGATCGAGCCGTCCTGCTCGAGGCCGAGCGCCCGCAGCTGCGCGACGAGGACGCTGGTCTCCTCGCGGGCGACGTCGGCCAGCACGAAGTCACCCGGCGGATGCAGCGATGCCCCGGGCAGATGTGCGAGCGACGAGGTCGCCGGGCTGGCCAGCAGGAGCTCGACGACGCCGGCGGCCCGGTCGGCCGGGGTGACGATGCGCAGGTGAACCACAGCCACCGCGTCTCGCAGCGGGGGTGACTGTGATCGGGTGGCAAACGGCCGACGGCGTATCATCCGGCCGATGCACCTCCGTCGATCTCTCGTGCTGGCCGCTGCCGTCGCCGTCCTCGTCGCGCCTGCGGCGGCCCGCGCTGCCACCGGCCCCGCCGCCTCCCCCGCCACCGCGGCCGAGCAGCGCTGGCTCTCGATCGTCGAGCAGCTGTCGGTCAACGTCGCCGACGCCGGGCGCGACGCCACCCTCGTGGGGGGCTCTGTGGCCAGCGCACGGGCGCTGCTCGTGGACACGCAGACGCTCTTCGGCTCGGCGGTGGCGTACGGGGTCTTCTCCGGCTGTACCCAGACGGTGCGTGACGCCGGCCGCGCGACCGCGCGGCTGCGAGCCGTCCGCGACAGCATCGACGCGGCCTGCCGTCCCCTCATCCAGGCCTCCGAGCTCTTCCTTGGCGCCATCCACGGCAAGCGGGCCCAGGCGCTGGTCTCTGCCGAGGCACGCGCACTCGTCGGCATGAAGCTGATGGCGAAGGCGGCCGCTCGCATGGCCGCGTTCCGGAAGGCCCACCCGTGAGCGCGGGCGAGCTGCTCTACCTGAGCCGGGCCGAGGTGGCGGCGCTGCTGCCGCCGATCTCCGAGCGGATCGCGATCGTCGAGCGCACGTACCGCGCCCTCGCCGCCGGCCGTGTCGAGCTGCCGCCCAAGCCGGGCATCCACCCGCGCCCCGACTCGTTCATCCACGCCATGCCCGCCTACCTGCTGGACGACGACATCGCCGCGCTCAAGTGGATCGGCGGCTTCCCGGCCAACCGCGAGCGTGGGCTCCCGTACATCTCCGGGCTGATCCTGCTGAACGACGCCGAGACGGGCATCCCGACCGCGGTGCTGGACGGCGCTGAGATCACCGCCGCGCGCACCGCCGCGGTCAGCGGGCTCTGCATCCGGCGGTTTGCGCCCACCGGCTGGTCGACCGCGGCGATCGTCGGCTGCGGCGAGCAGGGCCGCTACCACGCGCAGCTGCTGGCGGCGCTCGTCCCGGGCTGCGAGATCCGTGCCTACGACCCGCTGCCCGGCCGTGCAGCCGCCGTCGGCGCCGGCGCCCGCTCAACAGCGTCCGTGCGCGAGGCCGTCGAGGGCGCCGCTGTCGTCATCACCGCGGCACCGCTCGCGGGCACGCCGGCCCCTCAGGTCGAGGCTGCCTGGCTTGCCGAGCGCTGCCTGCTGCTGCCGCTCGACTTCGACGCGATGGTGCAGCCGGCCGCGATCGCCGCCTGCGACCTCGTCCTCTCCGACGACGTCAAGCAGTTCGACTACTACCGCGGCCTCGGCAGCTTCGGCGGCTGGCCCGACCCGGCCGCGGGCGTGGGGGAGCGCCTCCACGACGACGAGCGCCCGCCGCGCGTCGCCTGCGTCAACCTCGGTATCGGCGCCCTCGACGCCGCCTTCGCCGCCGCCATCGTCGCTGCCGGCCGCGCCGCCGGCGCCGGTACGCTGCTTCCTCTCTGATGGCCGTCGACCGTCTCTACACGTTCTCGCTGGGCGACCTGCCCGTGCCGCTCGAGCTGATGGTTCCCGGCTGGGATCCCGCCGACCTGGGGCCGCTGCCGATGGGGACGATGCTCGCGCACGCGCCGGAGGGCTGGTTCATGTTCGACGTCGGGCTGGCGGTGGAGTTTCGCGAGGAGGCCGTGCACACGCCGCTGTTCGTGTGGGGGCCGCCGCGGCTGCGCGGCGACGGCGACCCGCTGCTCGCTGCGCTCGCGGCCTGCGGCGTCCGCCCGGACGAGATCAAGGCCGTCGTGCTCAGCCACCTGCACAACGACCACACCGGCGGCCTGCGCCACTTCGCCAGCGGCCGCACGCCGGTGCTCGTCCAGCAGGCCGAGCTCGACCACGTTGCGAGCGGCAACGGCGGCGCGTTCGTCCGGCCGTCCGACTGGGAGCCGTACGACCTCGCGTGGCGGCCGCTCGACGGCGCGACGACGATCGCCACCGGCATCGAGGCGATCCCCAGCCCGGGCCACACGCCGGGGCACCAGTCGTTCCTGCTGACCCTGGCGGGCGGCGACCGCCTGCTCTTCGCCTATGACGCGGTGCCCAGCCGCCACAACGTCGAGCGGGACGTCGTCACCACCATCGTCGCCTGCGAGCCCGCAGTAGCCCGTGCGACGCAGGACATGCTCATACGGCGCGCTGGCGACTCCTCGGCGCGGCTCATCCCGGGCCACTGCCCGGAGACCTGGGCGACGCTGCCCGAGCCACCGGAATACCTCTCGTAGTGGCCTGGCCGCTGCCCCGGCCGCTGCTCCCGCAGCGACAAAATACTGCTGGCTGCTGGCAAATAGTCGCTGGATCGGTCTAGACTGCGTCTTGCACCACTCACTGTCGTCCGACGAAGCGAGGAGCAGCTCTCCATGCTGAAGCGCGCCCGCGGCGCCCGCCCGTACTACTTCGAGAACCCCGACATCGACCGGCTCATGACAATCGTGCTGTCCGTGCTCGAGGAGGTCTCGGTCACGCGCGAGCGGCTCGACACGATCGAGCGTCTGCTCGACGCGAAGGGCACCATCTCCCGCGCCGACATCGACGCCTACCTCCCCGACGAGCTGTCCGACGAGCAGCGCGAGGCGCAGCGCCAGCAGATGCTCGCCCGCGTGCTGCGCATCGTCATCGAGGAGCCTAAGATCCTCGCCGAGAAGGCGACCGGCGGCACGTACGACGAGCTCATCCGCGAAGTCTCCTGACCCCTCCCGCACCATCAGCTGAAAGGACGCCACCATGATCGACGAGCAGGTACGGCATCCGCTCCTGCCGGAGCAGGATCACGACGAGCTGGCGCGCCAGAACTTCGCGCGCTCGTTCAAGCGGGTCATCTTCAACGAGATCACCCCGGGCATCAAGGACGTCTGGGAGCACCGCGTCGGCCCGGCCTTCGAGGCCGCCGAGGGCCGCGCCCCGGCCGACCGGCACGAGGTACGCAAGGTGATGATGAACGACCCGCAGGTGAAGCTGTGGAGCTCGCTGCGGCGGGTCAGCCAGGAGCTGCTGTGGGATGCCGTGGCCGAGAACGTCGAGCGCCAGGCCGACGAGCTCGTCGAGAAGGCACGGCGGATGGAGGGTGGCGGCACACTGACGCTCGACCCGTCGGTCGAGGCGCCCCGCTACATCCGCGCTGTCGACATCCACCTGATGCCGACCGG
>CANFDS010000043.1 GCA_947445525.1 Actinomycetota bacterium | reverse complement strand
GCAAAAGTCGACCAGACGATCATGCTCTTCAGGGGCACAGTACGCGAGAACGTAACGTTCTGGGACGCGACGATCAGCGATGAACTAGTCACGGAAGCACTCCGCGACGCGCAAATTCTGGACGAAGTGTTGGCCCGGCCAGGGGGTCTCGATGGAGACGTCGTTGAGGGCGGCCTTAACTTCAGCGGCGGCGAGCGCCAGCGACTTGAAATAGCCCGCTCGCTGGTCCGTTCACCAAACTTTTTGATCCTCGACGAAGCGACTAGCGCGCTCGATACGGCGACGGAAGCCGCAGTCGACGCCGCGATACGCGCCAGAGGCTGCGCCTGCATGATTATCGCCCATCGCCTGAGCACGATTCGTGACGCTGATGAGATTGTCGTTCTAGCCCGCGGTGGGGCTGTAGTCGAGCGGGGAACGCACACACAACTGTTGGACGTTGGTGGAGTCTATGCCGAGCTTGTTTCCGGCGCAGGGAGTGGCGGCGATGTCGGAACTTAAGCGACTTTCACTGCGTGACAACGGCGCGGTTAGCTTGATTTCGGGAGTCGCAGATCTTTTTCTGGTCGGCCTCGATTCTCAGGTTTGGCCCCTGGTCACTGTTAGCGGCCCAATCGACCTAGTAGGCCCGGCCGACGGTGAGATTGACATGGTCGCGGTTGCCCGCGTCGATGCCGAGCTTCAAGTGCTAACCGATCGCGAGCCACAACTCGCGAACTGGTGCGTCGCCCTCAGCGAGCGTTTTGGTGACGATCTTGGTGAACTTCAGCCAGCGGACATTGCCGCCCTGCGCGCGAAGCTAACGGAGTTCAGTCACGCCAACGTCGCACTACGGAGCGCAAATGAGGTTAGTGAGCGCGAGCAGACAGTCGCGGGAGACGATCGACTGCTCAACTGGACGAAGAGATTCTTGACCGCGGGGGTAGAAAACGCCGGTTCGGTTCATCTCGATCCTGACCATAAGATGGATGACGATTTTCTTCGGATATTTCGCATACTCGGGCAGTCGCAGGGTTTCGATGTCGTCAAGCCAGCTGGCGGACGATCGGCGAGTAGTTCCCCGGTCGACAGCATCGCCCTTGCTTCAGGCATCCGCAGTCGCAAGGTCAATCTAAGCGACGGTTGGAACACGCTTACGAAGACGCCGCTTCTCGGGTTCTTAGTTTCAGAAGGCAGCTCGGCAGAAGATCCAGTCGCGCTGCTCCCGTCACGCAGGGGCTATCGGATCCAACGCCCTGGAGATCATCGGTCGAAGCCGATTAGCGACGCGCAGCTCGCTGCTCTCGGACCGATGGCTTATCAACTTTACGTGCCACTGCCGCGTTCGCGGCCAGCGACAACTAAGGACATTGCGCGGATTACCCTTCACGGTACCTCGTCGCTTTGGCTCGCCGTCATCGCCTGCGCAGCCGGCGCCGCGGTATTGGCGCTGGCTGTACCGCGCATCACAAACACGGTGTTAAGTCTGTTTGTCCCTGAAGGCAGCTCTTCGGGAGTGGTTCTGGTTGGAGTGGCGTTAGTCGTCGTTAGTTTTTGCAGTGCGATGCTCGCATTGGTGCAGAACTTCGCCACTTCTGAGTTGACGCAGCGGGCCCAGCTGCGTGCCGAATCGGCACTCTGGGATCGAACCCTTGATCTGCCGCTGCGCTTCTTTCGTCAGTACTCGAGCGGTGACTTATCGACCCGCTTGGCGATGGTCGATCAACTCACGAACCTTCTGAGTTCGCAGACTGTGACGGCGATACTCGCTGCCGTATTTTCGCTGGTGAACTTTGTGCTCCTTCTCACTTACAGCGTGCCGCTAGGAGTCGCAGCGCTGGTTTTTGTTGCGATCACCGGTTACGCGATTGTGCGCCGCACCGGTCGCGTAACCGTGCTGACCAGTGAACAACTCAACGCGCAGCGCCAATCAACGGCGTGGGTGGTTCAGCTAATTACTGGAATTAACAAGGTTCGTGTTGCCGGCGCAGAGGATCGGTTCACTGCTCTGACGATGAATGTTCTCGCTCGAGGCATCAACGCCCAGGCCAAATCGACTTTAGGCTCGGGAAAGATGCAGGCCTATCTAGGTGGAGTTGGTGCGCTAGCGCCGATGGCGTTTTTCATAATTGCCGGAACATTTATGTGGAGCAGTAATGGTCCGACGATCAGTGCAGGCACCTACATTGCATTCTCGGTCGCCTTCGGGACTGTGCTCGGTGCGATAGTTAGCTTGACTAGCGCAATCCCCGCGATCGCGATGATCAAGCCAACACTCGCGCTGATCCGCCCGATCCTCGACTCGACGCAGACGCAATCAGTTGACGCTCGCCCCTTGGTAACAATTCGAGGCAAGGTCGAGTTGAAAGACATTGAGTTCCGATACCAGCCGTCGACGCCACAAGTGCTGAAGCGTCTTTCGTTGACGATCAACGCGGGCGAGATGACCGCGATCGTCGGGCCATCGGGCTCCGGCAAGACCTCAACTCTGCGGATGATCACAGGAGTTGAGTCGCCCGACGCCGGGCAAGTCTTGATTGACGGTCACGATCTACGTGACATCGACGGGAACGACTACCGTCGTCGGATTGGAACCGTGATTCAGGGCGGACAGCTCGCAGCCGGATCAATCTTGGACAACATCTCAGGCGGTGCTGAGCTTACGGAGGATCAAGCTTGGCGCGCGGCAGACGCGGCCTCAATCGGTGATGAAATCCGCGCTATGCCAATGCAACTTCAATCACTCGTCAATACAAACACAATCTCTGGCGGGCAGGCTCAGAGGATTCTTATCGCTCGCGCGCTGGCACGTAATCCAAACCTCCTGCTCTTCGACGAGGCGACCAGCGCACTGGATAACGAGAGTCAGAGAGAGGTCATGGACTCGATTAGCAAGCTTGAGCTAACACGCGTCGTGATTGCTCATCGCCTCTCAACTGTGATGAACGCCGATAGGATCTTGGTTGTTGCTGACGGCCAGCTAGCCGAAGAGGGCACTTATCAGTCGTTGATGGAGCTAGACGGGATGTTTGCCGCGCTCGCAAAACGCCAGCTGTCTGCCTGACATACATTCGTAGAGCGAGCTAACTAACTACGAGACGAATGGAGCTACTCAATGAGTTTTGACCCCTTGATGAAGGCCCTTAAAGAGAACCCAGCGCTCGCTGAGGAACTCAGGAACGCAAAAACGCCACGCGAACGTCGAGCAATTCTCGACGCCCACGGAATCCAAAAACCAACCCTCGACTCCCAGTTTCCAGAGGCCGGCGGTGTCGGGCATTGGACTAAGACGGCGATGGGCAACGAGTCGTACACGTACGGGCCCGCGACGCCGGGATATCATAATTAGCAACGCTGAACGTATTGCTTAGGGTCGTTGCTGCGTGGCTCCTTGGCTTGCGTTGCCGGCAGAGTGGAGTTCCCCCGCTTTCGTGGACAGGGTGCAACATTCCCGGAGCGGTTCAGGCGGCGCGGCGGTGCCGGATCGCTCCGGGGGGTGCCGCTGGCCATGCCGACGCTCAGCACGGCAGCGACGGCGATCGCCGCTGCGGTCAGGACGACGATGGGGAGGCGGGACGGAAAGCGCACGACTTCACCCTAGGTACCCCGCGTTAGGGCCTGGTAAACGGCAGGCACCCCCTGGGTGATTCCGGGGGCGGTGCACGGTGCCGTGCCCGTGCCCGCCGGGTAATGTCACCAGTGCGCCGTGTCCACGAACCTGATTCAGCTCTTGACCCGCTTCGACGGCGGCCGCCAGACCCAGACCGTCATCGACGTGCTCAAGCAGGCCGTCGCCGACCACGGCGAGGTCACCGATGCCGACCGCCGTCGTGCCGCCGCGCTCACGGGCCTGCCGGAGGCCGCGACCCACGGTGTCTCCACCTACTACGACGATCTCACCCAGCCGCGCGGGCTTCGCCACGTGCGCGTGTGCACCGGAACCGCCTGCTGGGCGGTGCAGGGCAGCGACGTGCACGTGGGAGCGGCCGAGGCCGGCCTCGGCGTCGGCCTGGGCTGCCGCAGCGACGACGGTGCCGTCTCGCTCGCCGAGACCGTCTGCCTGGGCTTCTGTCACGCCGGCCCCGCGTTTCGCGACGGCGACACGGTCGATGCCGGCCCGGGCGCTCTCGAGCGCATCCTCGCCGGCGCGCCCCACGAGGCGGTCGAGCCCGAGTGGGAGTCGACGCTGGACGAGCCGATCCTCATCCGCCCCGGTGACTGCTCGGGCCTGCGCCACGCGCTGGCGGCGCTGACGCCCGAGCAGCTCCTGGCCGAGGTGCGGGGCGCGACCCTGCGCGGCCGCGGCGGCGCCGGCTTCCCCGCCGGCCAGAAGTGGGAGTTCGTCGCACGCAACCCCGCCCCGCCAGCCGAGAAGTTCATCGTCGTCAACGGCGACGAGGGCGACCCCGGCTCGTACATCGACAAGTACCTGATGGAGAAGAACCCGGCGCTCCTGCTCGAGGGCATGACGCTCGCCGGGTATGCGGTCGGCGCCGCTCGCGGCTTCGTCTACACGCGCTCGGAGTACCCGCGCTCGAAGCCCGCGCTCGACGCGGCGATCGCCCGTGCCGTCGCCGCCGGCGAGCTGGGCGACGACATCCTCGGCAGCAGCTTCAGCTTCCACGTCGAGGTGCGCGAGGGCGCCGGCTCGTACGTGGTGGGCGAGGAGACGGCGCTGCTCGCCTCGCTGCAGGGCCTGCGCGGGACAGTCTCGGCAAGGCCGCCCTTCCCGGCGGAGAGGGGCTACCACGGCCTGCCGACGGTGGTCAACAACGTCGAGACGCTGTGCAACGTCCCCTTCATCGCAAAGCACGGCGCCGCCGCGTACGCGGCCCTCAGCCCCGGCGCGACGCCCGGCTCGAAGCTGATCTGCCTGAACGAGCGCTTCGCGCGGCCGGGCGTGTACGAGGTGCGCTTCGGCGTCACCATGCGCGAGCTCTGCGAGGGTTTGGGCGGGGGGCTGCGCGACGGGCGCACGCTCAAGGCGCTGCAGATCGGCGGGCCGCTGGGCGGGATCCTGCCGGCCGCGCTGCTCGACACGGCGTTCGACTTCGCCGCGCTGGCCGCCGAGGGCTGCATGCTCGGCCACGGTGGCATCGTCGCGTTCGACGAGACGACCGACATGCGTGCCCTCGCCCGGCACCTGCTGCGCTTCGGCGCGCACGAGAGCTGCGGTAAGTGCTTCCCCTGCCGCATCGGCCTGACCCGGGCGTGGGAGCTCGTGGAGGGCGCTGCGCCGGTCGACCGTGCGCAGCTGGAGGAGCTGCTCGAGACCCTGGAGGTCGCGAGCCTGTGCGCCCACGGCGGCGGCATGCCAGCCCCGATCCGCAGCCTGATCCGGCACTGGCCGCAGGAGCTGGGGGTCGCGTGAGCGCCGGCGCGGCAGCAGAGGCGGGAGCGGCGACGGGAGTGCGTCTCACCGTCGACGGTGTCGCCCTCGAGGTGGCGCCCGGCACCACCGTGCTCGAGGCCGCCCGCTCGGCCGGGCTGTGGGTGCCGACGCTGTGCTTCGACGACCGCCTGGCTCCGTTCGGCGCCTGCCGGGTGTGCCTCGTCGGCGTCGAGGGCGCGCGCGGGCCTGTCGCCTCTTGCACCACCCACTGCCGCGAGGGCATGGTCGTCCACACGCAGGACGCGCTGGCCGGCCGGATCGCGCGCAACGTCGTCGAGCTCGTCCTCTCCGAGCTGCCGGCGCCGCCCGCCCCGCACACCGAGCTGGCGCAGGTCGCCGCGCGCCTCGGCCTCGACGTCACCGGCGGGCCTGCCGCGCAACGCTGGGCCGGCGCCGTCCACGAGCAGGCGCACGACCATCGCCACCCGTACCTCGCCTTCCAGCACGAGCTGTGCATCTCGTGCGGCCGCTGCGTCCGCGCCTGCGACGAGGTGCAGGGCGCGTTCGCGCTCACGGCCACCGGGCGCGGCTTCCACACAAACGTCACCGCAGGCCTCGGCCACGGCTTCGCCGAGTCGTCGTGCGTGTCGTGCGGCGCCTGCGCCGACACCTGCCCGACCGACGCCATCACCGAGCGCTTCCTGGTCGAGCTGGAGGAGACGAGATGACCCGCGACGCGATGAGCCGTGACCCCCGTTTCGCCGTCACCACCACGACGACGTGCGGCTACTGCGGCGTCGGCTGCCGCCTGGAGGCGCACCAGCACGGCGGGCACATCGTCTCGATCAGCCCCGCCCTGGACGGCCCGGCGAACAGGGGACACACGTGCCTCAAGGGCCGCTTCGCGCACCAGTTCACGCGCTCCCGCGACCGGCTCACGGCGCCGCTCGTGCGCGAGAACGGCACCTTGCGGCTGGCCTCCTGGGACGAGGCGCTCGACCGCGTCGCGTCCGAGTTCATGCGGATCAAGGCCGAGCACGGCCCCGACGCGATCGCCGGCCTCGCCTCGGCGCGGGGCACCAACGAGGACGCCTGGGCGATGCAGCGCGTCATGCGAGCCGCGATCGGCACGCACAACATCGACAACTGCTCGCGGGTCTGCCACTCGCCCACCTCGTTCGGCCTGCGCAAGTCGGTCGGCCTCAGCGGCTGCTCCGGCTCCTTCGACGACATCGAGCACGCCGACGTGCTGCTGATCGTCGGCTCCAACGCGACGGCGGCCCATCCGGTGGCGGGGGCGCGCATGAAGCAGGCGGCGCTCCGCGGCGCGAAGATCATCACGGTCGACCCGCGCCGCAACGACCTCAGCGACGTCGGCGCCCTCCACTGTGGCCTGCGGCCGGGCACCAACGCGGCGTTCCTCAACGGGCTGACGCACGTGCTGATCCGCGACGGCCTCGTCGACCGCGACTTCGTGCGCAGCCGCGTCGAGGGCTTCGAGGGCCTCGCCGACCTCGTCGCCTACCTCACGCCGGACGTCACCGAGGCGCTCACCGGCGTCCCCGCCGCCGACGTCGTCCGCGCCGCGCACATCTACGGCGAGGCGCGCACCGGCTCGATCGCGTGGGGCCTCGGCGTCACCGAGCAGCTGTACGGCTCCGAGTGCGTGCAGATGCTCTGCAACCTCGCCCTGCTCACCGGGAAGATCGGCCGGGCCGGCTGCGCACTGCTGCCGATGCGCGGCCAGAACAACGTCCAGGGCGTCTCCGACGTGGGCGCGCTGCCCGACACGTACTCGACGTACCGCTCCGTCGGCGACGACGCCACGGCGCGTCTGTTCGAGGAGCGCTGGGGTGTGCCGCTGCGCCGCGAGCGTGGCCTCAAGCTGCCCGAGATGATCGATGCGGCGCTCGAGGGGAAGCTCAAGGCGATGTGGATCTGCGGCTACGACATCGGCCAGTCCGACCCCGACTCGGCGAAGGTCGAGGCGGCGCTGGCCAACCTCGAGTTCCTCGTCGTCCAGGACATCTTCGAGAACCTGACCTCGCGCGAGGCGCACGTGCTGCTGCCCGCGGCGTCGTTCCTGGAGAAGACCGGGACGTTCACGAACGCCGAGCGGCGCATCCAGCTGGTGCAGGCGGCCGCCGAGCCGCCCGGCTCCGCGAAGACCGACCTCGAGATCTTCTCGCTCGTCTCCGAGCGCCTCGGCCACCCGCTCCCCTACCGGGGGCCCGAGGACGTGATGCTCGAGATCGGGGCGCTCACGCCGCTGTTCGCCGGCGTCACCTACGAGCGGATCGGCCGCGGCGGGCTGCAGTGGCCGGTCGCCGCCGACGGCACCGACACGCCGATGCTCTACGCCGAGAGCTTCGCCCTGCCCGGCGGGAAGGGGCGCCTCGCCGCGATCCCGTTCAAGCCGCCGGGCGACGAGGCGAGCGACACGTACCCGCTGATCCTCGTCACCGGCCGCCGGCTCGAGCACTACAACGTCGGCACGATGACCCGCCGCACCGGCAACCTCGAGCTGCTCTCGCACGACGTGCTGGAGATCCACCCGGACGACGCCGCCGCCCACGGCATCGCCGACGGCGCCTTCGTCGAGGTGCGTTCGCGCAACGGCAGCATCCAGCTGGGCGCGCACGTCACCGACCGCATCGAGGCGGGGCACGTGTTCACCGCGTTCCACTTCCCCGAGGTGCGCACCAACCTGCTGGTCGGCCAGTCGGCCGACATCAACACGAGCTGCCCGGAGTACAAGGTGGTCGCGGTGGCGGTGACGCCGGTGGCGGTGCACGCCGGGGCGGCGCGCGGGCACGCAGTCGTGGCGTAGCGCGGGGGCGACGGCGGGCCTGTGCGCGGCGCCGGCCTGTGCGCGGCCATGTCCGTGGCAGACATGTCCAAGAGTGGCGTGATTGCCAGACGTGCCATATCCTGCGTACCATGTCCGAGAAGATGATTCCGGTGAAGATCTCGAAGCAGGGTCGGCTCGTCGTGCCGGCGGAGTTCCGCCGCGAGCTCGGCATCGCCGGCGAGGACGACCTGGTCGCCTCGGTAGAGGAAGGCTCCCTGATCCTGCGCAGGCGCAGTGACGTCGAGCGTGAGCTGTGGGCGATGATCGCCGAGAGAAAGCTCGACCTTGACGAGTTCCTGCGCGAGAAGCGCGAGGAGGCGGCTCGCGAGGAGGCACGGTTCGAGCGCTGGGAGAGGGAAGCATCAGAGCGGTCGTGATGGATGCGGCCGCGCTCGTCGCGTATCTCGACGCGGAGCCAGGCCATGACGTCGTTGCCGCGGAGCTCGCCGGGTCGAGCGTGAGCGCGGTGAACGTTGCGGAGGTGCTCGGACGCGCGGCAAGGAGGGGCCACGATCCCGGCGAGATCGTCCGCGTGCTGGAGGGGCTCGGAGTGCGCACGGAACCCTTCACCGAAGAGGACGCGCTCGCGGTGGCACGGTTCGCCCCAGAAAGTCGCTCGCTCGGGCTCTCCCTCGCCGATCGCGCCTGCCTTGCGCTTGCTGCCCGCAGCAAAGCAGTCGTTCTGACGGCGGACAGGGCCCTGGCGCGGGCTGATCTCGGCGTCCAGGTCGAGCTGATCCGATGAGCGACGCCACCGGCGGAGGCACGCTCGACCCGGCCGCCGTCGAGCCGCTCCTGCGCGGCAGCTTCGGCCGTCCGTACCTCTGGCGGGAGTCGTGCACGTCGACGCAGCTGCTACTGGACGGGTCGCTGGCCGAGGGCGCGGTCGCCGCTGCCGAGGAGCAGACGGCGGGGCGTGGCCGCCTGGGCCGGGTGTGGGAGGCGCCGCCTGGCCGCGCGCTCCTCTGCTCGATCGTCCTGCGGCCGCCGGCCGGGCGGCCCGCACCACAGATCTCGATCGCCGCCGGCGTGGCGGTGGCGCGCGCCCTCGAGGCCGCCGCCCCGGCGCTCGCCCCGCGCATCAAGTGGCCCAACGACGTGCTGCTGGACGGCCACAAGGTGTGCGGCATCCTGGCCGAGGCCCGCGACGGCGTTGTCGTGCTCGGCATCGGCCTCAACGTCAACCAGGAGGCCGGCGACTTCCCGCCGACGCCGCACTACCCGCCGACGTCGCTGCGCGTTGCAACCGGGCGGGAGCACGCGCGGGCGCCGCTGCTCGCGGAGCTGCTGTGGCAGCTGGAGACGGCCTACGACGCGTGGCGCGCCGGCGGCCTCGCGGCGCTGCACGGCGAGCTCGCGCAGCGCGACTTCCTGGCCGGCCGGGCGGTGCTGGTGGACGGCGTCGCGGCGACGGCGCTCGGGATCGACCCGTCGGGCGCGCTGGCGGTCGAGGTCGCGGGGGTGCGACGGCTCGTCGAGAGCGGCGAGGTCGTTCTCCCCGCGTAGCGGAGTCAGAGGCCGGCGGCACCGATCAGCGACAGCAGTGCGCCGTGATCCAGGTCTTCAGCTCTGCCTACGGCAGCAGCGTCAGCGGCACACGCACCTCGTGGATCGGGCGGCCGTCCTCGGCGCTCGACTCGTAGGCATACAGCGTGCCGGGCTGGCTCTCGGCGGTATCGAAGCCGATCTGCACGTCGAACGTCCCGCGCGTCCCGCTGCCGCTCGTCGCGGTGACGAGCTTGTGCGAGAGGATCCTGCCCCCGGCGTCGAGCACGTCCACGAAGAGGCTGGCCTCGAACGTGTTGGCGGTGCCGGTGATCCGCAGCGGGCTCGCCACGCGTGCGTCCGGCAGCGGCGACTCGACGAGGATCTGCGGGGTGACGGCCTCGATGTCGAGGCGGGTCAGGCGCTTGCCGTCGAGCTCGACTGCCTGCACCGTCGGGAACTGGGTGAGCGTCGCGACGATCTCGGCCTGGCCCTCAGGCGAGAGCGTGCCGAGCCCGGTCACCGTGGCGACGCCGGCGGCGATCGTCAGGTCGAAGGCCCGGGCGCCCAGCAGCGCCTTCAGAGCCTCGCTGCCGACGGCCGGCCCGGCGGGCACCTCGCGACCCTCGGCGGCGAGTTTGCCGTCGCGCACGACGTAGATCCGCACCGTGCGGGTGGCCGCAGGCGCGGTGGTGGTCGCCGGCGGCGCCGAGGTCGTGGCGGGCTCGTCGGTTGTGGCTGCCGTGTTGCTCGATCCGCCGAGGCAGCCGGCGGAGAGGAGCGTGAGGGCCAGCGCGACGGTGGCGAGGGCAGCCGACCGTGCGACCGGCCGTCCGACCGGCCGTCCGACCGACCATGCGGCCAGGCTCCCGGCACGGCGCCGGGGCCGGTGGCCCGAGGGGTGGGCGTGGTGGCGGCCGCGACTGCGCTCCAGGGTCATGCCGCGAGAGTAGCCTTCGCAACGGCATGCGCCCCGTGATCGGCATCACGTCCTACGTCGAGCAGGCGAAGTGGCTCGTCTGGGAGAACGAGGTGGCCCTCGCCCCGATGACGTACGTCGAGGCGATCCAGCGCGCCGGCGGCCGCCCCGTGATCGTCCCACCGATGCCCGAGGGCGTCGACGAGACCCTCGCGTCACTCGACGGGATCATCTTCTCGGGCGGATCTGACATCGGCCCCGAGCGCTACGGCGCCGACCCGCACCCGCAGACGAAGAACGTCCGCAGCTGGCGCGACGACGCCGAGCTGCCGCTGCTCGAGGGCGCGCTCGCCCGAGACATCCCGACGCTCGCGATCTGCCGCGGCATGCAGTTGCTCAACGTCGTGCGCGGCGGCGACCTGCACCAGCACCTCCCCGACCTCGTCGGCCACGAGGAGCACAAGCAGGTGCCGACGGTGTTCGGCGGCCACGAGGTACGGCTCGACCCGGCCTCGCGCGCCGGCGTCCTGCTCGGCGACCGCGCGCACATCCGCTCCCACCACCATCAGGCGCCCGACCGCCTGGGCGATGGGCTCACCGCCTTCGCCTGGGCCGACGACGGGACGATCGAGGGCATCGAGGACACGCGGCGGCGGTTCGCGCTGGGCGTGCTCTGGCACCCCGAGGCAGGGGAGGACCTGCGGCTGTTCGAGGGGCTCGTCGCGGCAGCGCGCGCCTACCGGGCGCAGCGAGTCGGGGCGGACGCGTGAGCGGCGCTGTGGGAGCCGGTGCGGGCGCCGCCGGCGGCACGGGCGCAGCCGTCCGCGGCGCCCCGTTCGGGCTGGCGAGTGGCGCCGAGGCGCGCGTAGCGAACGCTGGCGCCGCGCTCGCCGTCATCTGCGTCAACGGCGGGCAGGGCCGTGCGGTGCCCGGCACCTGGAGCGCGACCTTGGAGTGGCTGGTCGACCGGCTGGCGCCGCGCTTCGGCGACGTCGAGTTCATCGAGGTGCGCTACCGGGTGCGGTCGTGGAAGCACGTCCCGTCCTGCATCGAGGACGCGCGCGCCGCGCTGGACGTGGCGGTCGCCCGCGGGGCCCGCCGCTGCGCGCTGCTCGGCTTCTCGATGGGCGGGGCGGTCGCGCTCGGCGTCGCCGCGCATCCGGCGGTGACGACGATGATCGGCCTGGCGCCGTGGCTACCGCGCCAGCTCCCGGTGGAGAGCCTGCTCGGCCGGCGCCTCGCCGTCCGCCACGGCGCCCTCGACCGCTACCTGCCCGGCGTGCCGGGCGTCCACCCGAAGAGCTCCCGCGAGGGTGCCGAGCGGGCCCGCTCGATCGGCGTCGAGACCGACTACGCCCTCATCCCCGGCAGCCTTCACGCGGTCGCGCTGCGTGCCCCCTGGGGCGCTCCGGTGGCGCTGCCGCAGTCCGCCGCTTGGCTCGCCTTCGTCAGCGCTGAGGTCGAGCGCTTCCGCGCCGCCGCCTGACCTCCGTCATGGTGGTGCGGCCCCCCACGGCGTCCCGCGCCCGCTCAGCTGCCGGCGGTGGCGCGCCGCCGCTCGACCTGCTCGCCACCCGGCCGCCGCACGTCCCACACGAGCCCGGCCTTCTCCAATCCACGGATCGTCAGCGCCGACAGGTCGACCTGCCTCCCGGCGAGGCCGTGCACCGCCGAGGCAGGGAACGCGTGGTGGCCGTTGTGCCACGACTCGCCGAACGACGGCAGCGCGAGCAGCCAGACATCGCGGCTCTCGTCGCGCGTCCGGAACGGCCTGCGGCCCCACAGGTGGCACACCGAGTTGATCGAGAACGTGACGTGCTGGAAGAGGAAGATCCGCACGAGGCCGGCCCACACCAGCGTCTCGACGCCGCGCATGGCGGTGCCGCCTACGAGGTACCCGATCAGGAACGGGATGCCGACGGTGGCGACGACCCACACCAGGTAGAGCCGGTCGATCCAGCGGATCAGGCGATCCTCGTAGAGGTCGCGCCCGTAGTGCCAGCCACGCTCCAGGCCCTTCGTCGAGAAGAGCCAGCCCATGTGCGAGTGCCAGAGGCCGAGGACGCGGCCGAGCAGCGTGTCGCCGAAGCCGGCGTGCGGGGAGTGCGGGTCGCCATCCTCGTCGCTGAAGGCGTGGTGCTTGCGGTGGTCGGTCACCCACTGCGTGAGCGGCCCCTGCATCGCCATCGAGCCGAGGATGGCCAGCAGCGCGCGCAGCGCCGTACTCGTCTCGAAGCTCTTGTGGCTGAAGTAGCGGTGCCAGCCGACCGTGATGCCGAGGCCGCAGAGGACGTACAGCACGAGCATCGTCACGAGGTCGACCAGGTGGAAGCCGGTGTCCCAGAGCAGGCCCATCGCCGCCACGATGCCGACGGGCGGCATGACCACGGCGACGATCCCGGCGAGCTGGCTGGGCAGGCTCGTGCGGTCGCGGACGGTGCGCACGAGCGCCTCGGGGTCGGCGGTGGCGCCGTGCCCGGTGACGGGCTCCGGCTCCAGCAGCGCGTCGAGGTCGGGGGAGAATGGCGGCTCGGCGGTCTGGGTCATCGGCGAGCCAAGTGTACGGGGGCGAGCCGTGACTGGCCGGAGAGGCGGCTCAGCGCGCGCCGGCTCGACAGACGCAGCTACTGCACAACCGACCGTCGCAACTGGTCGAATAGGGAGTGATGCGCATCGCAGTCGCAGGGACGGGGATCTCCGGGCTGGGCGCGGCCTACGTGCTCGCCCGCGCCGGCCACGACGTGGAGCTGTTCGAGCGCGAGCCGCGTGCGGGCGGTCACACGCACACCGTGACGGTCGAGGAGGCGGGCCGTGCCTTCGGTGTCGACACCGGCTTCATCGTCCACAACGAGCGCAACTACCCCAACCTCGTCCGGCTGTTCGGCGAGCTGGGCGTGGCGACGCAGCAGAGCGACATGTCGTTCTCGGTGAGCTGCGCCCGTTGCGGCATCGAGTGGTCGGGGCAGCGGCCGTTCGCACAGCCGGGCAACCTGCTGCGACCGTCGTTCGTGCGCATGGTGCGCGACGTCGTGCGCTTCCTGCGGGAGGCCCGCGAGCACCTGGCGCTCGGCGCTGCGGAGGGGAAGACGCTGGCGGCGTACGTCGAGGAGGGCCGCTACTCGCGCTCGTTCCTCGACCACTTCCTGGTGCCGCTGACCGCGGCCATCTGGTCGACCGCGCCGGAGCGCACCCTCGACTTCCCTGCGGCGTACGCGCTGCGCTTCTTCGACAACCACGGCATGCTCGGCTTCAGGCGCTTTCCCTGGCGCACCGTGACCGGCGGCTCATCTACCTATGTCGAGGCGATCCTCGACCGGATCGGGCACGACCGGCTGCACCTGGGCGCCGGCGTCGCTGCGATCACCCGCGGCGCGGACGCCGTCGAGGTGCGCCTGGCCAGCGGCGAGGCGCGCAGCTTCGACGGCGTGGTCGTCGCCGTGCACGGTGCGGACGCGCTCTCGCTGCTCGCCGACCCGTCCGACGACGAGCGCCGGCTGCTCGGCGCCTTCGGCGCCACCGTCAACGAGACCGTCCTGCACACCGACGAGCGGCTGCTGCCGGGCACCCGCGCCGCGCGCGCCGCCTGGAACTACCACCTCGACGACTGTCGCAGCCCGGCGGGCCGCCCCACGATGACCTACTGGATGAACCGCCTGCAGCGGCTCGACGCGACCCGCCAGTACCAGGTGACGCTCAACCGTGGCGACGCTGTCGACCCGGCGCAGGTGATCCGCCGCTTCACCGTCGCCCACCCCGAGTACACCTTCGCCAGCCTCGCCGCGCAGGAGGCGCTGCCCGCACTGCAGGGGGTGCGGCGCACGGCGTTCGCCGGCGCGTGGCAGGGCTACGGCTTCCACGAGGACGGCTTCACCTCCGGGCTGCGCGCGGCCGAGGCGTTCGGGGCGCGCTGGTGACGGCGGCTGCGGGAACGGTTGGGGCGGCGGGGCCGACCACCCGCCTCCGCTCGGCGATCTACACCGGGCAGCTCGTCCACGTCCGGCCCGCGCCGCACAACGCGTTCCGCTACCCCGTCCAGTTCTTCGTCCTCGACCTCGACGAGCTCGACGAGCTCGAGCGGCGGCTCCCACTGTTCGCTGTGAACCGTTTCAACGCGTTCGGCCTGCGGGACCGCGACCACCTGTTCAGCCCGCTCAAGCAGGGCCTCGTCGACTGGGTCGAGGGGCAGGGCGTCGCTCTCGGCCCGGCGCCTCGCGTCCTGCTGCTGACGAACCTCGCGGTGCTCGGTTACGTGTTCAACCCGGTGAGCTTCTACACGCTGTACCGCGCCGGCGAGGACGAGGCGGCCTGCGTCGTGGCCGAGATCAGCAACACCTTCGGCGAGACCCTGCCGACGCTGCTGCACCCCGGCAACGCCGTGCCGTCGCCGGCGCCGCTCGCCTACCGCGCGCCCAAGCGGCTGCACGTGTCCCCGTTCTTCGGGCTCGACCAGGAGTACGCCTTCAGCTTCGACCCGCCGGTCGGCGAGCGCACCTGGGCGCGCATCGACGTGTTCGAGCAGGGCGAGCGCGTACTGCGGACGGTGCTCGCGGGCGCCCGCGAGGAGCTGACGCCGGCGGCGCTCGCCCGCATCCTCGTGCGCTACCCGCTGCTGCCGGTGCAGGTGATGACTCGGATCCACTGGCAGGCGCTGAAGCTGTGGTGGAAGGGGGCGCCGTTCCGGCGCAAGCCACCGTTCGTACCGTGGAGCGGCACCGTGCCCCCCGACGGTACCGTGCCCCCGACGTGAGCACGTCCCTCCGCGAGATCCCCACGCCGCGCGTCTTTGGCGGTGCCCTTGCGCAGCGGGCGCTGCTGGCCGGCCTCGAGGCGTGGCTCACGGAGGGGTCGCTGAGCCTCAAGCTGCCCGACGGCAGCGAGCGCTCGTTCGGGGGCCAGCGGCCCGGCCCTGCGGTGCGGCTCGAGGTGGCGAGCGACGACCTGTTCCGGCGGATTGCGCGCAGCTGGAAGATGGGCCTGGGCGAGGCGTACGCGGTCGGTGACTGGCAAGCCGACGATCTGCCGGGCCTGTGCGAGCTGCTGTTCCGCAACATCGAGGCGGCCCGGCTCAGCCCGGGCCTCGCCCGCTGGATGGCGTTTCAGCGCCGCCGCCCGCACCTGCCGTCGTCGAACACGCTGCGCCGGGCCCGCGCACACATCCGCTACCACTACGACCTCGGTAACGATCTCTACCGGCTCTTTCTCGACGAGTCGATGACGTACTCGTGCGCGGTCTGGGAGCGGCCCGGCGAGACGCTCGAGCAGGCGCAGCAGAACAAGCTCCGGCGCATCTGCGAGAAGCTCCAGCTCGGCCCCGCCGATCACGTGCTGGAGATCGGCTGCGGCTGGGGCGGGTTCGCCGTGCATGCCGCGGCCACCACTGGCTGCCGGGTCACCGGCGTCACCATCTCGCAGGAGCAGCACGCGTATGCCGTCGAGCGGGTGCGCGCCGCCGGCCTCGCCGACCGGGTCGAGATCCTCCTCCAGGACTACCGCACGCTGGAGGGCAGCTTCACCAGGGTCGCGTCGATCGAGATGCTCGAAGCGGTCGGCTTCAAGCAGCTCCCGACGTTCTTCCGCACGATCGACCGCCTGCTCGCGCCGAACGGCCTCGTGTGCATCCAGACGATCGCCATCCCCGACCACCGCTTCGAGCGCTACCGCCGCACCGAGGACTGGATCCAGCGCTACATCTTCCCGGGCTCGCTGCTGCCGTCGCTCACCGCGCTCACCCGTGCCGCGACGCGCTCGTCGGAGCTGCACGTCCACGGGCTCGAGGAGATCGGCGTCGACTACGCGGACACGCTCAGGGAGTGGCGGCAGCGCTTCCTCGCCAATGTCGACGCGGTGCGGGCGCTCGGCTACGACGACCGCTTCGTGCGGATCTGGGAGTTCTATCTCGCCTCCTGCGAGGCGGCCTTCCGCACGCGCTCGCTGCGCGACATCCAGATCGTGCTCAGCCGCTCGTTCAACGACAACCTCCACCGTTACCCCGCCGCCCGGGCAACGCACTAGCTGCCGCGCGTACCGTGGCAATCCTCTACCGCACTATCGGCAAGGGCTTCCTCTTCCCGCTCCATCGGCTGCTGTGGCGCGTCGAGATCGAGGGCGCCGAGCGGATCCCGGCGGGCGCAGCCGTCCTTGCGCCGAACCATGACTCGCTGCTCGACCCGTTCTTCCTCGGGCTGGCGACGCGGCGCGTCGTCCGCTACATGGCCAAGGCGGAGCTGTGGGAGCTGAAGCTCCTGCCTGGCTTCGGCAAGGTGATGGAGAGCTTCGCGGCGTTCCCGGTGCGGCGCGGCGAGAGCGACGGCGAGGCGATCGGGGCGGCGCTCGAGCTGCTCCGGCGCGGCGAGCTGCTCGGCGTCTTCCCTCAGGGCACCTGCCTGCCGTACCGCGACCGGCGCTGGCGGCGTGGGGCAGCCCGGCTCGCGCTGGAGGCCGGCTGCCCGCTCGTGCCGGTCGCGCTCGTGCACACCGAGAAGGCATTCCAGCCGCGGACGCGCAAGCTCGGCCTGCCGCGGGTGCGCGTGATCGTCGGGGAGCCCCTCCTGCCCTCCGGCCCGGCCACGGCCGAGGCGGCCGAGGCGCTGACCGCGCGGCTCGAAGTCGCCGTCGCCGCCCTGCGAATCCCGTATGGTCCCCCGCATCATGCATGGTTCGATTGAAACCTCAGGCTGGACCGTCACCCTCCTCGAGGTGACCACGATGGAGATGGATCCCTCCCCGATCGCGCCGCCCGGCGCGCTCGGCGACCTGATCACGCTCCCACTCAATCTCGTGCTGCTGTGCGGCCACGGCCGGACGCTGCTGGTGGACGGCGGCTTCGGCCTGTTCACGCACATCATCCCCGGCGTGGTGGAGGATCTCGACGCGAGCCTCGCCGCTGCCGGCGTCAGCCGTGGCGAGATCGACACCGTCGTGCTCAGCCACGGCGACTTCGACCACATCGGCGGGCTCGTCGCCGGCGACTGGCCCGACGCGCTCGTGCCCGGCTTCCCCGGCGCGCGCGTCGCCTGCCCCGCCCGCACGGCCGACCACTATCGCGACCGCGACCCCGACGAGGAGGGCAACATCGCAACCCGCATCCTCGCCACGGTGCGTGCTGCCGGCCTGCTCGACGAGCTGCCGAGCGGCGCGGAGGTGGCGCCCGGCGTCCGCCTGACGCTCGCCGAGGGCCATGCGCCCGGGCACTCGGTGGTCGAGGTGGGCGACTACGTGCATGGCGTGGACGTCCTCCATCACGCCGAGCACGTTCCGCACCCCGAGTGGGACTCCGGCTTCGACCAGGATCCGCCCGTAGGGCTCGCGACCCGGCATGAGTGGATCGCCCGGCTCGCGGCCGACGGCCGCCGCGTCTCGTTCGCCCACCTCACGGGCTTCGGCCGCGTCGAGCGTGACGGCGCCTTGCACCGCTGGGCGCCGCTCGCCTGATGTCGAGCGGCTTCCAGCTCGGCCAGGGCCGGGGCCTGGCGGCGGACGAGCTGCACGCCTTTCTCACCGAGACGCGGATCTTCGCCAAGGTCGGCACCGTCGGCGAGGACGGCTGGCCGAACGTCAACCCGGCCTGGTACGAGTACGACGGCGAGTCGTTCTGGCTCGTGACGAAGGAGCTCGCCGGGTTCTGCGCCAACATGCGGCGCGACCCGCGCGTCACGCTCTGCATCGACAACCCCGAAACGCCGTACCGGCGCGTGATGGTGCGCGGCCGCGCCGAGTTCGTCGACGGCGACTGGGTCGAGCCGACCCGGCGCATGGTGCTCCGCTACCTGGGGCCGCAGGGAATGGCGTACTTCGAGGCGACGCTCGACCTGCCGCGCGTGCTGGTGCGGATCCGGCCCGAGCGCGTCACCAGCTGGAACGGCGGCGGCGTCGACCGGACGTTCACGCGGGCGGCGCGCTGGCACGACGTGGCTCCGGGCCAGTCGGTTGAGGAGGCCGCGGCCTCGGGCTGAGCGGGCGGCTACCGCAGCAGCGGCCCGAAGACCTCACGCACGAGGTTGTCGAGCGATGTCGGGATCGAGCCGCCCGGCCCGGCCTGCTCGCGGAGCGAGCGTAGGTAGGCGCGCCACTCCTCGACCTGCCGCGGATCGCTGCCGCGCTGGCCGTCGACGAGCCGCTCCAGCGACTCCAGGTCGAAGCCGCCGCGCGCGAACCGCTCGGGTAGCTCGGCCCGCGTACGTTCGTTGTCACGCTCGCGCTCGGCCACGCGGGCGGCGCACCGCTCGAGCTCGAGGGCACGCTCCTGCAGGCCGCCGTCCTCGGCGCTCGTCGATGCCGGTGCTCGTCGCGCCCTGCCGCTCGATGGCGCGCTCCAGCTCGCGGCGGCGCGCCTCGGCAGCCTCCAGCTCCTGGGCGAGCTTGCCGCGGAGCTCGCCGAGCTCGCGCTCCTGTGCCTCCGTGCGCACGCGCCGCTCCTCGATCTCGACGGCGGCCGCCTCGGCGCGCTGCAGCGCCCGGTCGAGCGCGACCCGGTCGCCGACCACCTTGTCGCTGCCACGCTTCAGCTCCTCGTCCGCCACGGCGACGCGCTCCTCGGCCCGCGCCAGCTCGTCCTCGCGCCGGCGCAGCGAGCGCTCGAGCTCCCGCTGGCGCTCCT
>CANFDS010000042.1 GCA_947445525.1 Actinomycetota bacterium | reverse complement strand
TCGCCGGGCTGAAGGCCGACGGCGTCGTCCGGGCCATCGGCGCGTCCAACTTCACGATCGAGCAGCTTCGCCGGGCCCAGGCGATCGCGCCGGTCGACGCGCTGCAGCCGCCGTACTCGCCATCGCCTGGACTTTGCGCCGGCCCGAGGTGACCTCCGCGATCGTCGGGCTGCGCAGCGCTGCGCAGGTCGACGGAGTCCTCGGTGCGGCCGGGATCGAGGCGCTCCTCGGCGCCCGCCCCTACCTGGCGTCGAGGAAGGCACGCACGTGCTCGGCCAGCTCCGCGGGGAACCGCCACCAGCCCTCGAGCGTGATGTGCGGCAGGTCGACCACCTGCGTCTGCGGCGGGCACTGCGGCAGTGCCCGCTCGGTCAGCTCCCAGAGGTCGTCGCGCGGCGCCAGCACGAGCAGCGGCTGGGTCACGCGCGCGAGCTGCGCGGCGAACGCGTAGTCGAACACCGCGTGGTAGGCACGCCAGGCATCCGGTTCGGCCTTCAGCACGTCGAGCGTGCGCCGATGCACGAGGTCGAGGCCCCAGTCGGCCGGCAGCCAGCGCAGCCACCACGCCCATGCGTCGGTCAGGTGGGAGCCGTCGAGCTGCGGCGACCGTGGCGGCCGGTACTCGGCCTTGAAGGCGGCCACCTCGGCGGCGGTCAGCACGGGCAGGGCGAGGACGCCGGCGCGGCGCACCCGTCCGGGCCGCGTGACGGCAAGCTCGACGGTCTCGCAGGAGCCGGTGTGCGCGCCGACGACATCGAAGTGGTCGAGCCCCGCCTCGGCCAGCGCCTGCAGCGCGTCGAGCGCGTCCATCGTCGCGTCGGCGTACTCCGCGAAGGCGAGCTGGCGGTCGACGTGGTCGGAGTCGCCAAAACCGATGCGGTCGGGCATCACGACGAGCCGGTCGACCGCGAGCAGCGGCGCCACGCGGTCCCACATCCGGCTCGACTGCGGTGCCATGTGCAGCAGGACGAGCGGCGGTCGCAGGGGCGCGGCTGTCGGCCGGCAGGTGCGCACGTGCAGGCGGCCGAGCCGCGTCGGCAGCAGGTGCCGGTCGTGGACGAGAGCCGCGGCCGGCGCTCCGGCCGACGCCCAGGCCGGCGTCCCTTCCGTCACAGCGTGCGGGCCAGCCGGTGGCCGTCGCTCGTCGCGGCCCAGAAGCCGCGCGGCGCGACCGCGTCGCCGATGGCGTAGACGGGCGGCGCCCCCGTGGGCGGGTGCTCTGCCGAGAACGCGGCACGCAGGGTCGCCACCGACTCGGGCAGCTCGGCCGAGGTCGCCCCGGTCGACAGCACCACCGTGTCGAACGGCCCCAGCGTGCCGCCGCCCAGCAGATGGGCCACACCACCCTCGACGCGCTCGACGAGCGTCTCCGGGCGGACGTCCAACCGGGGCCCGAGGCCGCGGAGGCGAGCCGTCACCGGCATCAGCTCGAGCGAGTACATCAGCTCCGGCGAGCCGAGCCCCGGCATCGCCGTCGTCACCGTGATCGCCGTCACCGCCGGGTCGGCCGCCAGCGTCTCGACCAGGCTCACGGCGGGCCAGCCGCCCTCCTCGTCGATCACCAGCACGCGCCCGCTGGCGGCTGCCTCGCCGTAGAGCACGTCGCGCCCGTGCGGTAGCCTCTCGGCTCCGGCGATGCCGCCGGTCAGCGTGGGCCGGAACCGCCAGACCGCCATCTGGCTCGCCACGGCGCCGGTCGCCACCACCACGGCGTCCGCCGCCAGCGCAGCCGGGTCGTCCACCCGCACGCCCAGCCGCACCTCGACGCCCAGTGCGGCCAGCTCGCGTTCCCACCAGGCAAGCGCCTCCAGCAGCTCGCCACGGTGCGGTGCTGCGCCGGCCAGCCGCCACTCGCCACCCAGCTGCTCGCGTGCCTCGTAGAGCGTCACCTGGTGGCCACGCTCCGCCGCCACGCGCGCCGCCTCCAGCCCCGCCGGCCCGCCGCCGACCACGGCGATCCGCCGCGGCCGGGCCGCCGCGAGCACAGGCCCCAGCGCCGCCTCGTTCCCGGCCACGGGATTCACCACGCACGTCCCGTGCGCGCCACGAATCACCGTGCCGATGCAGCCCTGGTTGCAGGACACGCAGGGCCGCACTCGTGCCTCGTCGCCGCGGCGCACCTTCTCGAGCCAGTCCGGCTCGGCGATCCAGGTGCGCGCCATCGCGATCACGTCGGCCTTGCCCTCGGCCAGGATCTGCTCGGCCTCCTCCGGGGTGCGGATGCGCCCGGCCACGACGATCGGCACGTCGAGTGCCGCCTTCAGCAGGGCGGCCGCCTCGACGGCGTTGCCGCGAGGCAGGTTCATCGGCGGGATCAGCTGGTCGAGCGTGTAGTGCGAGCCGACGGTGACGCTGATCCAGTCAACGAGCCCGCGCTCCACGAGCGGCCCCATCACCTCGATCGCGTCGTCGGTGGTGTAGGCGCTCGCGTCGGTCGGGATCAGCCAGGCCGCCCCCGTTCTGACCGCGACGGCCATCTCGGGGCCTGCCGCCTCGCGCACGGCCTCCAGCACCTCGATGACGATGCGCACGCGGTTCTCCAGCGAGCCCCCGTACTCGTCGCTGCGCCGGTTCGTCACGGGCGAGAGGAACGAGCCGAGCAGGTAGTCGCTCGCGGTCTGCACCTCGACGGCGTCGAAGCCGGCCTCGCGGCAGCGGCGAGTGGCTGCGCCGTACGCTGCGACGAGCTCGCGGATCTCGGCGCGTGTCATCGGCTTCGGCACCTCGCCCAGCGTCGGCGACGGCACCGCCGACGGCGCCCAGGCAGGCACGCCCTCGCGGTAGGGGACGTTGTGGCCGGCGTGCCAGAGGATCTGAAACACCTTCGACCCTGCCTCGTGCACGGCGTCGGCGAGCCGCGCCAGCCCCGGCACGACCTCATCGCGGTAGAGGGCGATGTGGCGCTCGCCGTAGTGGTGGCCCGTCTTGTGCACTGGCTCCGACTGCAGTCCGACCAGGGCGGCACCGCCGCGCGCCCGTGCAGCGGCGTACTCGATGTGGGCGTCGGTCACGAGCTGATCGGCAAGCAGCATCCCGTGCCCGCTCATGACCACGCGATGCGGCAACGCGAGCGGCCCCAGGCGGATGGGCGAGAAGAGCTGCGGATAGCGCGTAGCGGCATCGGTCGTCATGGGTCGGACGAGTATCGGCCCGTCGCCCGGGCCGAGTCAACCGGCGGCCGCAGGAATCCGGTTCGTTACAGGCGCTTCGACCGTCGCAGGGGGTGTCCAGCGACGTGCGACACATCCCGCTGGCATCTGCTCGCCCGGCCGTGTAACCTCGCTGCTGGTGCGCAACAAAAAGCCGTTCGTCCACGTCTCGATGATTGCACTCGTTCTCGGCGCTCTCGCCGGGATTGTCGCCTATTTTGGTGACTGGCTGCCGGCGCCCGCGTCGCGCGAGGCCGGCCGGATCTGGTTCATCTTCTGGGCCTCGACGGTCGTCTCGATCGTGATCTTCGCGATCGTCACCGCGGCGATCCTCTACTCGGTCGTCAAGTTCCGCAAGCAGCCCGACGACGACACCGACGGCCCGCCCATCCACGGCCACACCCGCCTCGAGATCACCTGGACGATCATCCCGACCATCATCGTGCTGCTGCTCTCGGTCGCGTCCATGATCGTCCTCCACAAGAACAGCAACGCCGGCACGAAACCGCTCAAGGTCGACGTCGTCGCCCAGCAGTTCGCATGGGCGTTCACGTATCCGAGCGGCCTGCAGAGCGGCCTGCTGCGTGTACCGCTGAAACGCCCTGTCGAGCTGCACATCACCGCGCTCGACGTCATCCACTCCTTCTGGGTGCCCGATTTTGCGCAGAAGCAGGACGCCGTCCCGGGCCAGACGTTCCGCCTCGTGATCACACCGACGCGGCTCGGCACCTACCCGGTCATCTGCACCGAGCTCTGCGGCCTCGGTCACTCCGTGATGCGAACTGCCGCCATCGTGATGCCCGCCGCCGAGTTCGACACGTGGCTGGCCGATCAGGACGAGAAGCTGGCCGGCCCGCCCGGCGAGGCCGGCAAGACCGTGTTCGCCAACAACGGCTGCGCGGCCTGCCACGCACTCGCTGCGGCCGGCGCCAAGGGCACGATCGGGCCCGACCTCGACAAGCTGCCCGCCGCTGCCGCAGCTGCCGGCGTCCCGCTCGACGAGTACATCCGCGAGTCGATCGTCGAGCCGGGCAAGGTGATTGCCAAGGGCTACCCGGCGAACGTGATGCCGGCCACCTACGCTCAGCTTCCAAAGGATCAGCTCGACGGGCTCGTCGACTACCTCGCTGCATCTGTGAAGGAAGGGAGCTAGACCGTGGTCGTCGCCGACGCACAGCACCACGACGCCCACCACGCGCCGCAGCACAAGGGGCCGAGCGGCCTCGGCTGGCTGATGGCTGCGGGCTACCTCCGCGTCCTCTGGACCGTCCCGCTGATGTTCGGCGTCGGCGTCGGCATCATGGCGGTCATCCGCTGGCTCGAGGGCTGGGGCCCCGTCTGGCAGGGCGAGATCGTCACGACCATCTCGCTCATCACGATCCCGCTCGGCTTCCTCGGTGGCATCGGCGCCTTCGACTTCTGGCTCCGTTATGCGATCGGTCGGCCGACCGAGGTTGACGACCACAGCAGCCACGGCGCGAAGGACTGGCGCGGCTACTTCAAGGTCAACACCGACCACAAGGTGATCGGCGTCCAGTACGTCGGCCTGACCGTCGTGTTCTTCCTCATCGGCGGCCTCATGGCGATGATCTTCCGTGCCGAGCTCGCGCAGCCCGGCACGCAGCTCGTCGACCCGCAGACGTACAACGGCCTGGTCTCGGTACACGCCGCGCTGATGATCTTCCTCTTCGTCGTCCCGGTGTTCGCCGGCCTGGGCAACTACGTGATCCCGCTGATGATCGGCGCGCCGGACATGGCGTTCCCCAAGCTGAACGCACTCTCATTCTGGCTGCTGCCGATGGGTGGCATCATGATGGTGGCGAGCTTCCTCGTCCCCGGCGGCGCCTTCGCGACCGGCTGGACCAGCTACCCGCCGCTCGCGGATCACCAGCCGCTGGGCCAGGTCTTCTTCAACATGGGTGTCCAGTGGGCGGGTGCGTCTTCAATCATGACGGCGCTCAACTTCCTGGTGACGATCATTACCATGCGTGCGCCCGGCATGACGTTCTGGCGGATGCCGCTGCTCGTCTGGGCCAACTTCACGACGTCGCTGCTCGTCGTCTTCGCGACGCCGTTCATCGCCGGTGCCCAGTTCTTCGTCGCCTTCGACCGCGTGATGCACACGCACTTCTTCGATCCGGCCTACGGCGGCTACCCGATCGGGTACCAGCACATCTTCTGGTTCTACTCACACCCGGCGGTCTACATCATGATCTTGCCTGGCTTCGGGATAATCTCGGAGATCCTCTCCGTGATGTCCCGGAAACCGATCTTCGGCTACCGGCTCATGGCGATGTCCCTGATGGGCATCCTCGTCCTCGGCTTCTCGGTGTGGGCGCACCACATGTTCGTCGCCGGCATGGCGGCTTGGCTGCGCGTGCCGATGATGGTCTCGACCATGCTGATCGCCGTGCCCACGGGCATCAAGGTGTTCAGCTGGCTGGCGACCATCTGGGAGGGGAAGATCCGCTTCACGACGCCGATGCTCTTCTCGCTCGGCTTCCTCTCGATGTTCCTGGTCGGCGGCCTCTCGGGCATCTACCTGGGCAGCGTCCCCCTCGACATCCATGCCTCCGACACCTACTACATCGTCGCGCACATCCACTATGTGCTCTTCGGCGGCTCCGTTTTGACGATCTTCGCGGGCATCTACTACTGGTTCCCGAAGATGACCGGCCGGATGTACAACGAGCGGCTGGGCAAGCTCCACTTCTGGCTGACCTTCGTCGCCTTCAACGTGACCTTCTTCCCGATGCACTGGATCGGCCTGCACGGGATGCCCCGTCGCGTCGCGGACTACGCGCCCGAGTACGGCAGCTGGAACCTCATCATCTCGATCGCGTCGTTCGCGCTCGGCGCCTCCACACTGGTGTTCCTCTACAACATGATCGACAGCTGGATCCGTGGCCCGAAGGCCGGCGCCAACCCGTGGAACGCGCTGACGCTGGAGTGGCTCGTCAGCTCCCCGCCGCCGCTCTTTAACTTCGACGAGATCCCGACGGTTGTCGGCCATCCGTACGAGTACGGTGTCAAGGGAGCACGACACGCCGTCCTCAACGGCGGCTCCGTGCACGCCCCCGACGAAGTCGCCGCCCACTGACCAGGCTGAGGAGCTGACACGATGAGCGCCCACGCCGAAGCACACAGCAACGACCACCACGGTGGTGAGCACCCGCCTGCGCTGCACCTGAGCTCGCGGATGCCTCAGACCATCCTGGGCATGCTCCTCTTCATCGGCTCCGAGATGATGCTGTTCGGCGCGTTCTTCGCCGCGCTCTTCTTCGTCCGCGTCGTCAACGAGGCACCAAACTGGCCGCCGACCGGCAGCCATCTGCCGATCTACGTCGCGGGCATGAACACGATCGTCCTCGTGACGTCGAGCTTTACCATGCACTGGTCGCTCTCCAGCATCAAGAAGAACGACCGCGTTGGCATGCAGGCCGGGCTCGTGCTGACCCTGCTGATGGGCATCACGTTCGTCGTCACACAGGCGCGGGAGTACTCGCGCATTGGCTTCGCGCCGGGCGACAGCGCCTTCGCGAGTACCTTCTACGGGCTCACCGGCCTCCACGGCTTCCACGTCATCATCGGCCTGCTGCTGCTCGCGGCTGCCACTGCCCGGGCTTTCCGGGGCCACTTCAGCCCCGAGCACCATCACGGTCTCGAGATCCCCGGGATCTACTGGCACTTCGTCGACGTGATGTGGATCATCGTCTTCATCACCGTCTACATCATCTGACGAAGCAGCCTCCTCCCCGCAACCCGCTCCGGAGCGAGGCAGACGCCTTCGCTCTGCTGGTCTGGGTCGGCGGCATTGCGATCGTCGTCGCGCTGGCCGCCCGCTTTGCCGGGGTATACCTGGCGGTGCCGCTGCTCGTCGTCGGCGGGCTCGCCCTGGCGCGGTTCTACTTCGGAGCAGGCGGGCCGAGACGGCGCCGCCGGCGGCGCCGGCCCACGCGGCGCCCAGGTACAGGGATCTAGAGGGTGGGCTCCGTGCTCGCGTCGATTCCGACGTCACGGCTGGAGCTCGCTCCGCTCGATCCAGCGGTGATCACCGCGCTGCTGGACGGTGCAGTGGAGAGCATCGGGCTGTCGGCGCCCGACGGGTGGCCCGACGCGCACGATGCAGGCTTCCTGCGCAGCCGGCGGGAGCAGCAGGAGGCCGATCCGAGCAGAGCCCAGTGGGTGCGCGGCGTAGTCGTTGCGGCGGACACCCCCGTCCGCGTGCTCGCCGGGCATGCGGGCTTTCACGGGCCGCCGGGCGTGAACGGCCCGGGCACGGCCGGAGCACTCGAGGTTGGATACACGATCTTCACGGCCCATCGCGGCCGCGGCTACGCGACTGAGGCCGTTGCCGCGCTCATCGCGTGGGCCACGCACGTGCATGACGTCCGGCACTTCTATGCATCGGTGGCGCCGGACAACGCGCCGTCGCTGGCGGTGATCGCCCGGCTCTGCTTCACCCGTTGCGGCGAGCAGTGGGACGATGAGGACGGCCTCGAGCTCGTGTTCGAGCTGCTGACCGGGTGACCGGGCGGCCCGGGCGGCCCGGCCGATAGACCTACTTGCCGGCCGAACCGGAGACGTAGTCGGCGACAGCGCCGATCTGGTCGTCGTCGAGCTTGCCCTTGAACGAGGGCATTGCGCCCTTGCCGTTGGTGACACGCTGGACGACGACAGCCCTGGAGGGCATCGTGGCGTCGAGGTTGGGGCCGATGGCGCCACTCGAGCCGGCGTCCTTGAACGCATGACAGGCGCCGCAACCGGCCTGTGCGAAGAGCTCCTTGCCGTCGGTCGACACGATCTTGCCGCCGCCGCCGCCCTTGACTGGCAGCCCTGCCACGGACGCGACGTAGGCCGCTACAGCCTCCCGATCGCCGCCTTTGACGATGTCAGGCTCCATCTGCACCGTCGGCAGGGGGCCGTTCACATGGATCTCGCGCTCCGGGTCGTACAGGGCACGGCCGGTCGGATACTTGATCTGCTTGTCGATGACCTCGAAGATCGTGCTCTCCTTGAAGCCGTGCTTGCGCACCTCGGCGAAGGCGTCGTCGAGGTTCGGCCCGGAGATGCCCACTGCGCCGGCGTCCGCGAGCACGTGGCAGGCTGCGCACTTGGACGTGAACAGCTCCTTACCCAGGGCCTTGTCGGCCTTCCGGTTGCCGAGTCCGCCTGTGCCACAGCCTGCGGCCACGAGGATCAAGACCGCAGCGAGCGCGACAGCGATGAGTGTTTTGCGACGCATCATGCGGCTACGGGACGGGGCTCGTGGCGGAGGGAGGCGGCGAGTGTCTCATGGGGTGGGAAGGGCCGAGCGGGCCCGGTGGTACGGAAGAGTCGCATGATGCTGCGTCCGACGCAACCGGGAGCGGATCCGACGCCCGGGGAGCGCACGCTCGCGGCGCCGCCGGCGGTGACAGCGCCTGCGCGGCCGTGGCGATCGCTGCTGATGTCGAAGCTCACCTGGTTCACGTCCCTCCTCGGCCGGGGAGTTTAACCGCTGCCGTTGGAGCCTGTGGCGGGAACCTGTGCGCCTGGCTCGAGTGACTTCAGCTGCTGCTTGACCGCGTCGACGAGAGGGTCGTCAGGGGAGATCTTCAGGAAGGACCTGTACGACGCAATGGCGCCAGCCGTGTCGCCCGTCTGCTGCTGGGCGTTTGCCAGCTGGACGAGCAGGTTGCCGTCCTGCGGGTCGAGCGCGACGAGCTGCTTGTAGACCCCCACCTGATCGGCGTACGCCTTGTTGACCCGGGTGTAGAGGTCGCTGATCCTCGTCGAAAGCGCCGTCTGCGCGGAGTCGGCGATCTGATCGGCGGCGAGGGCCTTGCCGAGCTCGGTCTGTGAGTCGGGCTTGAATGCGCTGCCGCCCTGCACGAGCGGGAGCTGCTGCTGCACCTGCGCGCTCGTCGTGAGCCGGCTGGCCGTGCCGCCGTAGAGAGCCGCGAGCTCGAGCAGCGCGTCGGAGTCCTTCGGGCGCAGCGCGGAGTACTTGAGGAGCGGTGCGATAGCGCTGTCGGGCTTGCCGGCCGCCTGGTAGGCAGTGGCCAGTGCACGGTAGGCCGCCGGATCCTTCGGGCTCTGGTCAACGAGCTTCTGGGCCTTGCGGATGCCCGGGGTCGACGACCTGCCGCTACTGTTGCCGTCACCGAAGATCGACCCGCCGTTGAGCATGTCGCCGAGACCGCCCGAGCCGGAGCCGACGCCGAAGAGCACGAAGCTGCCGACGAAGACGACGGCGAGAAAGACGAAGACCCACTTCGCGCGACGCCGGATGCGCGAGAAGAAGAGCTGGCTCTCTATCTCGGCGGCAGCGGAACTACGCCCCGGAGGGGTGTGCTTTGGCGGCGAAGCATCAGGCTTCGCGACCTTGTTGCGGTTTGCTGCACCTCTCGCCATCTCAATTCACCTGGCGCGTAGCGTACATCCCCGCCGACGACCGTCGCGAGGACACGCTGCGGCGACCCGCCGAACACGACCGCGGCGGTCGGATCCTCCCACGGGTGGTAGGGGCTTCCGGCCAGGCCGACGACGGTGATGTCGGCGCGCTTCCCCGGCGTCAGGGAGCCGATCTCGCCCTCGAGGCCGAGGGCGCTCGCCGAGCCGAGCGTGGCCAGCGCAAGGGCTTCCGTGGCCGTGAGCGCGTCCGGTCGCCGCTCCCGGGCTCGTGCCGTCAGCACTGCAGTGCGCAGCTCGTCGAACATGTCGAAAGACGGCGTCGATGCCGGGCTGTCGGTGCCGAGCCCGACGCGAATGCCGGCCGCGAGCAAATCGGTGAGCGGCGCGGTGCCGCACCCCAGCAACGCGTTCGACCGGGGGCAGTGCGCGACGGCGACGTCAGCGGCGCGCAGCAGCTCGATCTCCTCGGCGTCGACCTGGACGCAGTGGGCTGCCACGAGGCGCGGGCCGAGCAGCCCTGCCCGGGCCAGCCGGCGGATGCCCGACTCACCGAGCGGCGGCTGCAGGAACTCCCGCAGCGACTGCCAGGGGCCTGTGCCGGCGAGGAGCCACTCTAGCTCGGCCGGGCTCTCGGAGAGGTGGGTCGCGATGGGCAGGCCGAGAGCGGCGGCGGCGCGGTACAGCTCCTCGCCAGCGGTGTACGGCGCATGCGGCGAGACGCCCAGCCGCACCCGGTCAGAGAGCGAGCCCTCGATGCGGGCGTGCAGCTCGTCAAAGCGGGCGAGCCCGTCGGCGCCGGCTCCGAATACCTCGAGGTGGACGATGGCCCGCAAGCCGAGCTCGGCGCAGGCGACGGCGGCTGCGCCGGAGTAGCTTGCGTCGCCGACAGTGGTGACCCCGGAGCCGAGGCACTCGGCGGCGCCGAGGCGTGCGATCGCAACGGTGTCGTCCCAGTCGAGCCGGCGCTTGCGTGCGATGTGCACCTGCAGCCAGTCGCCGAAGTCGAGGGCATCGCCGAAGCCGGCGTAGACGGCGTACTCGAGATGGGTGTGGCAGTTGACGAAGCCGGGCAGGATCGCTGCGTCCGCGTAGTGGTGGCCGCTACCGAGCGCGGCGGCGGTGCCGACGGCGGCGATGCGTCCGTCCTCGATCACGACGGCGCCGTCGGCGATCGGCGGCGCGTCGATCGGCAGCACCCAGTCCGCCGAGATCACCTGCGGCGCGCGAGGGGGGGCCGACAAGGGTCTAGCCGACGGCGTCGCGGTCGTGCGGAGCGGAGTCGGTACGCCGGGCCGGCGTCTCGGGCGCCTCCGTCACGTTTGGCTCGACGAGCGGAGGCGTCGCGTCCTCCTTGCCCGTCAGCGAGTTCTTGAACTCGCGCATCCCCTTCCCCAGCGAGCGGCCCATCTCCGGCAGCCGCTTCGGCCCGAACACCAGCAGGACGACGGCCAGCAGGATGAGCAGTTCCCAGGGGGAGAGCCAGCCGGGCATACAGCGAGGATAGCAGCGGAACTTCGCATTACCTGCGCGGGCGCGCGCGCGAGTAATAGTGTGTCGGGCGGCTGCGTTCTGACTGGTGCGGTCCGGGTAGAATCTGGGCGAAAGGTGGACGAACCTCGGCATCCGACGTATCGGAGAGGAATCTCGTAACTGTGTCACTCCTGGAACTGAAGAACCTGCACGTTGCCCTCGAGGACGGCAGCCCGATCGTCAAGGGCGTCGATCTGACGATCAACACCAACGAGATCCACGCGATCATGGGGCCGAACGGATCGGGTAAGTCCACTCTCGCGCACGCTCTGATGGGGCACCCGGCGTATCAGATCACCGAGGGCCAGATCCTACTCGACGGCGTCGACGTGACCGAGCTGGAGGCCGATGAGCGCGCTCAGCGCGGCATCTTCCTCGCGTTCCAGTACCCACATGCGATCCCCGGGGTCACCGTCACCAGCTTCCTGCGCTCGGCGATCAACGCGGTGCGCAAGGCGAAGAACGGCGGCGTCGACGACCCGATCAAGATCCCCGAGTTCCGCAAGGAGTTGATGGCGGCGATGGAGAAGCTCGAGGTCTCGCGCGAGATGGCGCAGCGGTACCTCAACGATGGCTTCTCCGGTGGCGAGAAGAAGCGGATCGAGATCCTCCAGATGGCGATGCTGAAGCCGCGAATGGCAGTGCTCGACGAGACCGACTCCGGGCTCGACATCGACGCGCTGCGCATCGTCGCGGGCGGCGTGAAGCAGCTCGTCGGCCCCGAGATGGGCGCCCTCGTGATCACGCACTACCAGCGCATTCTCAACTACATCACCCCCGACTACGTCCACGTGTTCGTGGACGGTCGGATCGTCGAGGAGGGCGGGCCCGAGCTCGCCCACAAGCTCGAAGCCGAGGGCTACGCGGCGTTCCTGCCGCAGCCGGCATAAAGGAGACCCGCGCATGAGCACGTACGAGACCGAGGTTGTCGCCGGGATCCGCAGCGACTACAAGTATGGGTTCCACGAGGAGGAGAACTACTCGTTCAAGTCGACGCGCGGTCTCAACCGCGAGATCGTCGAGGCGATCTCCGCCCACAAGAGCGAGCCGGAGTGGATGCTGAAGGCGCGCCTGAAGGCGCTCGACTACTTCTACGCGCGCCCGCTGCCCGACTGGGGCGGGAACGTCGGCGAGATCGACTTCGACAACATCTACTACTACATCAAGCCGATCGAGAGCCAGGTCAAGTCCTGGGAGGATCTCCCGCCCGAGATCAAGAACACCTGGGACAAGCTCGGCATCCCGGAGGCGGAGCGGAAGTTCCTCGCCGGTGTGGGGGCGCAGTACGAGTCCGAGGTGATCTACCACAGCCTGAAGAAGTCGCTTGAGGACCAGGGTGTGATCTTCCTCGACATGGACGGTGCGCTGCGCGAGCACGAGGCGATCGTCAAGCAGTACTTCGGCACGATCATCCCGGCGAACGACAACAAGTTCTCGGCGCTCAATACGGCCGTGTGGTCGGGTGGCTCGTTCATCTACGTCCCGCCGGGGGTGCGTATCGAGCAGCCGTTGCAGGCGTACTTCCGCATCAACGCCGAGAACATGGGCCAGTTCGAGCGGACGCTGATCATCGTCGACGAGGACGCCTACGTGCACTACGTCGAGGGCTGCACCGCGCCGATCTACTCGTCGGACTCGCTGCACTCGGCGGTCGTCGAGATCGTCGTCAAGCCGCGCGGGCGCTGCCGTTACACGACCATCCAGAACTGGTCGAACAACGTCTTCAACCTCGTCACCAAGCGGGCCGTGGCCTACGAGGACGCGACGATGGAGTGGGTCGACGGCAACCTCGGCTCGAAGCTGACGATGAAGTACCCGGCCGTCTGGCTGATGGGCGAGCGCGCCCACGGCGAGATCCTCTCGATCGCCTTCGCCGGCACCGGGCAGCATCAGGACGCGGGCGGCAAGGTCGTCCACGTCGCACCGAACACGTCGTCGGTGATCACCTCCAAGTCGATCTCCAAGGACGGCGGCCGTGCCGGCTACCGCGGCCTGCTCGAGGTTGCCAAGGGTGCGCACGGCTCGAAGTCCAAGGTCGTCTGCGACGCGCTGATCCTCGACCCGGAGTCGCGCTCGGACACGTACCCGTACATCCAGATCGACGAGAGCGACGTCACCATCGGGCACGAGGCGACCGTCTCGAAGATCGGCGAGGAGCAGCTCTACTACCTGATGAGCCGCGGCCTGTCCGAGGCGGAGGCCTCCGCGATGATCGTCTCGGGCTTCATCGAGCCGATCACCAAGGAGCTGCCGCTCGAGTACGCCGTCGAGCTGAACCGGCTGATCCAGCTGCAGATGGAGGGCTCGGTTGGCTAGCGCGACGGGCCTCTCGCACGCCGAGGGTGCAGCCCGTTACGCCGAGCTGCCGGCACCGACGCTGAAGGACGAGGCCTGGCGGTTCACCGACCTGGCCGGGTTCGACCCGGCAGCATTCGCGGCGACCGGGCCGGCCGCGGCGGTGACGCACGACCCGCTGCTCGACATCGCCGTCGCCGCGCTCGCAACGGTCACCGAGACCGGCCTCATCGTCGAGCGGGCGCCCGCAGGGATCACCTTCGCGCCGCTCCCACCCGATCATGCGCTGCTCGGCTCGCTCGTCGGCGCCGACGAGAAGTTTGCCGCCCACAACGCCGCGCTCTGGACGCATGGCCTGCTCGTGCACGTACCGCAGGGTGTCGTCCTGGACGCGCCGTTGTACGTGAAAGTGGTCAACACGATCGAGGGCGGGTCGCTCTTCTTCCGCATGCTCGTGATCGCCGATCCCGGCAGCAGGTTCACGCTGATCGAGGAGTACTCGTCGACGTCGCCGCAGCTGTCGAGCTACTCGAACGCGGTTGTCGAGCTCGTCGTCGAGCAGGGCGCGCGGCTCGAGTACGTCTCGATCCAGAACCTCTCGCAGCAGACCTGGCACTTCGCGTCGCACCACGGCAAGGTCGGCCGCGACGCCGAGCTCGACTGGGTCGCCGGCGGGTTCGGCTCGAAGAAGGGCAAGGTGCGGATCCAGAACGACCTGGCCGCCCCCGGCGCCACCTCGCGCGTCACTGGCGCGTACTTCGCCGACGGCACGCAGCACCTCGACTACGACACGTTCCAGGAGCACATCGCGCCCAACACGACGTCGGACTTCGCCTTCAAGGGCGCGCTCCGCGACGAGGCGCGCACGGTGTGGCGCGGCATGATCCGCGTCGAGAAGGACGCGCAGAAGACCGACGCCTACCAGCAGAACCGCAACCTGCTGCTGTCGAAGACCGCGCACGCCGACTCGATCCCGGGCCTCGAGATCATGGCCAACGACGTCCGCTGCACGCACGGCGCGACGCTCGGCCAGGTCGACCGCGACATGCTCTTCTACCTGATGGCCCGGGGCCTCTCGCGCCACGAGGCCGAGCGGATGATCGTCCGCGGCTTCTTCCAGGACGTGCTCGACCGCATCGAGATCGAGCACGTGCGCAACGCGCTCGGCGACGCGCTCGAAGCTCGCATCCCGCACTAGTCGGAGGGGGCGGGAAGGCAGCATGCGGAGTGAGCCTCCGCGGTGCCTTCCCGCCGCCTCGCTACGACGGTAGCCGCCTCTTGTCGCGGTGGCCGCTCACGGCGAGGGAGCCGGGCGCTCGGAAGATCCGGATCGACTCGCGGCTGAGGAAGAAGCCGTGGCCCGAACGGTTGGTGCAGGTGACGCCCGGCCGCTCGCTGCGGCAGACGACCTCGCGAGCGGGCAGGGCCCGCGAGCACCCGTACGCGAGCACCGGGGCGCGGCTGATGTCGACCGACTGGTAGCCCTGCTCGGGGCGGAATGTGCAGCCGCCGGTGGGCTTGCCCGCTCGCAGCGCTCCGCGCGGGGTGCCAGCCCAGCAGCCGACGTTGCCGCTCGGCGACCTGAACAGGTACGCGATCTCCAGCGGGGGCGCCGCCTGTGACGCGGGCGGTGCGCCGCGCGCGAGCGCGGCGGCGGCGGCGAGCCCGGCGCCTGCTCGCGCCGCTGCGCAGGTACTCGGCCGCCTCGGGCGTCCGACGTTCATCCACTCCGATCGTACTCTGCGCCGGATGCAGGCCCCGGGCAGTCGGCTCGCTAGCGGAACACGCCGATCAGGGCGCTGCCGGCGACGACCAGCGCGGCGCCCACCAGCAGCTTCGGCCCGACCAGCTCGCTACGGCGCAGGAACACCGCCGCCAGCACCACGCCGAACAGCGTCTCGGTGGCGACGATCGGCGAGACCACGCTGACGCGACCACGCGCGTACGCCTCGAACAGCACGACGTACGAGGCGCCGAAGAGGATCCCGGTCGGTACGAATGGGAGCGCTCCGGCCCGGAACAGCCGGCGCGGGCTGCGGTCGGGCGTGGCGATGAGCGCCACCGCCGTGCCGGCGGCCAGCGAGATAACGACGGCGAGGCTCGGCGTTATGTACGCGTCGGCGCCGCTCAGCTTCCAGCGCGTGACGTTGTCGCGCGCCGCGAACATGCTCATACACCCGATGGCGATGAGGATGCCCGACCGGCGGAAGTGCGCGGGCCGGTCGCGCTCGAAGGCCAGTGCCAGACCGCCGCCGACGATGAGCACCGTGCCCACGACGAGGCCCGTCTTGACCGGCTCGTCCAGCGCGACGAGCGCGATCCCGACGGCCACGAGCGGGGCCATCCCGAACACGATCACCGTGCGCGACGCGCCCGCCGCCCGCACCGCCCGCGTGTAGAGGACGCCTGCGAGGCCCGGCGCCAGCGCCCCCGCCAGCGCGATCCAGCCGACCGTGGTCAGGTCCGCGGAGCCCCAGTCGCCGGCCCCGGGCAGCGCCACCACGAGCGCGACGAGCAGCGCGGCGCCGTTCATCACGACCGCACCGAGCCCGGGCGCGTCCGAGCGCGACAGGGCCACGCGCATCATCACGGTGAGCGCCCCGAAGAGCGCGGCCGAGACCAGTGCCAGCAGGACAGGCATCGGGCGAGCCTAACTGGCACGGCGCGGCCCCGGGGAGTAGGCGCGTCGCGCCCGGCCGCTCGCCCGCCCGCCCGCCACGGCGCCCTCCTGCACCCCGGGCCGCGCAGCGCGCCTGCCGGGGGGCCTCGGCTACCATGGCCACATGGCCGTGACCGCCCGCCCCGAGCTCGATGTTGCCGCGGTGCGTACCGACTTCCCGTTCCTCGAGGAGCTGGTCGACGGCCTGCCGTTCGCGTATCTCGACTCCGCCGCCAGCGCGCAGAAGCCGCGCCAGGTGATCGACGGCCTCGCCCACTTCTACGCGCACTCCTATGCGAACGTGCATCGCGGCGTGTACGCGCTCGCGGAGCGCGCCACGGACGGCTACGAGGGCGCCCGCGAGAAGGTGCGCGCGTTCCTCAAGGCCCCGTCGGCGCGCGAGGTGATCTTCACGCGCGGCACGACCGAGGGCATCAACCTCGTCGCCTATGCCTGGGGCCTCGACAACCTCGGCCCCGGCGACGTCGTCGTCTCGACCGACCTCGAGCACCACTCCAACTTCGTGCCCTGGCAGTACGTGGCGCAGCGCACCGGCGCCCTGTTCACGACGATCCCGGTGGACGACGCCGGCGAGCTCCTGCTCGACGACCTCGACCGCATCGCGGCGCTGGGCACGGTGAAGGCCGTCGCCATCGGGTACATCTCGAACTCGCTCGGCACGGTCAACCCGGTCGAGCGGCTCACCGCGTGGGCGCGCGAGCAGGGGGCGATCTCGTTCGTCGACGCCGCGCAGGCGGCGCCGCACCGGGCCATCGACGTGCAGGCGCTGGGCTGCGACTTCCTCGCGCTGTCGGCGCACAAGCTCTGCGGCCCCACCTCGGTGGGCGCGCTCTGGGGGCGCGCCGCGCTGCTCGAGCGGATGGCGCCCTTCAACCTGGGCGGGCACATGATCCGCAAGGTCACGCGCGAGCGCACGACGTGGGGCGAGCTGCCCGCCAAGTTCGAGGCCGGCACGTCGCCGATCGCCGAGGCGTACGGCTTCGGCCTCGCCATCGACTACCTGAATGCGATCGGCCTCGATGCGATCGAGGAGCACGAGCAGCGGCTGCTGCGGTACGCGCTGGAGCGGCTGCCGGAGGTGCCCGGCATCACCCTCTACGGGCCGCCGCCGGAGCGCCGCTCGGGCGTCGTCGCCTTCAACCTCGGCGAGATCCACCCCCACGACGTCGCCCAGGTGCTCGGCTTCGAGGGCGTCTGCATCCGCGCCGGCCACCACTGCACCCAGCCGCTGATGAGCCGCTTCGACCTCATCGCCACGAACCGGGCGAGCTTCTACCTCTACACCACCGAGCAGGAGATCGACCGGCTCGTCGACGGCCTCCACCTCGTCCAGCGGAAGCTCGGATGAGCACCGGCGAGTTCGACCAGCTCTACCGCGAGGTCATCCTCGACCACTACAAGAGCCCGCGCCATCACGGGACACTCGATCCGTGCGACGCCTGCGCGGAGGGCCAGAACCCGCTGTGTGGCGACGAGGTCACGATCACGCTCGTCTTCGGCGAGGACGGCGAGACGATCTCCGACCTGCGCTTCGCCGGCCGCGGCTGCGCGATCAGCCAGGCGGCCACCTCGATGCTGATGGAGCTCGTGGTCGGGAAGCGCGCCGCCGACGTGGCCGTGCTGCCGAAGGAGGCCTTGCTCGAGGAGATCGGCATCCCGCTGACGCCGGTGCGGCTGAAGTGCGCGCTGCTCGGGCTGGGCGTGCTAAAGGTCGCCCTGCACCGGGCGAAGGGCACGCCGCTCCCCGAGGAGTGGGCCGGCCTCGACGACCTGGAGCTCCGTTAGATGATTGATGCCACGAAATCGCGTGTCTGGATGCGCGACCTGACGCGTCTGGGCCGCTCTCGGCCGGCACGGCCCGGCGCAGCCGGGCCCCACCAACCGTCCGCTGTGCCCCGGCGTGCCGGCCCCGCTGGCTCTGCCAGCGCCGCCGGCACGCCGGAACGCCCCAGAGCGGCCAGCTCACGCCCCGAAACAGGCCATTTCGTGGCCTCAACCATCTAGTGGCCGACGTCCGCGTCTGCCCGCTGAGTGAGCTCCCGCCGGGCACCGTCCGCGTGTTCGAAGCCGCGCCCTACCTGCCGATCGGCGTCTTCAACGCGGGCGGCGAGCTCTTCGCCATCGAGGACCGCTGCTCGCACGACGACGGGCCGCTGTGCGAGGGCGACTGGGACACGGACGATTGCGTCGTCGTCTGCCCGCGCCACGGCGCCAACTTCGACATCCGTACCGGCCGCGCGCTGACGCTGCCGGCGTACATCCCCGTGGACACGTACCCGGTGAAGATCGTCGCCGGCGACGTCGTCGTCGAGATCCCCTGACCGGTGATCGACGAGCGCGTCACTGCGGTGCTCGCCCGCCTCGAGGCCGAGGACGCCGCCGAGCGCGCTGCCGGCCTGCCGTCGGCGCAGCGCTCCCGGCAGGTGGCGCGCACGACGGGGCAGTTCCTCTTCTCGCTCGTCGTCTCCGGCAACTCGACGCGGATCCTCGAGATCGGCGGCTCGCGCGGGTACTCGACCGCGTGGCTCGCCGCCGGCGCGCGCACCGTTAGTGGCCGCGTGCTCTCGCTCGAGCTCGATCCGCTGAAGTGCGAGGCCTGGCGACGCACCATCGGTGACGCCGGCCTCGACGACTGGGCCGAGCTGGCAGAGGGCGATGCTCACGCCACGCTGGCCGGGCTCGCCGGGCCGTTCGACCTCGTCTTCCTCGACTCCGAGCAGGATGACTACGAGCGGCTGTTCGGCCTCGTGCGGCCCCTGCTCGAGCTGGGCGCGGTCGTCGTCGCCGACAACATCCTTTCCCACCCCGACCCGCTGGCGCTCTACGCGGCCGCGCGGCAGGCCGATCCGACGCTCGAGAGCGTCACGCTGCCCCTCGACCGGGGCCTCGAGGTTTCGTCCGTCCTGTCCGCTGGTCTATGATGCGCGCACCGCGGAAAGGAGGTGGTCCGGACTTGATGGATTCTGAGTGTACGGGCAGTGGAGGTGCTAGCCGGTAGGGGCGTGCCCCTGACCCTACGGGGAAATCGCCTAGCCAGCGTCGGGGCTCGCGAACTGCGCCGCCAGTAACGGCCGGAAGCGTCCCTACTACTCCAGGCTAGCTACCGGAATCGAGGGCCCCGCATGGGGCCCTCGTTCTTTGCGCGGACGTTAAGCCTGAGGCGATCCGGTTAGCGTTCGTATGGA
>CANFDS010000041.1 GCA_947445525.1 Actinomycetota bacterium | reverse complement strand
TTCCTCGTGCTGCGCACCCGCGAGCGCGCAGGAACGCCGGAGCGCTACCTCGAGCTGGCGGCCGCGGCGGAGAAGGTCGGCAGGGAACTCCAGATCGGCGACGCCGACATCAACGCCCACACGATCCGGCAGGCGCAGGCCCAGCTGGCTCAGCGCGGGGCACGGTCGCCTTCACGCGCCTCGCGGTAGCACGGGGCATCCTCGAACGCGGCCAGCCCGGGAGGGCGCGGGCGCTGCTGCAGCGGGGCAGGCCTGTGCCGCCGCGCCGCCGCGAGCGCGGCCGACGCGCCGACCACGCCGCCGATCAGCAGCGCCTTCATCCGCTTGCGCCGGTCGGGGTCGGTCAGCACACCCGAAAGTGTAGGCGGGAGGAGCAGACCTCCGTGCCTGCTGCGACGATGGACGCCGTGCTGCTCTGCACCCTCGGCGACCTGCTGCTCGACACGATCGTCCGGCTCGACCGGCCCTTCACGCGCGGCGATGACGCACCGGCCGTCACCCGCAGCACCCCCGGCGGCCAGGCGGCCAACGTGGCGGCGTGGGCGGCGACGCTGGGCGCGCAGGCCCGCTTCATCGGCAAGCGCGGCGGGGACGCCGCCGGAGCCCTAGCGGCCTACGGCGTCGAGGTGGTCGGGCCGGTGGCAGCGGACGGACGCACCGGGATGGTGGTGTCGGTGGTCGAGCCCGATGGCGAGCGGACGATGCTCTCCGACCGCGGCTGCTCGCCCGAGCTCACGCCCGCCGAGACCGATCCGGCCTGGCTTGCGGGCAGCGGCGCCCTGCACCTCTCCGGCTACGCCCTGCTGCGGCGGCCGCACTTCGACGCCGCCCTCGCCGCCGTCGACATGGCGCGCGCCGGTGGCGCCCTTGTCAGCGTCGACCTCTCCTCGGCGGCCCTCATCCACGACCTCGGCTGCGACGAGTTCCGGGCACGCCTGGCCCGGGTTGCGCCCGACATCGTCCTCGGCAACGAGCAGGAGCACGCTACCCTCGGCGAGCCGCCCGCGCCAGGCTGGGTACTCAAGCGCGGCGCCCGCGGCTGCGTCGTGGTGCGTGACGGCGAGCGGCTCGAGCTGCCGGCGCACCCCACCACCGTGGTCGACACGACCGGCGCCGGCGACGCCTTCGCCGCCGGCTTCCTGCTGGGCCGCACCCTAGACGAGGCAGCGCAGCGCGGCCTCGCCGCGGCCGCCCGCTGTGTCGCTACGCTCGGCGCGATGCCCGCATGATGCCGCCGACCACCCCCGCCTGGCCGCTGCGCCTCTCCGAGGAGGTGGCCACTGCCCTCCATGACGGCGCTCCGCTGGTGGCCCTGGAGACGACGCTGATCGCGCAAGGCTTCCCGACCGGCGAGGGCGCCGCCGTCGGCCGCGCGTCCGAGGATGCGGTGCGCGCGAGCGGTGCTGTGCCCGCGACGATCGGCGTCGTCGACGGCCTCGTCCGGGTCGGTCTCTCCCCCGCCGAGCTCGAGCGCTTCGACGCCGACGGCGCCTCCGCCCGCAAGCTCGGCCCACGCGACCTCGCTCCGTGCATCGCGCAGCGCGCCCTGGGCGCGACCACGGTGGGCGGCACGCTCGCCGTCTGCGCCGTCGCCGGCATCCGCTTCCTCGCAACCGGCGGCCTCGGCGGCGTGCACCGCGGCTTCCCGCACCCGCCCGACGTCTCGGCCGACCTCGGCGAGCTGGCCCACGTGCGCGCGCTCGTCGTCTCCTCGGGGATCAAGTCGCTGCTCGACGTGCCCGCCACGGCCGAGCTGCTGGAGACCCTCTCGATCCCCGTCCTGGGCTGGCGGACGGACGAGCTGCCGCTCTTCTACGCCGCGCGTGGCGGCCCGCCGGTGTCGGCCCGGGTCGAGAGCGCGCTCGAGGCGGCGGTCGTCGCCCGCGCGCACTGGGCGCTCGGCCGGGCGGCGCTGCTGCTCGCCCGGCCACCGGACGAGAGCCTCGACGACACCGAGTCGCTGATCGCCGAGGCGCTGTCACGGGCGGCTGCAGAGGAGGTGCGCGGCCCCGCCGTCACGCCCTACGTCCTCTCGTTCCTCCACGCAAACTCCGGGGGCCGCACCCTGCGCGCGAACCGCGACCTGATCGTGGGCAACGCAGCGCTGGCCGGAGAGGTCGCGGCGGCCTACGCAGACGGCTGAGCCGGGAGGGCGAGCCGCCGCGCCGCGCCGCGTCTCGCCCCGCGCCCCGCTACTCGAACGCGTCGAGCAGCGCGCCGACGTCCATCGCCTCGTACGTCTCGAACTTCGCGCTGCCGCGCGCACCGAGCACCGCCGACACCCGTGCGATCGTCGCCGCGTCGGGTGCCTCGACGATGTTCACGAAGTCGAACGGGCCGAGGGTCGCCCACTGGTGCAGCACGGTCGCGCCGAGCTCGGCAACGTCCTCGTTGACCGCGCGCAGCCGCTCCGGGTTGGCGATCAGGGTCTGCCGGCCCTGCGCCGTGAGCGTCGAGAGCATGATGTAGGTCGGCATGAATCCTCCTCGGATGGCTTGAGAGCGAGCTTACTCGGCCTTGGGCCGGCGGCCACGCGGTGCCCGGCCGAGCCTGGTGGCGACGACGGCGCGCGGCGCGGTGCGAAGATGCTCGCGGCGGGCGCTGATCCGCTGCGCGCGGGTGAAGCCCGAGGCGAGGCGGGCGCACTGGTCGCCGTAGAGGATGGCCGAGCCGATGAAGAGCAGTGGCGAGATCACGAGCAGCGAGAAGAAGGCGGCGACGTTGCGCACGGCCTCGCCCTGGCTGCGCAGCAGGAAGTAGAGCACCCAGCTGAACAGGAACGAGAGGATAACGAGCGTGGCGAGCGAGCCGAGCACGTGGACGAAGTCCGCCCGAGCAAGCCTGACCGCCCGGCGCACGCCCGCACCGACGCCAATGCCCTCGACCAGGATCGCCGGCACCGCCAGCCCGACGAGGGCGAGCCAGGCGACGCCGGGCAGAAGCCAGATCTGGATCAAAATCGGTGCCGGCAGGTAGACGAGGACGCCGGCAACGAGTGCCACGAGGACACGGCGGCGGTCGACGTCTAGGTCGCGCACGAGGACGGTCGCCGCGATGAACGAAGCCGTCATCAGCAGGCCGCCGACGCCGATCAGGTAGACGAACTGCAGCCAACCGTGCAGCGCCGCGACGCCGATCCCGGTGAGCGCTGCGCCCAGGCCGAGCGACAGCGACGGGATGAAGTTGTCGCGATAGAACTTCACGCTCTCGCCCACTACCTGACCGACCGTCCTCGTCTCGGGCGGGAGCGGCGGGGGTGGCGGCACGTCGTGCTGCGGGTAGCGCGGGCGGCCCATCGCGGCAACGGTACCGGTCAGGGCCCGGGTAGCGCCTCGACCGCCCGCGGCAGCGCGGCGGCGAGCACGGCGAGCGCGCCTGCAAAGTCCCAGCGTGCGCGGTCGGGCTCCTCGATCTCATTGGAGATGGCGCGCAGCTCGACCACAGGGACACCGGCCAGCGTGCACGCACGCAGCACTGCGAAGCCCTCCATCGCCTCGACCGGGGCGTCCGCCCCGCCACCGACGCGGGCGCTCGTGCCGATCTCCAGCGCGACTGCCTCCGGCAGCGCCGCCTGCAGCGCGGCCAGCAACTCAGCGTCCGGCGCCAGCCGGTGCGGGACAAGCCTGCCGCCGGCCGCGTCGTCGTACACCGACGCGGTGCCCAGCACGAGGGTGCCCAGCGGCAGCCCCGCAGCGCGGCGCACACCGGCGATCCCGAGGTGCAGCACGGCGCGCGGCCGCAGCTCGACGAGCGCTCGCGCCGTCGTCGCGGCCGCCTCCACCGGCCCGATCCCGCAGGTCAGGGTGGCCACCCGGGCCGAGGCCTCCGCCGACAGGCCCGCCAGCTCGCCCGCCGTCGCCGCGACGACGAGCAGCGGCCCCATCGGCGCCGGCGCAGCGCCGTGTCCCGGCGCCCAGCTGCCTGCGGCCGCCTCAACCCCGGCGCCCAGCTCCCGCTCGACGTCATCCAGCCACTCGCGTCGCACCCGCACCATCGACCGCCCAAGCCGGTGAACGAGCCGCAGGTAGCGCGCCCGGTGCGGCAGCGTCTCGGCGCGGGCGACCGAGGCGTCGAGCCCGGCGTCGAGCTCATCGAGGTCGGCCCGCAGTGCCCCGAGGCTGGCGAGCAGCGCTGCGTCGTCGCCGACGATGCTCGCGGCGACCAGGCGCACGGCCGCCTCGTCCTGGATGCGCGGGAACGGTGTCGGCTCGGCGAACCAGACGCGCAGCGCGTCGCACCCCTGCTCGGTGAGCCGGTAGTGCGTCCGGTCGCGCGTCTTGCCCGGGGAGCGCTCGGCGCTGAGGTAGCCCAGCCGCGCCAGCCGCTTCGGCTCGGCGTAGTAGTGGCTCTCGGCGGCGGCCCAGTACGTCGTGCCGCGGCGCATCATCAGGACGATGTCGTGCGGGCCGACGCCACCCTCGCCGACGAGCGCCAGGATCGCGTAGGAAAATGTTGTCAGATCGTCGCTCGCCATAGCTCCATTGCGCAGTTATCACTCGTGCCTGAACTCCACTCTGGAGTTTAGACGAGAGGAGCCGGCAGTGACCGTGTCGACCGTCCCGGCGCCTGCTGCCGCTACCGCCACGCCCTCAGCCGCTACCTCCATGCCCGCAGCGCGGCCCGCCACCGGCGCCCGCCCCGCTCTGGTTCTTCGCCGGCCTCCACCCATCCGTCTGGCGAGTGCCGACAGCGGCGGCAGCCTCGGGATCGTCGAGTTCGACGGCGAGCTGACGCTGATCACACCGGGCGCCGCGAGCACGCTGCGCGCAGGCGAGGCGGCGCTTGCGCCACGCGGCATCCCCCACGCCTACCGGGTCGAGTCCGAGCGGGCGCGCTTCCTGGTCGTGTACACGCCTGGTGGCTTCGCCGACTTCGGCGCGGCGGCGTCGGTGCCCGCCGGCTTCGCCGACCTCCCGCCCGCCGACCGGGTGCTGTACCTGCCGGCGCTGCTCGACCGCCGGGATCGGTGGCACCAGGCGGCCGCCGAGTGGTATTCGCGCTGCGCTGACGAGCTGGTGACCACGCCGCTCGTGCTTGCCGAAACGGACTATCTCGCCGAGAGGCGCCTCGGCTCGACCTACGCCGCGGCGATTCGAAACGACCTCGCGGCCGGCGCGTACGAGGTCAAGTGGTGGCCGCAGGCGGTCGGGGAAATGGTGACCGTTGCCGACCGTTACACCGACAGCGCCCTCGGCCTGACCGACGCCTCGCTCGTCGCGCTCGCCGCCCACGTCGAGACCACGCGCATCGCCACCTTCGACGAGCGTCATTTCCGCAATCTGCGTCCCCTCCGCGGAGGGGACGCCTTCACGCTGCTGCCGCTCGACGCCTGAGCACGCGGGGCAGGTAGGGCCAGTTACCGGCGAACCGGCGCGGAGCGCGGCGCACCCTGCCGAGGGGTACCCCCCGGTCGCCCGCTAGACCGCGACCGGCGCCGCCGCCTTGCGGAAGACGAGCTCTCCACCCTCGCCGACCTCGGCGCGCACGGTGTCGCCGGCGACGAAGTCACCCTCGAGCAGCCGCAGCGCCAGCGGATTCTCGACCAGCCGCTGGATCGCCCGCTTCAGCGGCCTGGCCCCGTACGTCGGGTCCCAGCCGGCCTCGGCGATTGCCGCCATGGCCTCATTGGACAGCTCGATGCCGATCTCGCGCTCGGCCAGGCGGCTGCGCAGCCGGCGCAGCTGCAGCTCGACGATCGAGCCGATCTGCTCGCGCGAGAGCGGCGAGAACTCGACGATCTCGTCGATCCGGTTGATGAACTCGGGGCGGAAGCGGTCGCGCAGCGCCTCCATGCCGCCGACGTTCGAGGTCATGATCAGCACCGTGTTGCGGAAGTCCACCGTCCGGCCCTGCCCGTCCGTGAGCCGGCCGTCGTCGAGCACCTGCAGCAGGATGTTGAACACGTCCGGGTGGGCCTTCTCGATCTCGTCGAGCAGCACCACCGAGTACGGGCGCCGCCGCACCGCCTCGGTCAGCTGGCCGCCCTCCTCGTAGCCGACGTAGCCGGGCGGCGCGCCCACGAGCCGCGACACCGAGTGCTTCTCCATGTACTCGGACATGTCGAGCCGCACCATCGCGCGCTCGTCGTCGAACATGAAGACCGCCAGCGCGCGCGCCAGCTCGGTCTTGCCGACGCCGGTCGGGCCGAGGAAGACGAACGAGCCGATCGGGCGGTTCGGATCCTGCAGGCCGGAGCGGGCCCGGCGCAACGCGTTCGCGACGGCCTCGACCGCCTCGTGCTGACCGACGACGCGGTCGTGCAGCCGCTCCTCCATGTGCACGAGCTTCTGCGTCTCGCCCTCGAGCAGCCGTGACACGGGGATGCCCGTCCAGCGCGCGACCACCTCGGCGATGTCGTCCTCGTCGACGACCTCCTTCACCATCGGCTGACCCGTCGGCCCCGCAGCCGACCGCGCCGCCAGCTCGCGCTCGAGCTCGGGCAGCTCGCCGTAGCGGATCGCGGCGACACGACCCAGGTCGCCCTGGCGCTCGACGCGCTCGGCCTCGCCCTTCAGCTCGTCGATCCGCCGCTTCACCTCCGCCACACGTTGCAGGGCGTCCTTCTCGCGCGACCAGCGCGCGGCCAGCTCGTCGCGGCGCGACTTCGCTTCGACCAGCTCACGCTCGAGCGGCTCGCGCACCTCGGGTGTCTCCTTCGCCATCGCGGCCAGCTCGATCTCGAGCTGGCGGACGCGCCGCTCCGCCTCGTCCAGCACGACGGGCGACGAGTCGATCTCCATGCGTAGCCGCGAGGCCGACTCGTCCATCAGGTCGATCGCCTTGTCGGGCAGGAAGCGGTCGGCGATGTAGCGGTCGCTGAGAACCGCGGCCGCGACGAGCGCGGCATCGCGGATCTCGACGCCGTGGTGCGCCTCGTAGCGCTCCTTGAGGCCGCGCAGGATGCCGATCGTGTCAGCCACCGACGGCTCGCCGACGAGAATCGGTGCAAACCGCCGCTCCAGCGCCGCATCCTTCTCGATGTGCTTGCGGTACTCGTCGAGCGTCGTCGCCCCCACCGCGCGCAGCTCGCCGCGCGCCAGCATCGGCTTCAACAGGTTCGCCGCGTCGACGGCGCCCTCGGCCGCGCCCGCGCCGACGATCGTGTGCAACTCGTCGATGAAGAGGACGATCTGGCCCTCGGCGCTCTTGATCTCAGTGAGGACGGCCTTCAGCCGCTCCTCGAAGTCGCCGCGGTACTTCGACCCTGCTAGCAGCGAGCCGATGTCGAGCGACCACACGCGGCGGCCTTTCAGGCCCTCCGGCACGTCGCCGGCGACGATGCGCTGCGCGAGGCCCTCGGCGATCGCGGTCTTGCCGACGCCCGGCTCGCCGATCAGCACCGGATTGTTCTTGGTGCGGCGCGACAGCACCTGGATGACGCGGCGGATCTCCTCGTCACGGCCGATTACCGGGTCGAGCTTGCCCTGCTCCGCCGCCTCCGTCAGGTCGCGGCCGAACTTCGCCAGCGCCTGGTAGGTGCCCTCCGGATCCTGCGAGGTGACGCGCTGCGCGCCGCGCACCTCCTTCAGCTTGGCGAGCAGCTCCTCCCTGGGGACGACCTGCAGCGCGAGCAGCAGATGCTCGACCGAGACGTACTCGTCGTCGAGCGCACGCAGCTCATCGAAGGCCTCATCGAGCGCCTTGCGAAACGCGCCGCTCACCGTCGGCTGCAGGTTCTCGGCACCGGTCATCGAGGCGCGCCGGGCGAGATCGCTCTCGGCACGGGCGCGCACGGCGTCGGCCTGCGATCCGAGCAGGGTCTTCGGCAGCTCCTGCTCGAGCAGGGCGAGGATCAGGTGCTCGGGATGCACCTCGGGGTTGCCGCGCTTGCGCGCGCTCTCGTGGGAGGCCGCCACCGCCTCCTGGCTCTTCAGTGTGAGCTTGGTGAAATCCATCGCTGCATCAGTTCCAGGGCTGGATGGTGGGCTGATAGCACACGGTCACGTGCTATCATGTCGAAGAGTCCGTGGCCGCAGGCGGAGCGGCACCAGCTCGACTGACTGCGACACGGGCACCAGGTCGCGCCGATAGGTGCGGTGGGTCTCGTCGACTGCCGCGCGCATCTCACGCTCGAGGCGCGTCACGCGCGCCCGCAGCTGGGCCAGCTCGTCCTCGAGCTGGAGCACCCGCTCGACCCCGGCCAGGTTGAGGCCGAGGTCGGTGGTGAGGCGCTGGATGACACGCAGGCGCTCGAGGTCGAGCTCGGAGTAGAGGCGCGTGTTGCCGGGCGTGCGCCGCGGCCGCACGAGCCCCTTCGTCTCGTAGATACGCAACGTCTGCTGGTGCATGCCGACGAGCTCGGCGGCGACGCTGATCATGTAGCGGGGGCGGTCATCCACGGCTCGTCACCGCCCTCACCGGAACAGCCGCTCGCGCGGGTCGTAGCTGGCGGCCTTCGCCAGCGCCTCGATCGCCTCGCGCTCGGCCTTCGCCGGCTTCACCGGGACGACGATCTTCAGGCGCGCCAGCAGGTCGCCCTTGCCGGTGGCCGGGGCGAGCTGCGGTGCGCCGTGGCCTCGCACGCGCAGGAGCTTGCCGTCCTCGGTGCCGGGCGCCACCTTCAACGAGAGGCGCGAGCCGTCGGGGGTCGGGATCTCGACCGTCGCGCCGAGCACCGCCTCGGGATAGGTGATCGGCACCTCGACCACGAGGTCAGCCCCGCGCCGCTCGAACAGATCCGACTCGGCGACGCGCGTCACCACGAAGAGGTCGCCGGCGGGCGCGTTGCCGTAGCCGGCCTCGCCCTTCTCCTTCAGCTTGATGCGCGTGCCGTCCTTCACGCCGGCCGGGATCTTGACGGTGTAGCGCTTCGTGCGCTGCTCACGCCCGGTGCCGTGACAGTGACCGCAGGGCGACTCGATGACGGTGCCGTTGCCGCGGCAGCGCCCGCACGGCTGCGACAGCGCGAATAGCCCCTGGCTCTCGGCCTTGACGCCACGCCCCTTGCACTCCGGGCAGATGACAGGCGTCGTGCCCGGCCGCGCGCCGGTTCCGGTGCAGGTCGCACAGGTCGTCTCCAGCTCGACCGGGATCTTCACCTCGGCGCCGTGCAGGGCGTCCTCGAACGAGAGGCTCACCGCCACCTCGACGTCGTTGCCGCGGGTGCCGCGCTGGGCCTGGCCGCGCGCTCCGGCCCCCGCCCCGGCAGCGCCGCCGCGCCCGCCTCGACCGCTGCCGAACAGCCCGCCGAAGATGTCACCCAGGTCGCCGAACTGGAAGTCGGTGATGACGGGGCCGGCACCGCCCCCCGGCCTGCCCGCTCCGCCACCGCCCATGCGGCCGTTGCCCGAGCCAAACATGTCGTACTGCTTGCGCTTGTCGGCGTCCGAGAGGATGTCGTAGGCGCCCTGGATCTCCTTGAACTTCTCCTCGGCCGCGGCGTCGCCAGGGTTCTTGTCGGGGTGCCACTTGCGCGCGAGCGAGCGGTACGCCTTCTTGACCTCGTCGGCGGTAGCGTTCTTCGGCACCCCGAGGGTCTCGTAGAGGCTCTTCGCCATCACGCGCCCTGCGGTGGCTCCGGCTGCGACGGCGGCGCCTGCGGCAGCGGGCCGGCGATGATCACGCGGGCCGGCCGCACCACACGGTCGCCGAGGCGGTAGCCCTTCTGGAGCACCTGGATGACCGTGCCCTCGGGCGCCTCCGACGGCTGCTGCATGAGCGCCTCGTGCTGGTGCGGATCGAACGGCCCGTCGACGGCGACCTCCTCGAGCCCCTCGCGGGCGAGCGCGCCGTGGAGGGCACGCTGCACCATCCGCATCCCCTCCTCGAGCGTCGCCTCGGCCGACTCGGCCGCCACGGCAACCGCGCGCTCGAGGTCGTCCAGCACCGGGATCAGCTCGGCAACGAGCCGCTCCGCGGCGCGCGCGACGAGCGCCTGCTGGTCGCGCGCGACCCGCTTGCGGAAGTTGTCGAAGTCCGCCGCCAGCCGCTGGAGATCGGCGAGATACTCGTCGCGCTTGAGCTCGGCCTCCCCCACGCGGGCGAGCGCCGCATCGAGCGGGGAGAGCTCCTGCTCCTCCCGCTCGACGGGCTCGAACTGCGCTGCAGCGCCCAGCGCGTCTCCGTCCGCAGCCACCGTCTCGGTCGGCTCCACGGCTACTTCTTCTCCTCGCCCACAACCTCGTAGTCCGCATCCTCGACGACCTCGTCGTCACTGGCAGCAGCGCCAGAGCCGTCACCCGGGGCGCCGCCGCCGCCCGGCGCGGCCTGTGCCGTCGCCTTCGCGTACACAGCCTCGGACAGCTTGTGCGCGGCCTCCTGGAGCGCGTCGGTCTTCGCCTTGATCTCGTCGGCGTCGGCTCCCTCGAGCGCCGTCTTGAGCTCCATGATGCGGCCCTCGATCGTCGCGGCCTCGGCGGCGTCGATCTCGTCGCGGTGCTCCTTGAGGCTCTTCTCGGTCGCGTAGGCGAGGCTCTCGGCGTTGTTCTTCGCCTCGGCCAGCTCGCGCAGGCGGTGCGCCTCGGTGGCGTGCGCCTCGGCGTCCTTCACCATCTGCTTGATCTCGTCATCCTTGAGGCCGCCGCCACCGGTGATCTGGATCTGCTGCTCGTTGCCGGTGCCGAGATCCTTGGCCGAGACGTTGATGATGCCGTTGGCGTCGATGTCGAAGCTGACCTCGACCTGCGGCATGCCCCGGGGCGCCGGCGGGATGCCGACGAGCTGGAACTTGCCGAGCGTCTTGTTGAACGCGGCCATCTCGGACTCGCCCTGCAGGACGTGCACCTCGACCGACGGCTGGTTGTCCTCGGCGGTGGTATACGTCTGCGACTTGCGCGTCGGGATCGTCGTGTTGCGCTCGATCAGGATGTTGAAGATGCCGCCCTTGGTCTCGATGCCGAGCGACAGCGGCGTGACGTCGAGCAGGAGGACGTCCTTGACCTCGCCCATCAGCACGCCGGCCTGGATAGCGGCGCCGATGGCGACGACCTCGTCCGGGTTGACGCCCTTGTGCGGATCCTTCCCGATCAGCTGCTTGACCTTCTCGTTGACGGCTGGCATGCGGGTCATGCCGCCGACGAGCACGACGTGGTCGATTCCCGACGCCTCGATGCCGGCGTCCTTGATCGCCTGCTTCGTCGGGCCGACGACGCGCTCGAGCAGCGCATGGCAGAGCTCCTCGAGCTTCGCCCGGGTGAGCTGCAGGTCGAGATGCTTGGGGCCGTCCTGCGTCGCCGTGATAAACGGCAGGTTGATCTGCGTTGTCATCGTCGACGACAGCTCGATCTTGGCCTTCTCGCCGGCCTCGTAGAGGCGCTGGAGCGCCATCTTGTCGGCCGACAGGTCGATGCCCTGGTCCTTCTTAAACTCGGCGACCATCCAGTCGACGATCGCCTTGTCGAAGTTGTCGCCGCCGAGGTGGTTGTCACCCGCGGTCGACTTGACCTCGAAGACGCCGTCGCCCAGCTCGAGCACCGACACGTCGAAGGTGCCGCCGCCGAGGTCGAAGACGAGGATCGTCTGGTCGGACTCCTTGTCGAGGCCGTAGGCGAGCGAGGCCGCGGTCGGCTCGTTGATGATGCGCAGCACGTTCAGTCCGGCGATGCGGCCGGCGTCCTTGGTGGCCTCACGCTGGGCGTTGTTGAAGTAGGCCGGGACGGTGATCACCGCATCGGTGACCGGCTCGCCGAGATAGGCCTCCGCGTCCTGCTTGAGCTTCTGCAGGATCATCGCGCTGATCTCCGGCGGCGCGTACTCCTTGCCGTCCACCTCGACGCGAACCTCGTCGCCGTCGCCCTTGACCACGTCGTAGGGGATCATGGTCATCTCGTCGGAGACCTCTTCCCACTTGCGGCCGACGAAGCGCTTGATCGACGAGATCGTGTTCTGCGGGTTCGTGACCTGCTGCCGGCGCGCCGGCGCGCCGACGAGGCGCTGGCCGTCCTTTGCGAAGGCGACGACCGAGGGGGTGGTGCGACCACCCTCGGCGTTGGCGATGACGATGGGCTCGCCCGCCTCGATGACTGCCATGCACGAGTTGGTCGTGCCGAGATCGATACCGATGACCTTTGCCATGGGGCATTCCTCCAATGAGCAGAACGGGATACTGAGGAAATCTTAGTGTTGTTATAGCAGATAATCGTCAAGGCGGCTGCGAAGTTGACCCACGATCCCCTCCCTACCCGTTCTGGGACGCGGCTAAGCGTGTGGCGCCGAGGCGCGAGGGCTGACCAGGACGTCCACCTCGATCCCACTGTCGGCAGCGGATGTACCCGGCATGAGGGGCTGCCGTAGGGAATTGGTTAACGTCTGTTGCCGTGACCGACCCCCGCATCACCGCGTACGCCCGCCTCCTCGTCGAGCACTCGCTCGACGTCCAGCCCGGCTGGCAGGTGCTGATCCGGACGACGCCGCTCGCGCGGCCGCTCCACGACGAGGTCGTCCGGCAGATCGCCTCGCGCGGCGCCTACGCACTCTCGCGCGTCAGCTGGACGGAGTGGCCTGTCGATCTCAACTGGGCCCGCCATGCCCCGAACGCGCTGGTCGGCACGCTACCGCCGGCCGACCTGGCCACGATCGAGCAGATCGACGCGCGCATCTCGATCCTCGCACCCGAGAACATGCGGCAGGAGGCCGACCTGACGAGCGAGCAGTTGGCGCTGATCCGGCAGGCCCGGCGCCCGTTCTTCCGCCGCTCGATGAACGACGAGATCCCGTGGGTCGGCTGCCAGTATCCGACGCCCGCCCTCGCACAGGAGGCCGGGCTGACGACGGACGCCTTCGCCGACCTCCTCTTCTCGGCCGTGCTGCGGGACTGGAAGGCGGAGGGAGCGCGGATGCGCGGCTACTGCGACCGCTTCGACGCGGCGCGCGAGGTTCGCGTCGTCGGCGCCGGCACCGACCTGCGGCTGTCGCTAGAGGGCCGCCGGGGTGCTGTCAGCCAGGGCTTCCACAACCTGCCGGACGGAGAGTTCTTCTTCTCCCCGGTCGAGGACTCGGCCGAGGGCGTGATCGAGTTCGGCGAGTTCCCGGCCGAGCACGACGGCCACCCGATCGAGGGCATCCGCCTGGTCTTTCGCGCCGGCGAAGTCGTCGAGGCCTCGGCACGCGTGGGTGAGCCTGCGCTCCACGCCGCGCTGGCCACCGACGCGGGCGCGAAGCGGCTGGGCGAGCTCGGCATCGGCTGCAACGAGGGCATCACGACCTACATGCGCAACACGCTGTTCGACGAGAAGATCGCCGGCACGATCCACCTCGCGCTGGGCCAGAGCTACACGCGCGTGGGCGGCACCAACGACAGCGCGATCCACTGGGACATCGTCAAGGACCTGCGCCCCGGCGGGCGGATCGAGCTGGACGGCGAGGTCGTCCAGCGGGACGGCCGCTGGGTCAGCTGAACGACGGCGCGACGACGCGCCGCCACCACGCCACCGCTGCCGGCTCCACGACGACGATCGCCACGCCGATCAGCGCCCCGCCGAGCCACCCGCTAACGCCCAGGCTGTCGTTCATCAGCAGGATCCCGAACAGGGCTGCGAACGGCACCTCGAGCGTGAACAGGATCGCGGCGCGCGCGGCCGGGATCCGCCGCTGCACCCAGATCTGGAGGAACAGCGCGAGCGCGGTCGCCGGCAGCGCCGTGACGAGCAGCCCGTACCACACGGTGCCGCCGTGCGGCATCGTGAGATCGCCCCTGGCGCCGGCCAGCGCGAGCAGCCCGACGGCGCAGGTCGCCACCTGCACGAACGTCAGCGCGAGCCCGTCGTAGCGGGACGCGTAGCGCCCGATCAAGAGGATCTGCAGCGCCTGGGTGCCGGTGCTGGCCAGGACGAGCAGGTCGCCGGTGAGGTCGGTTCCGGGGGCGCCGGCCAGCAGCGCGAGCCCGCCGACAGCGACAGCGGCGCCCACCCAGCCGAGCACCCCGATGCGCTGACGGAAGAGCAGTAGCCCGAACACCGGTGTCAGCACCACGTAGAGCCCGGTGATGAAGCCGGTGCTCGAGACCGTCGTGCGCGCGAGGCCGGCAGTCTGCAACCCGAGCGACGCCGCCAGCAGAACGCCGATCAGCGCCCCCACCAGCCAGCCCCTGCGGCCGAGGCGAGGCAGCCGCGCCGCCGAGATCACTCCCAGCACGCCGGTCGCGATCAGGAAGCGCACGCCCAGGAACGCGAGCACCGGGTACAGCTCCACCGCGTCCTTCACCGGTACGAACGTGTAGCCCCAGATCGCCGTCAGCGCGAGGATGGCGATCGCGGGAAGCACGGGCGGGTACGGTACTCGTCATGTCCGCCGACGGCTTCTCCTCCGACCTCGCGCGCGAGCTCGCGCCGCAGGCGCTCGAACGCTTCCTGCGCTACGTCCGCATCGACACCCAGTCGGATCCGACCTCGTCGACGTACCCCTCGACGGCGAAGCAGCTCGACCTGTCGCGGCTGCTCGTGCAGGAGCTACGCGAGCTCGGCCTGGCCGATGCGACGCTCAGCGAGCACGGCTACGTCTTCGCCACGCTGCCCGCCACGGTCGCGCACCCGACCCCGGTGGTCGGCCTGCTCGCGCATGTCGACACGAGCGACGCCGTCAGCGGCGCCAACGTGCAGCCGCTGCTGCACGAGGGCTACGACGGCGGGCGCATCGAGCTGCCCGGCGATCCGTCTGCGCTGCTCGACCCCTCCACCGCGCCCGACCTCGCCCACCACGTCGGTCACACCATCGTCACCAGCGACGGCACGACGCTGCTCGGTGCCGACGACAAGGCCGGCGTCGCCGAGATCATGGCGGCGGCCGCCTATCTTGTTCGCCACCCCGAGGTGCCTCACGGGACCGTACGCATTGCCTTCACCGTGGATGAGGAGGTCGGCTCCGGCGTCGCGCACTTCGACCTCGCCACCTTCGGCGCCGACGTCGCCTACACCCTCGACGGCTCCTGCGCGGGCGAGATCGAGGACGAGACCTTCTCGGCGATCCAGGCGACCGTCACGATCCGCGGGCACTCGGTGCACCCGGGCTCGGCGAAGGGGCGCCTCGTCAACCCGATCAAGCTCGCCGCCCGGCTGATCGAGCGGCTGCCGGCCGACAGCCTCTCGCCCGAGACCACCGAGGGCCGCGAGGGCTTCGTCCACCCGTTGCGGCTGGAGGCCGGCGCCGAGGAGGCCCGGCTGGTGTTCATCGTGCGCGACCACGACGACGCGAAGCTGCTCGAGCACGAGTCGCTGCTGCGCCGCCTCGCCGACGAGCTCGCCGCCGAGGAGCCCCGCGCCCAGGTGCGCTTCGACTCCGTCGTCCAGTACCGCAACATGAAGGCCGCGATCGACCGGCTACCGCGTGCGGTCACCGCCGCCGAGGAGGCGATCCGCCGCGCCGGCCTGGAGCCGCGCCGCGAGATCATCCGTGGCGGCACCGACGGATCGCGCCTCTCGGAGCTGGGGCTGCCCACGCCGAACCTCTTCACCGGTGGCCACGACTACCACTCGTGCCGCGAGTGGATCTGCGTGCAGGACATGGGCGCGGCCACGGCGACCATCGTCCAGCTCGTGCAGGTGTGGGCCGAGTAGGCAGCGGCCGTGGGGAGCGGCGACCGGTGAAGAGCGGCGACCACGGAGGCAGCCGCCGAGGAGGCGCGTCCCTCGTTCGAGTGGTAGACAGCGGGCCGCTGCTGTCGATAACAGAGCCATGGCTGGAGGACAGGAACGCCGCTATCGGCATCGCGTGAGCACACGGCGCATCGTGAACTGCCGTTCGCTGCTCGCCACCGGCAGCCGCTCGCCCTTCCGGGCCGAGACGATCGACGTCTCATCCAACGGCGTCGGCCTGCTCGTCGACGTGAAGGTGCGTGCAGGCACGCCGATCACGGTCGAGCTGCGCTTCGACAACCCGAAGCTCAATCTCAAGCTGGACGGGGTCGTCATGCACGCGGCGCCGATGGAGGGCCGGTTCTTCGCCGGGGTGCACTTCGTCGGGATCCCGCTCGTCCACGAACTCGAGCTATCGCGCTTCGTGATGAACGAGGATCAGCTGCTGCGCGCGAACCGGACGGATCGCGAGCGCGTGGGCACCGGGAGCGAGCCGGCCTCGGACGACCGCCACGGTCGCTGGGGGCGCCACCAGCCCTCCCGCCTCGCGGCTGCAAGCTGAGCGGGCGCCGCCGGGCGAGCTGAGCGGGCACCGCGGAGGTACGCTTCACGCGTGCCCGTGCAGGACACCCTGAGCCGGCCGTTGCGCGATCTGCGCATCTCGGTGACCGACCGCTGCAACTTCCGCTGCGTGTACTGCATGCCGAAGACGGTCTTCGGCCGCGACTACAGCTTCCTCGACCGCAAGGAGCTGCTGACCTTCGAGGAGATCACGACCCTCGCCCGCGCCTTCGTCGCGAACGGCGTCGAGAAGGTACGGCTCACAGGCGGCGAGCCGCTGCTGCGCCGCGACATCGAGCGCCTCGTCGCGCTGCTCGCCGAGATCCCCGGACTCGACCTGACACTGACGACGAACGGCACCCTGCTGCCACAGAAGGCGGCTGCGCTGCGGGCCGCGGGCCTCACGCGGGTCACCGTCAGCCTCGACTCCAACGACGACGCGGTGTTCAGAGCGATGAACGACGTGAACTTCCCCGTCGAGCGGGTGCTGGAGGGCATCGAGGCGGCGGCGGCGGCCGGCCTCACACCGGTGAAGGTGAACATGGTGGTCAAGCGCGGCGTCAACGACGCCTCGATCGTGCCGATGGCGCGCCTCTTCCACGGCAGCGGCCACATTCTGCGCCTGATCGAGTACATGGACGTCGGCGCGACGAACGGCTGGCGGCTCGACGACGTGGTGCCGGCGGCCGAGATCGTGCAGCGCATCTCGGCCGAGCTGCCGCTGGAGCCGGCCGAGCCGAACTACCCCGGCGAGGTCGCGCGGCGCTGGCGCTACCGCGACGGCGGCGGTGAGATCGGCGTGATCGCATCGGTCACGCAGGCGTTCTGCCGCGACTGCACGCGGGCACGCATCTCGGCCGAGGGCAAGCTCTACACCTGCCTGTTTGCCCAGCGCGGCACCGACCTGCGCGCCCTGGTGCGCCAGGGCGCATCCGCCGACGAGCTGGCCGCAGCCATCGCCGGCGTGTGGCGCGTCCGCTCCGATCGCTACTCCGAGATCCGCTCCAGCAGGACCGCCGCACTGCCGAAGATCGAGATGTCGTACATCGGGGGGTAGGCCCGCTGACAGTATGCCGCCGGGTGTGTCCGTTCTCCGAACCGTTACAATCCGCCGGCAACTTTGAGGCAGTTCGATCGCGCCGCAAGGGGTAACCATGGGAACGGCGGAACTCGACACGACGATTGATGGCGCCCGCAGGCTCTTGCCGCGGGGCTGGCGCGATCTGACTCTGCAGCTCGGCATCTGGTTCGGCTTCCTGCTGCTGTACCAGCTTGCGCGCGGCACGGCCGACCGCGATCCGGCGGCCGCCTTCGCCAACGGCCTGAAGGTCATCCATTTCGAGCGCAACGTGATCGGCATGTTCGAGCTGACCCTGCAGAACCTCACCGAGGCGACGGACTGGCTCGGCAGCATCGCCGCCTTCACGTACTGGAACTCGGCGTTCACCGTCGTCGGCCTGGCGCTGCTGTGGGTGTATCTGCGCCGCCACGACCACTTCCGGCAGCTCCGCAACTGGCTGCTGCTCGCCAACGTGATCGGCCTGCTCGGTTACGCGCTGATGCCCACGGCACCGCCGCGGCTGTTCCCCGACTTCGGCTTCGCCGACTCGATGGCAACCTTCGGAGGGCTCAACCACGGCTCCGGCTTCATCCAGTTCGCCGCCAACCCCTACGCAGCAATGCCCAGCCTGCACTCGGCCGACGCGTTCATCATCGGGGTGAGCCTCGCCTTCGCCTGCCGCAACCCCATTGCCAAGGTGCTCTGGCTGATGTGGCCGGCCTGGGTCTGGTTCTGCGTGATGGCCACGGCGAACCACTTCTGGCTCGACGTCATCGGTGGCGTGGTCGTCGCGGCTCTTGCCTACGTGGTGCTCCGGTACGGGCGGCGACTCGTGCCCGGCGGCGGCCGACGCCCGGCGTGAGCTTCAAGACCTGGTACGAGACCGGTGTGCGGCGCGTCGCCATGCGCGCGATGTCGGGCCTTGCGCGCACACGGGTGTCGCCGAACGCGCTGACGGCGGCAGGCGTGACGCTGTGCGGCGTCTCGGCCATTCTCGCCTTCTTCGAGTACCGCGACGAGATCCTCTTCTTCTGGCTGGGCGCCGGCGTCTTCGTGCTCGGCTCGGTTCTCGACATCCTCGACGGCGCGCTCGCCCGTGCGGGAGGCAAGACGACGCCGTTCGGCGCCTTCCTCGACTCGACCATCGATCGCGTCAGCGAGGGCTTCATGCTGGGCGCGATCGCGCTGATCGAGTCGCGCAACGGCAACACGACGTCGCTTGCATTCACGATCGCCGCCATCGCCGGCTCGTTCCTGGTCAGCTACACGCGCGCCAAAGCCGAGATTCTCGGGCTGCGCGGCGACATGGGCATCGGCTCGCGCGCCGAGCGCGTCGCCCTCATCACCGTCGGCCTCGTGCTGGCACCGTGGGGCGCGCTCTCAATCGCGATCTACGCGCTCGCGGCAACGGCCTGGATCACCGTCGTGCAGCGCATCCTCGCCGTCCGCAAGCAGTTGCGCGAACGCGACGCGAACCAGCCCACGGGCTGAGCTCGCACACTGGCTGAACCAGGCTCCCGCCGCGGCCTGTCCGCCGACCGGAACAGCTCGCCGACCAGTCGAACTGGCCCGCCCGCAGGGTTTGCGCGTCACGGTGTGCTATCACTAACAGCACTGCCAGCGGCAGCCCGTGCGCTCGCCGTCCGACAACGAGCGCTATACTGCTAGCACTGATGGCCGAGGCAACAAGAACAGGCGTCCTCGTACGCATGCCTCCGCTGCTCAAGCAGGGCGTCGTCGATGAGGCGAAGCGCAGCGGCTCGTCGATGAACGACGTCGTCGTAGCGATCCTCGCCGGGCGCTTCTCGGTGCCTTTCTCCCCCAGCGGTCGCACGAGCAACGTGCCGAGCGGCGGGAGCGGCGTCGTCGTGCTGCGCATGCCGCCCGAACTGAAGCGGCGCATCCACGAGGCCGCGTTCGAAACCGAGACCAACGCCAACGACATCATCCTCGGGTCGCTCGCCGAGCGGCTCGGCATCCCGTTCGAATCGAATCGTCGCAGGACCGTGCCCTTCGGGGGCGGCCGCGGAAAGGACACGATGGCAGCCAGAAACGGCAAGGTGCGCGCGAGCGACAAGAAGGTTCGCGTCGCGATCATCGGCGTGGGCAACTGCGCCAACTCGTTCATGCAGGGACTCGAGTTCTACAAGGACGCGAAGGATGACGAGTTCGTCCCGGGCCTGATGCACGTCAACCTCGGCGGGTACCACATCAGCGATGTTGAAGTCGTCGCCGCGTTCGACGTGACGAAGGACAAGGTCGGCAAGGACCTCGCCGACGCGATCTGGGCGCATCCGAACGACACCTACAAGTTTGCGGACGTCGCGAAGACCGGCATCAAGGTCGCGCGCGGCATGACGCACGACGGCATCGGCAAGTTCGTCGGCGAGATCGTCACGAAGGCCCCCGGCGAGACCGACGACGTGCTCGGCATCCTGCGCGAGACGAAGGCCGACGTCGTCGTCAACTACCTCCCGGTCGGCTCCGAGGAGGCGACCAAGTGGTACACCGAGCTGATCCTCCAGGCCGGCTGCGCCATGGTCAACTGCATGCCCGTGTTCATCGCGCGCGAGGCG
>CANFDS010000040.1 GCA_947445525.1 Actinomycetota bacterium | reverse complement strand
AAGTAGCCGAAGGCGAGGCCGAGCCCGCCGAGCATCGTCGCGAAGGCGGTCATGGCGACGACGCCACGCTGGATCTTCGGGTTGAGGGCAGGCGCGAAGAATGCCCACACCTGGTAGACGATGACCGGGAACGAGAGCAGGAACGCCGCGTAGAGGCTGACCATCAGCGACGTGATGAATGGCTCCATCGGCGAGAGGGTGACGAGGTCACGCTTGTCCACCGGCAGCGGACGCTCGAGCCAGCCGATGACCTCATGCCGGAACGCGTACGTGACCGAGAAGGTCACGACGAGCGAGATCAGCGCGAAGACGACACGGTGTCGCAGCTCACCGAGATGGTCGACGAGCGGCGCTTCCTCGCCGAAGTCGAGCCGCCGCGGGGCGAGACGCCGCGGGATAATCCTCATGCGCTAGACGACGGAGTCGCGGTCGCGCGACGAGACAGGCTCGTCCTGCGACGGAGTCGACGTCGTTGTCGGCGCCGGCAGCGCCTGGCGGTCGTCATCGTCCTTGCCCGAGATCGAGCTCTTGAACTCCCTCATGCCCTTGCCGAGCGAGCGACCCATCTCGGGGAGGCGCTTTGGCCCGAAGACGAGCAGGACGACGAGGAGCAGGATGAGGAGTTCCCAGGGAGAGATCCAACCAGGCATGGGTTGAGAGTAGCCGGTCCGCGGTCGACCTGTCCACTGGCAGCGATGAGAGTTCGCTTACCGTTAACGGGCCTCGGGACTCTTCACCACGTACACGGCCGAGTAGTCGAGCGCGCCCAGCCCGGCCTGCTGCCCTGCGCGGTACTGCGCGAGCGCCGCACTGGTCATCTCGGCGGTCAGCCCGTGCGCAACGGCCAGGTCGCGCGCGAGCTCCATGTCCTTGACGATGAGGTCGAGCATGAACATCGGGGTCCACTCCGCCGACGCCGGGTGCCGGTCGCTGACCCCGGCGAGCGGGAAGCGGTTGCGCAGCACCTTGGAGTCGCCGGTCGAAGCGGTGACGAGCTCGTAGAAGACCGCCGGGTCGATGCCCTCCTGCTGCGCGATCGCGCACGACTCGGCGAGGGCGACCATGTTGCAGCCAGCCATCAGGTTGTTGCAGAGCTTGGCGGCCTGACCGGTGCCCGGCCCGCCCACGTGACGTACGAGCGAGCCCATCAGTTCGAGCAGCGGGCGGCAGCGCTCGAAGCTGTCGGCGGCGCCGCCGACCATGATCGTCAGCGTCGCGGCGTCGGCACCGGTCGGGCCGCCGCTGACGGGCGCGTCGAGGACGGGGATGCCGGCGGCGAGGCACTCCTGATGGATGCGCCGTGCGAGCGTGGGCGCGCTCGTGGACATGTCCACGAGGACGGTGCCGGGGCGGGCGCCCTCGCGCAGGCCGCCGCTGCCCAGGAACACCTGCTCGACGACGGCCACCGACGGCAGCGAGGTCAGCGCGACGTCGGCGCCGGAGACTGCTGCGGCCGGGGTGGCGGCGGTGGCGACGCCGAGGGCGGCAGCCCGCGCCGGGTCGGTGTCGCACGCGACAACCTCGTGGCCGGCGGCGACGAGGTGCCGCGCCATGCGCAGGCCCATCGTGCCGAGGCCGATGAACGCAACCTTCATGCTGCTACCTCCAGAGAATGCGCTCGGCGTTGCCCGTGAGCATCAGCGCGCGCTGGTCGTCGGTCAGGTTCGGCGCCCACTGGATGCGCTTCACCTCGAGGCGTGGCTCCATCAGCGGGCAGGAACTTGCGTAGAGAACGCGGTCGGCGCCGAAGCGGGCGACGCAGCCTTCGATAAAGTCCTCCCGGTAGACGCCGGCGGTCTGCAGCGTCAGGTTGGGACATTCGGCGAGCGCCAGCTCCGCGTCGGTCTGGCCGAGGCCCGACAGGTTGAGCTGGCCGCCGTTGGTCATCACGATCTGCACATCCGGGAAGCGGTGCGCGAGGTCGGCGACCTGGAGGCCCTCGCTGACGTACGGGTAGCCGGTGGCGACGATGACGGGGACGCCGCGCCGTCGGACGACCTCCAGCAGCGGGTCGAGCAGCGGCGCGCTGACGCGGTACTGCTCCTCCCAGGGGTGCAGGAAGAGGCCGTGCAGCCCGAGCTCGCCGAGCGCGCGCTCCGCCTCGTCGACCGCGTCGGCGCCGAGGTTCGCGTCGACCCGGGCGAAGCCGCGGATCCGATCGGGGTAGGCGCGCTGGGCGGCCGCAACCCGGTCGTTCTCCGGGCCGAGGTGATAGCCGCGGGGCTTCACGGGGACGGCGACGGCGCGGCGGACGCCGGCGGCCTCGAGGCGGGCGATCAGCTCGTCGGCGTCGACGCCCCAGCCGAAGATCGACTCGCCCAGGTAGACGTGGGAGTCGATGATCGAGGCGGCGCTCATGCGACCACCCCGTCCAGGATCCGCTTCGCGTTGCCGCCCATCACGAGCGCCTCGTCGGCCGGCGAGAGGCCCGCGATGCGCACCTTCTCGAGGTCGAGCCGCGGCGAGCAGACGGGGCCGTCGGAGGCGAAGATGACGCGCTCGGCACCGACGCGGCGCACCGCCTCGTCGATCTTCGCCGGGTACGGCATGCCGGACGTCTCGAGGATGATGTTGGGGTAGCGCTCGGCCACCTCGATCGCCTCGTCGCTGTGGAAGTAGGCACCCATGTGGCCGAGGATGATCGTGGCCTGCGGCACCGCGGCCGCGGCACGCGCGATCGCGAGCGGGGTCGTCATCGGCTCGTCGCCGCAGTGGAAGAGGGTCGGCGCATTGTGCTCGGCGGCGCGCCGAATGAGGCGCAGGGTGTCCTCGCCGGAGGGGTGCGCGATCGTCGACACCGGGTGCAGCTTGAGGCCCTTGTAGCCGAGCCCGAAGGCGCGGTCGAGCAGCGCCAGGCTCTGGGCGCCGTACCACGGGTGGATGCGCGCGAACGCCTCCAGCCGGTCGGGGTAGTGGCTGCAGGCCTCCGCGACGAACTCGATGGCGTCGGGGTTCACCTCGGGTGCGTCGACGATCGTCATCACCACGCCCTTGTCGATGCCGGCCTCGTCGAGGCGGCGGACGACGAGCTCGGCCTCCAGCTTCCAGCCCAGCGCGGGGATGTCGTCGACGTGCATGTGCGCATCGATGATCATGGGCTGATCCTAGTGACGGCGCTCCTGCGGCGCGCGGTCGGGCGCATATCTGGCGGCGGTGTCGGCGAACTTACCGCTGAGGGCGCCCTGGAGGGTGAGTTCGGGGACGCCACCCCCGACCGGCACTCCCACACCCCGGCACTCCCACACGGCCAGCCGGCGCGGGCGCCCGCGCGGGCACGGCGACGCGGTGAGCCAGCGCGGGCGCCCGGTCGTGGCTCTCCAGCGGCGAGCCTCTCGGCGTCGCAGCGGGAACGTCCAGGGCTCCCCCGTGCACTCCGCTGTCGCGCTGTCGCGCCGGTCGTGGGAGAATGCTCCGCATGGCCGACCCTATCCAGCTCGTCGTCGACGACGTGCTCGCCCGCGGGCGCGGCAGCCGCGTCACCCTCCGCCTCAGCGCGGAGCTCGCCGTGCGCTACGAGTCGCTCGCGCCCGGCATCCCCTCGATCGCCGGCCCCTCGTCGATCGACCTCTCGACCCAGCCCGTCCCGGTGGAGATCAGAAAGGGCAACCAGGTAGTGCAGGTCGATTGCGCGGCCTGCTTCCCGGAGCAGCCGCTGTTCCACGAGATGCTGGGCGCCTACGGGCTGCCCGGGTCACCGATGACCGCGCAGATCGTGACGCCGGTGGTCAAGGACGGCGCCGTGCTGGGCGCGCTCTCGCTGCACGTGCTGGGCGGGCCGCGCGCGTGGACGGCCGACGACGCGGCGATGTGCACGGACGCCTGCGCCCGCATCTCCGCGCTGCTGCCATGAGCACGCCGGCGCACGCGGGGAAGCCGGAGCGCTCGGCGAGGCCGGCGGGGACGCCGGCGTGACCCGCCTCGCCGTGGACGCGACGGTCGCGCTGCGTGAGGAGCCGGCGAGCGGCCATAACCGCTGGCATCCCGGCATCGAGCCTCGCGCGCGGGTGCGCGCGGGTGAAGCCGTGACGCTCGAATGCCGCAACGGCCTCGACCTGGCCCTGGCGGGGCCGGGGGCGCGTGACGTGACCGGGGCCGACATCGCGGCGCTCGATCTGGGCGACCCGCACGCGTTGACGGGGCCGGTGTGGGTCGAGGGCGCCGAGCCCGGCGACGTGCTCGCCGTCGAGATCATCGAGCTGGAGGCGGGGCTGCGCGGCGTGAGCCCGGTGATCCCCGGGTTCGGCGCGCTGGCCGACCTCTTTCCGGTGGCGCACTGCGTCAACTGGTCGCTGGCGGGCGGGGTGGCCCGCTCGCCCGAGCTGCCGGGCGTCGCGGTGCCGGCCGGGCTGTTCCCCGGCGTGATCGGCGTGGCACCGTCGCCCGCCCGCCTGGCCGCCTTCGCTCGCCGCGAGGCGGAGCTGGCCGCCCGGGGCGCCGCCGTCGCCGACCTCGCGCCCGGCAGCGCCGTCCCCGCCTGGGCGACCGACGGCCTGCGCACGATCCCACCGCGCGAGCTGGGCGGCAACATGGACACGCGCGGCATCGTCGCCGGCTCGACCGTCTGGTTCCCGGTGGACGTGCCCGGCGCGCTGTTCTCGGTCGGCGACCTGCACTTCGCGCAGGGCGACGGCGAGGTGTCCGGCACGGCAATCGAGATGGACGGCGCGATCACCGTGCGCTTCCGCGTGGAGAAGAGCCCGGCCTGGCGCCCGCGCTTCCCGGCGTACACGACACCGGCGCGGCCGGGCCGGCCCGAGTTCGCCACCACCGGCCTGCCGATCCGCGATGACGGCGGCAACGAGTCGATGGACCTCACGCTGGCGGCGCGCAACGCGCTGGTCGAGCTGCTCGGCTGGCTGACCGCCACCCACGGCTTCTCGCGCGAGGCCGCCTACGCGCTGCTGGGCGCCGTCTGCGACCTGCGCATCTCCGAGATCGTCGACGTGCCCAACGTGCTCGTCTCCGCCGTGATCCCGACCGACATCTTCGTGGGACAGAGCTGACCCGGCCAGCCTCGCTCCCTGCCTTGAGGCTTGATGTGAATGAGCGCCCCCAGCGGGGCTGTCCCGGGCCAAGCCAGGGCGTCACGGCGTCCGCAGGCCAGGCCCGAGGCCTGGGCGAGGAACGACGGGGCGGCATGGCACCGCGCCCGGGGCGGCAACCGGGGCCGCGGCTCATTCACATCAAGCCTCTAGAACAGGCTGTGGCTCTGGCCACCGTCGATGTTGATGCAGGCCCCCGCGATCAGCCCGGCCCGCTCGGAGGAGAGATAGGCGACGAGATCGCCCACCGGCTCGGGCCAGCCGAAGCGGCCCATCGGCAGGTTCGTCTGGATGAACGCCTCGACCGCCTCCGGCGTCTGCGTCATCACGAAGCGGTCCCAGGAGCCGCCCGGGAAGAGAATCGAGCCGGGCGCGACGCTGTTGACGAGGATGCCGTCGCGGGCGAGCTCCAGCGCGAGGTGCTTGGTCGCGGCGATCAGCGCGGCCTTCGCCGTCATGTACCCGATCGTCGGGCCTCCGTGCTCGCGTCCGAAGATCGACGCGATGTTGACGACGCGGCCCCAGCGGCGCTCGCGCATCCCGGGAATGGCGAGCCGGATCAGCCGCAACGCGCCGATCACGTTGAGGTCGAAGGCGCGCTCGAGCTCGGCATCGCTGGTCGCCTCGAGGCCGCCGTTGCCGGAGCGGCCGCCGACGTTGTTGACGACGATGTCGACCTGCCCGAAGGCGGCGACGGCAGCCGCGAACAGGCGCTCCAGGTCGGCGGTGACGGTAGCGTCGGCCTCGACCGCGACGACCTCGGCGCCCGCAGCCCGTAGCTCCAGCGCGGTCTCCTCGAGCCGCTCGACGCCGCGCGCGCAGACGACGAGACTGACTCCCTCCCCTGCGAGCGAGAGCGCTGCCTGACGGCCGAGGCCACGGCTCGCGCCGGTGACGATCGCGACCCGACCGGTGATTCCCAGATCCATCTCGAGCTCTCCCTCCGACGGCGTGTCCGACAGCGGTGTGCCTGGCGGCAGCCCGGGAGCCACCGCTCGTCGCAGCTGGCCGCGCCAGCAGGCCGATTCTCTCAGCGATCGCGGCTGGCGACCGCACGGTGGCGTGCGCACCGGCCCCGGCCCCGTACGCCAGAGGGCCGGGTGGCCCGGCCGTAGAGCCACACCACCCGGCCCCCGGCCGGACTTCCTGCCCTTGACCTGGCCGCCACAGGGCGGCCCGGCGGCGTCGCGCTCCGCGCCCCCGCCTAGTCCTTGAGCGGCACCGCGATCGGGCGGAACGGCGAGCCGGTCGCACCCTTCAGCTTGAGCGCCGCGCCGATGAACGCGAACTCGTACACCTTCTCGCGCGCCAGCTCCTCCAGCCACATGACCTCCATGATCTGCGCGCCGGCAGTGGAGAACATGTACGAGTGCACCGGCAGGAACGCCTTCTCCTCCTGCCACGGCATCACCTCGAGGCCGATCGAGTCGGCGCCGATGCACATCGCCCCGATCTCCTCGCAGAGGAACTTGGCCGCGTCGAGGTTGATGCCGGGCGAGTTCATCAGGTACTCGTTGTAGGCGGGCCACACCGTCATGCGGCCACTGCGGAACAGGACGATATCGCCCTTGCGCAGCTGGGTGCCCTGCTTGGCAGCGACTTTTTTGATCTCGTCCGGCGTGATCGCGTAGCTGTCCGGCAGGCAGTCGACGCCGTGGGCGCCGGCTACGTCGAGCAGCACGGCGCGGCCGATGATCGGCGGGTACTTCTCGGCGCCGCCGACCTCCCAGTGGCGCGAGCCGAGATGGTTCTCCTCGGTCCAGCCGTTCCAGAAGCAGCCCCAGTGGCCGAGATGGTTGAGCGTGTCGAGGTGGGTGCCGCAGTGCGTGTACATCGACATCGAGTCGCCGCAGTAGGAGTGGCGCTCGTGCACCTCGCGGCCCATGCCCGTGAGCGAGTCGTTCTGCGACCCGCGCGGGGTATGGGTCATCCAGATGTCGTACGGCGGGTCGCCGGCTGCCGACCAGGCGGGCATGCCGATGAAGTAGTCGGTGGCGAGGTCGAAGACGGCCGAGCCGTTGAGCGACTCGAGGATGCGCTTGTTCGACTCCGGCGTGATCCAGTTGAGGCGGCCGATCTCGTCGTCGGGCCCCCACGGGCTCTTCGAGACCTTCAGGCCGTCTTTGTCGACGATCGCGGGATAGACGAGAGGCTCGTCGGCGGTGGGCATGGCTCGTTCCTCCTATGTGGTCGGGATCGTCTCGGCGACAACGGCCCCGTACAGATCGGGGCGGCGGTGGTCCCAAAGACGCATCTCGTAGACGCCGGGAATGACGATGATGTCCTTGTCGCGGGAGCGGGCGACATCGGCCTCGGCCACGAGCAGCGCAGTGCCCGTCTTGCCGGTCTCGGCGATGCGGGTCCCGGACGGGTCGCAGATCTGGCTCCAGCCGCAGAACTCGGTGCCGCGATCGGTGCCGCTACGATTCGCCGTGAGCAGGTAGACGCGATTCTCGAGCGCGCGCGTGCGCGTGATGAAATCGGCGTTCGTGGTCGCGGCGAGCGGCCAGTTCGTCGGGTGGGCGATGAAGTCGGCGCCCTGCAGGGCGAGGCTGCGCGTGAGCTCCGGAAAGCGCAGGTCGTAACAGATCTCGATGCCGATCCGGCCGATCGGAGTGTCGAAGACGGGAGCCTCGTTGCCGGCGGCGACGAAGCGGTCGACGCCGAGGAACGGCAGGTGCGTCTTGCAGTAGCGGCCGAGCAACGCACCGGGGCCGGGGGCGCCGTCGGGCGTGGCCGGGCCGACGAGCACCGCGGTGTTGCGGAGCAGGTCGCCGTCGCGCTCGACGAGGCCGCACACCGTGTAGAGGCCGAGCCGCCCTGCCGCCGCGGCCAGCGCGTCGACCTCGGGGCCAGGCACCTCGATCGCTGCGGCCCGTGCCTCCTGTGCAGAGTCGAACACGTAGCCGGTGAGTTCCGCCTCGGGCAGCACGAGCAGCTTCACGCCCAGCGCCGCGGCCTGCTCCATGCGGGCGATCGCCGACTGGAGGTTGCGGGCCACCTCGGCGAGTTCGGGCTCGGTCTGCGCGACTGCGATCAGCACGGTGACGGCGAGTCTACAACCAGGCGACTCGCCACGTCCGGCTCCCCTACAGCGGCCCTTCGCCACCCGGGTAGCAGAAGGTGACGCGCGGTGAGTAGAAGCCCTGCGTGACCTCGAGCGGCGACGCCGGCGCGAGCGCGCTCACCGGGTGGCCGGGCTGCAGAAACTCGAGCGAGAGGATCTCGAACGGGGTGACCGGGTCGAGTACGTAGGGGTACTGGCCGCGCGTGAGCACCCCGTCCACCTTCGTGATGTAGAGGAGCTGGCCGCGCGCGACGACCGCCGGGTCGGTGGCGCCGACGCGGGCACGGGTGCGGATGAGCGGCGCGCCGCCGACCGAGGTCGTGGCGGTGAGGACGTCGCCGTCCAGCTCGAGCACCGTCTCGCCGGGCTGGGCGGGGAGGCCGCGCTCGGCGGCGTACTCACGCATCCCGGAGCTGGAGTTGAAGTAGTGCGTCCACCAGCGTCCCGGCGTGCCGTCGGCGAGGTCGAGCCCGGCCAGGTCGACGCCGAGGTACGTGAGCGAGTAGGCGCCGAAGCCCGACGTCTGCTCGGGCCGGTCGACGACGTACTGGTTGATGTAGACCGCTCTGCTCGCGACCGGCGTCAGCCCCGCGGGGACGAGCGCGGCCACGGCGGCGGGGTCGGCCGGCACCCAGCCGAAGTAGAGCATCCGGCTGTCCTTGATCAGCTGCGGCGCGAGCAAGGCGGAGGCCATCGCTCAGCCCTCCAGGATCACGCCGTCGCCCTGCACCGGCGGCGAGCCGAAGGCGAAGAGGATCGCGTCGGCGGCCGAGTCGTTGCAGATGTGGATCGGCGTGTTCGGCGAGAGCACGACGACCGAGCGGGGGGGCAGGGCCACCGCCTCACCCTCCTCGCCGAGCGTCATCGTGAAGGTGCCCTCGAGCACGACGAAGATCTCCTCCTGCTCCTTGTGGAGGTGCTTGCGGCCCTTGCCGCCGGGCGGGAACTTCCAGAGATGCCCGCGCACGTTGGCCATCTGGGTGACGAGCGGCAGCTCGACGATCTGCCGCACCTGCTCCTCGGGGCGCCAGCTCGGCCCCGCCCACACCTGCTCGTCCGGCGTCAGCGCCGTCCAACCCTTGCCCTTCGGCATCGCACAGCTCCCTCTGTCAGATCGGATATTGCGCCGCGATCATCGCGCGGCCGCGGCCGGGGCGCAAGCGGTCGCGCTGGCGGCCGCGAGCCAGCCACCCGAGAGCGCAGCGAGCAGGCCGTTGCCCGAGTAGTAGCCGTCGGCGCCGTCGCCCGAGAGCCCGGCCATCGTGCCGCCGACGGCGAGCAGGCCGGGGATCGGGCCGCTGCCGTCGGCACGGAGCACGCGCATCCCCGCGTCGACGACGAGGCCGCCCTGCGTGTGCGCGAGCACCGGCACGATGCGGGCGGCGTGGTAGGGCGGGCGCAGCGGCTCGCGCAGGAGCGTGCGGCCGAGCGGGTCGCGGCCGCTGCGGCACGCCTCCTCGTAGGCGACGAGCGTTGCTGCCAGGGCGTCGGGCGGCAGGCCGTGTTGCGCGGCCAGCTGGGCGGCATCGGCGGCCGTCGTGGTCAGGCCCCGCTCGCGGGCGACCTTCATCATCCACTGCTGCTCGACGGCGGCACGGATGCGCTCGTCGAAGATCTCGACCGCCTCGCCGCCGGGCTGCCGGGCGATCTCGAGCGAGAACGCCGAGTAATTGACGTCCTCGCGCGCGAAGCGCTCGCCGCGGTTGTTGACGAAGATGCCGCCCGCGCCCGGGATGCCGGGACTGAGCCGAAGCAGGGCGCCCTTCACGAACTGCGCGTGCCCCTGGAACGAGGACATGTGCGCGAGGCCGGCGCCGAGAGCGGCGCCCCACTCGATCGCCTCACCCGTGTTGCCAGGCCCCCCGACCAGCTCCATCGCGGCCGCCTCCGGGATCCAGCGGGCCAGCCGCTCCCGGCTCGCGCCGAAGCCGCCGGCGGCCAGGATCACGGCGGCTGCCCGTACCTCCGCCCCGCCCGCGGCGCGCACGCCGACAACCCGACCGCCACCGGCGGCGCGCCTGCCGCCGCCCACGCCGTCCTCAACGAGCAGCCCCTCCGCGCCCGTGCCGATGCGCAGGTCGATTGCAGGGTGGTGCGCGCACGCGCCGCGCGCGAGGGCCAGGAAGCCGGGGCCGCCTCGCCCCTCCCGGTCGACGAGGCAGCGGTGCGTCAACTGCGGGTCGTCCGGGCGGCCCGCCTCCGACTCGAGCACGAGCGGCACCCCCACCTCGTCGGCAAGCCAGTGCGCCACCCCGGCGGACGCGCGCGTGAGCGCGAGCAGCACCCCGGGGTCGGCGGTGCAGCCGTTCTTCGCCTGGACGTCGGCGGCGAACTGCTCGGGCGAGTCGGCGATACCGGCAGCCGCCTGCCAGCGCGTTCCCGCCGCGAAGATCCAGCCGCCGCCACGCTCGATCGTGGCGCCGTGCTCCTCCTTCTCGAGCAGCGTCACCGAGGCACCGAGGGCGGCCGCGCGCAGCGCTGCGACACAGCCGGCAGCCCCCGCCCCGACGACCACCACGTGCCGCAGCTCGCGCATCCCGGGACAGTACCGCGGGCGCCTTCACCACAGTGCAACCAGCCTCTGGCGAATTCAGCCTTTCCGGCACGGTGTCTTTCCGCCATTATTCCCCGTCCGCTGGAAAAACCGTTCCGCCATCACGCGAGGCGTGCCGTGCATGCCCGCGCATCGAGGAGGTAGATAATGTCCCCACAGAGCACCGCCGAGACGGCCGAGCTGATGCGCCGTCCCGACGTCGAACTCGGCTCGATCTTCGAGGAACGGGAGTCCGCAGTCCGCTCGTACTGCCGCTCATTCCCCGCCCTCTTCACGTCAGCCACGGGAGCACTGCTCCACGATGCCGACGGCCGCTCCTATATCGACTTCCTCGCCGGTGCCGGCGCTCTCAACTACGGACACAACCACGAGACCCTGAAAGCAGCGCTCGTCGACTACATCGCCGGCGACGGCGTCACCCACGCGCTCGACCTGCACACCGCCGCCAAGGAGCGGTTCCTGCGCGAGCTCACCACGCGCATCCTCGAGCCGCGCGGCCTCGACCACCGCGTGCAGTTCACCGGCCCGACCGGCACCAACGCCGTCGAGGCCGCCTTCAAGGTGGCACGCAAAGCGACCGGCCGCACCGGGATCGTCGCGTTCATGGGCGGCTACCACGGCCACAGCCTGGGCAGCCTCGCCGCGACGGCGAACCTCGAGCACCGCGCGGCCGCCGGCGTCCCGCTCGGCAACGTCACGTTCCTGCCGTTCCCGGGCGGCGGCCCCACGGGGCAGTTCGAGTCGCTCGGCTACCTGCGGGCGATCCTCGCCGACTCCCACTCCGGCGTCGAGCTGCCCGCCGCCGTGATCGTCGAGACGGTGCAGGCCGAGGGCGGCGTCAACGTCGCGCCGGCCGAGTGGCTGCTCGAGCTGCGCGCGCTCTGCGACGAGCACGCGATCCTGCTGATCATCGACGAGATCCAGACCGGCTGCGGGCGCACCGGCCCGTTCTTCTCGTTCGAGCGCGCCGGCATCGTCCCCGACATCATCACCCTGTCGAAGTCGATCAGCGGCTACGGCCTGCCGATGGCGATCTCGCTGATCCGCCCGGCGTTCGACGTGTGGAAGCCGGCCGAGCACACCGGCACCTTCCGCGGCAACCAGCTCGCGTTCGTGACGGCTGCCGCTGCGCTCGCCGTCTGGGAGGACGAGGGGATCGAGGAGGGCACGCGCACCCGGGCCGGCATCGTCCACGACGAGCTGACGCGCGCCGTCGCCTCGCTCGACCCGCGCCTCGAGATCCGCGGCATCGGGCTGATCTGGGGCATCGACACCGCCGGGATCGACCCGACGGGTGCGCTGGCCCGGTCGATCTCCAGCCGCTGCTTCGCCGACGGGCTGATCATCGAGCGCACCGGCCGCAACGACACCGTATTGAAGATCCTGCCGCCGCTCACGATCGACGAGCGGACGCTCCGCGACGGCCTCGGCATCCTCGCGGCGGCGACGGCGACATGCCTGAGCTGACTCCGCCAGGCGCGGAGCCTATCCTCGTCGAGCACCTGCGCGCAATCCGTGCGGCCGAGCAGGCCTCGTTCCACATGCCGGGGCACAAGGGCGGCGCCGGGGCGCCGCCGGCCGGCCTCGACGTGCTGGGGGCGGCGGCCTACGCGGCCGACGTCAGCGAGCTGGCCGGGTTCGACTACCTGCACGGCGCCTCGTCGGCGATCGCCATCGCCCAGTCGCGCGCGGCGCGGCTGCTCGGCGCGTCACGCAGCTGGTTCCTGGTCAACGGCGCCACGATCGCCAACATCGCCGCGATCGGCGCCGCGGTCGGCGACGGCGAGACGATCCTTGTGGCCCGCGGCTCGCATCGGTCGGTGTACGCGGCGATCGTGCTCTCCGGGGCCCGCCCCGTCTACCTGCCGCCGCTGCGCAACGACCGCCTCGACGGGCTCTTCGGCGTCGAGACCGAGGAGGTCGAGGCCGCGCTCGCCCGCAACCGGCAGATCCATGCGATCCACGTCACCAGCCCGAGCTACTACGGCTTCACCGGCCCGATCGCCGAGATCGCGCAGATCGCAGCGGCGCAGGGCGTGCCCCTGATCGTGGACGAGGCGCACGGCACCCACTTCGCGCTCCATCCGGCGTTCCCGCGGCCGGCCCTCGCCTGCGGCGCCGACGTCGTCGTGCACAGCCCGCACAAGACCCTGGGCTCGCTGACGCAGTCGTCGCTGCTGCACCACCAGGGGCACCTGATCGAGGCCGCTCGCATCGACTCGCTGCTGCAGATGCTCCAGTCGTCATCGCCGTCGACGCTGCTGCTGCTCTCGCTCGACGTCGCGCTGCACGACATGGCCCTGCACGGGCGCGAGCGCTGGTCGAAGGCGCTCGAGCTGGCCGCCCGGGCACGCATGGGTCTCCTGGAGCGAGGAATCCCGGGGCTCAGCGCCTACGGCGACGAGATCGTGGGCACGCCCGGCATCTCCGGGATCGACCCGACAAAGTTCGTCGTCGACGTGCACGGCCGCTGGGAGACGGGCCATGCCGCGGCGCGCTGGCTGCGCGAGCACCGGCGCATCAACCCCGAGTTCGCCGACCTGCGCCGGCTCGTCTTCTCGATCACCCCCGGCGACAGCCCGGAATCGGTCGACTTCCTGCTCGACGCGCTGGCAGCGCTGGCCGCCGCCGGTGACGAGATCGTCGAGGAGAGCCGCATCGCCTCGCTGTGGCCCGACGAGATCCCTGAGATGGCGATGACACCGCGCGAGGGCTCGGGCTACGCCAGCATGCAGGTCGCGACCGCCGACGCCGTCGGCCGCATCGCCGCCGAGATGATCGTGCCGTACCCGCCCGGCATCCCGCTGCTGGTCGCCGGTGAGCTGATCTCGCAGGAGGTCGTCGAGTCGATGGCGCAGCTGCTCGAGGCGGGCTGCCGCATGGTCGGCATCAGCGACCCGAGCGGAGCGACGCTCCGCTGCTGCGTCGACGACTGGTAGGAGCTCGGCTCAGCGCCGGTCGGCGCGCGCCACGACGGCGTGCAGGAGCACGTTCAGCCCCGGCTCGAGCATGGCGGGCGTCGCGAGCTCGTGGTTGTTGTGCGTGATCCCGTCCTTGCAGGGCGTGAAGATCATCGTGGCCGGGAAGCGCTGCGCGAGGAAGTACGCGTCGTGGCCGGCCTGGCTGGGGAGCTCGGCGGCGCGGTAGCCCAGCGTCGCCGCCGCCTCGCGGACGGTGGCGATCAGCTCGCGGTCGAAGATGTCGCCGCCCCAGCTCCAGGTGTCCAGGATCGTCGCCTCGCAGCCGGTGTGCTCGCTCGCAGCCTCGATCGCCCGCAGCATGCGGTCGCGCATCGCGTCGGCGATCTCGGGGCGCTCGTGACGGACGTCGCAGACCGCCTCGGCCCGGTCGGAGAGGATGCCGGCCTTGTTGGGAGAGGCGGTGAGGCGCGCCCCCGTGGCCTTGCCACCCGTCGCGGCGTGCTCCCAGCCGATGTCGTCCACGGCCACGAACAGCCGCGCGCCGGCCATCAGGGCGTTGCGCCGCCGCTCCATCGGCAAGGGCCCGGTGTGGCCCGTCTCGCCGCGGAACTCGACCCGGATGCCGTGCGAGCGGTAGCCGTGGGTGACGATCCCGACCTGGTGCCCGCTGCGATCGAGCTGGTCGGCCTGCTCGATGTGCAGCTCGTAGTAGCTGTCGATCTCCCGGCCGCCGACCGGCGCCGCACCGCGGTAGCCGATCGTGTCGAGCGCCTCGCCGATGCTCACTCCGTCCTCGTCCCTCAGCCCGTGCGCCCACTCCACCGAATGGGCGCCGACGAAGCACCCCGCAGCCACCATCGGCGGCGAGTAGCGGGCGCCCTCCTCATTCGTCCAGTTGACGATCTCGATCGGCCGCCGGGTCGTGATGCCGAGGTCGTTCAGCCGCCGCACCAGCTCGAGCGCGCCGAACACGCCGATCACCCCGTCGAAGCGGCCGCCGTTCACCTGCGTGTCGAGATGGCTGCCCACCAGCACCGGCGGCAGGTCCTCGCTGCCCTCACGGCGCGCGAAGACGCTGCCCATCGCGTCGACGCTCACCTGCAGGCCCGCCTCGCTGCACCAGCGCACGAAGAGGTCGCGGATCTCGCGGTCGGCGTCGCTCAGGGCCAGCCGGGAGAGCCCGTCCGGGCGGCCCTGGCCGATGCCCGAGGAGACCTCAACGGTCGAGAGGAAGCGGCCGAGGTCGGCGCGGATCTCAGGTGACAGGGGCATGGCTCATCCTCCCAGGGGTGGGTTGGCTCCGAAGGCCTGCGGGGTCAGCTCGACGAAGGCCGGGCGGCCGGACTCGACGGCGCGGGCGATGTCGCGACCGGCCTCGCTGCCGGTTGCAGGCGCGTACGTCTCGACCCCGTAGGCCCGAGCGATCGCGCCGAAGTCCGGCGTCGAGTACGTCGTTCCGACCGGCGTGACGCCGCGGTCCACCATGCCCTTGTGGATCTGGCCGAAGCAGGCGTTGTTCCACAGCAGCACCACGACCGGCAGCTGCTGCTCGGCAAGCACCGAGAGCTCGGCGAGGGTGAACTGGAAGCCGCCGTCGCCGGTCAGGGCGACCAGCGGGCGGCCGGGCGCGCCCAGCGCCGCGCCGATCGCCGCGGGCAGCGCGTAGCCGAGCGAGCCGAAGCCCGCGGGGTGGATCCAGCGGCCCTCGGGCGGCGCGGGGTACAGGAAGTTGCCCGCGTAGGCGATGGTGGTCATGTCGGTGAAGATCAGCGCGTCGGCAGGCAGGCTCGCGTGGATGGTCTCGAGCGCGCGCAGGTAGACGGCGTCGAGGCCCAGCTGGCTCTCGCGGACGCCGGCGGCGAGGCGCGCCACCCGGTCGGCGGCGGCCTCCAGGCTCTGCGCGGGGCGGCTCGCGCACACGGCGGCGAGGATCGCCTCGACCGCCGGGGCGGCGTCGGAGAGGATCGGCAGCGTCACGGGCTGCTCGTCGCAGAGCTGCTCCGGGTCGATGTCGATGCGGATCAGCTCGCCCGTGAGGGGCAGCGGCTCGGACGTGAGCAGCTCGCTCTCGCCGAGCTCGGTGCCGACCGCGAGGACGACGTCGCACCCGGCAAGCGCGGCGCGTCCGTCGTCGCGGTGCAGCACGGCGTCGGCCCACAGCGGATGGTCGCCGGGCAGGATGCCCTTGCCCGCGATCGTGCTGAACACCGGCGCGGCGAGGTGCTCGGCGAGTGCCCGGACAGCCGCCGCCGCTGCCCGTGCGCCACCCCCGACGACGATCGCCGGGGAGCGCGCCCCGGCCAGCAAGCTCGCAGCGCGGGCGACGTCCTCGGGGCGCGGCCCGGGGCGCGCGGAGAGCTGCCGGGGCACCCAGCTGCCTGTCGCCGGCTGCGCCAGCACGTCGAGCGGGATCTCGAGGTAGACGGGGCGGGGACGCCGGCTCGCGAAGACGGCGAAGGCGCGGTCGAGGCACTCCGGAACGTCATCGGGCCGATGGGCGGTGGCCGCGAACGCCGTCACCGGCTCCAGCAGGGCGCGCTGGTCTTTCGTCTCGTGCAGGCGGCCTCGCTGGCGGCCGAGGTCGCCGACCCGGTTCGCGGAGGCGATGACCAGGAGCGGCACCGAGTCGGAGTAGGCCTGCCCGACCGCTGTGATCACGTTCGTCACGCCGGGGCCGGTGATCAGGAAGCACGCTGCCGGCCGCCCGGTGGCGCGGGCGAAGCCGTCGGCCATGAAGCCGGCGCCCTGCTCGTGCTTGGGCAGCACGTGGACGAGGGCGCTGTCGGCCAGACCACGGTAGAGCTCGATCGTGTGGATCCCCGGGATGCCGAAGACGTGGGTGATCCCGCGGGCGGCCAGCGTGGCCACGAGCGCCTCGCCGGTCGTCACGGCCTGCCGCCCGAGACGGCGGCGCGCTCCGGGCCGTAGCCCGCCGTGGTTGTCGGGCGGCGCGGCGCCGGCAGTCCGGTCTCGGCCTCGCAGCGCGCCAGCAGCTCCTCGATGTCGCCGCCGAAGTCGAAGCTGCTGGGCGGGCCGGCGCTCGCGGCCAGTTGCTCGCGCAGCGCGGCGGTGGCGGCGACATCGTGCTCGAGCCTCCCGTCGAGGACGACGCCGTAGCGCAGGGCCCCCTCGCGCGTGACGAGCCCGACCTTCGCATCGGCCGACACCTGCTCGGCCGGCCGCTGCAGCGGGTCGCCCCAGCCGCCGCCGCCCCAGGTGTCGAAGTACAGGATGTCGCCTGGCTCGACGTGGACACGGTCGCACTTCGACGGGACGAGCTCGCTGGTGCCGGCGACACGGTCGAGCCGCCGCCGGCTGCGCCCTGCGGCCTTGCCGCCGTTGACGCCCCACGGGTGGGTGATCCAGCGGTCGTCGTGGATCGAGATGTCGCCCGCCTGCCGGAACTCGTAGGCGATCGAGATGCCGTTGCCGCCGCGGTGCAGGCCCGGGCCACCGCTGTCGGCGATCACCCTGGTGTGCCGGATGACGAGCGGGAAGTACGCCTCGAGGTACTCGGTCGGGATGTTCATGAACGAGGGCCACAGCGAGTGCCCGTCGACGCCGTCGCCGACTGGCCGCGCGGGCAGGCCGCCGAAGCCGATCTGATACAGCTGGAACCAGTCGCCCTTGCCGTCGAAGCCCGAGTACATGAGGTGCGGGCTCGCTGACCAGCCGGCGCCGCACATCGCCTCGGGCTTGCCCTGGCCGAGCAGCCCGGAGACGAGGTCGAACATCCGGCAGAGCAGGTGGGTGCGGCACGAGAGCGCCGCCGGGCGCCGCGGCTTCAGCAGGCTGCCCTCGGGGATACGCACGTCGAGCAGCCCGTAGTAGCCGTCGTTGAAGACGATGTCGGGGTCGAACAGCTTCGACGTGTACGCCCCGAAGATCATCTTGAACTGCTCGGGCTGGAGATAGAAGTTCACCGACGAGCTGGACTGCGGGTCGGTGCCGGCGAAGTCGAAGATCGCCCGGTCGCCCTCGCGCCACATCGTGCAGGCGATCTTGAACGGGCCGTTGCCCATGCCGTCGTCGTCGATGTGGTCATCGAAGCTGACGGGCGTCTCGGGCACCACCTCGCGGATCACCTTGCGAAACGCGTTGAGGTTGCGCTCCAGCAGGATCTCCATTGCCGAGTAGAGCAGGTCGGGCCCGAAGCGCCGCGACAGCTCGTGGATGCGCCGCTCGGCCAGCTTGACCGCCGCGATCTGCGCCATCAGGTCGGCGCGGTTCCACTCGGGGACGCGCGTGTTGCGCAGGCAGATCTTCAGCACGTCGTCGACGATCTCGTTGCCGCGCATGATCTTGACGATCGGGATCTGGATGCCCTCCTCGAAGATCTGCTGGGCATCCGTCGGCAGGCTTCCGGGCACGCGGCCGCCGGTGTCGGTCATGTGCGCGAACATCGCCGACCAGGCGGCGAGCTTCCCCTCGTGGTAGATCGGCATCAGCACCAGCCAGTCGTTGAGATGGCTGATCGCGCCGTTGCACGAGTAGGGGTCGTTGGTGAGGAAGACGTCGCCGTCCTCGACGGTGCCGTCGTAGGCCTCGAGGAAGCCGTGGATGAACGAGCCGAACTGGCCGACGACCATCAGGCCGGCGGCGTTGGCGATGATCGGGAAGGCGTCGTGCTGCTCGCGGATGCCGGGCGACATCGCGGTGCGGAAGATCACCGCGTCCATCTCGGTGCGGGCGTTGCGCAGCGAGCTCTCGATGATGTCGGTGACGACGACGCTGACCGGCACCCGGGTGTACGGGCCGGCGGCGGTCTCGATGATCCGTGCGCCCATGGCTCAGGCCTCCGCGTGCATGTCGTTCGGGTAGATCAGGATGGAGCCGTGGCGCTCCACGACGCCGTGGTGGCCCGGCAGGATCAGCGAGGTCGTGTCCATCTCGGTGATGATCGCCGGCCCCTCGATGCGGTCGCCGGCGCGCAGCCGGGCCCGGTCGTAGAGGGTCGCCTCGTGCTCGGTGCCGTGGTGGAAGATGGGCCGCCGGTCGAGCTCGGCCGCGCCGGGGCTGCCGTCGCCCGTGGGCAGGGGCCGGCTGGCCAGGTCGAGCCCGCCCGCCTCGGCCGTGGCGCGGACGTTCACCAGCTCGGCCTCGCTGTCGAGGGCGAACACGAACAGCTGCTCGTGCGTGCGGTCGAAGCGCTCGCGCAGGAGCGCGGGGATGTCGCCACGGAGATCCCCGGCGGAGAGATCGATCGGCATGACGAGCCCCTGCCCGCAGTAGCGGACGTCGGCCTGGTAGCTGACCGTCGCCGTCGCGCCCTCCTCGAGCCCGGCGGCCGCGTCGGCCGCGAGCGGCGCCAGCACGGCGCGGATCTCCTCGGCCGTGGTGTCGCCGAAGCGCCGCACGAAGCTGCGTGAGCTCTCGTTGCGCAGCCGTGTGGTGGCGTCGCCGTACGCGCACAGCACGCCGGGGCCGGGCGGGATTACGACCGGCCAGGACTGGAGGAGCGCGCCGAGCGCGTTCGCGTGCAGCGGCCCTGCCCCGCCGAAGGCCATCAGTGCGAAGTCGCGCGGGTCGTAGCCCTGCTCGACCGAGACGAGCCGCAGCGCCCCGAACATGTTCTCGTTGACGATGTCGATGACGCCCTCGGCCGCCTCGCGGATGCTCAGGCCGAGCGGCCCGGCGATCTTCTCGAGCGCCTGCTCGGCCAGCGCGACGTCGACCTCCAGCTCGCCGCCCAGCCGCACGTCGGCGGGCAGGTAGCCGAGCACGATGTTGGCATCGGTCACGGTCGGCTCGGTGCCGCCCTTGCAGTAGGCCGCGGGGCCCGGCACGGCGCCGGCGCTCCTCGGCCCGACGCGCAGCGCCTCGGTCAGCTCCGGCACGAAGGCGATCGAGCCGCCCCCGGCGCCCACGCTCTTCACGTCGAGCGACGGGGCGCGAACGATGACCTCGTGCACCGCGGTCTCGCGACGGGTGCGCGCCTCGTAGCCCTGCACGAGCGCCACGTCGGTCGACGTCCCGCCCATGTCGAAGGTGAGGAAGTCGGGGATGTTGGTCTGCTTCGCGACCCAGATCGCGCCGGTCACGCCGCCGGCCGGACCGCTCATCAGCAGGTTCACGGGCGCCGCCGCCGCGGCCTCGCCGCTGGCCAGGCCGCCGTCGGAGCGCAGGATGCGCAGGTTGACGGAGGGGATCTGCCGGGAGAGCAGGCTCTGCAGGTT
>CANFDS010000039.1 GCA_947445525.1 Actinomycetota bacterium | reverse complement strand
TAGGGACCCTGGACGACCCAGCCCGTCTCGAGCGGGAGCTGGACGGCGCGCAGCTCCTCCTCCCCGAAGAGCACCTTCGTGATCGGAATTGTCATGCAGGGAGGCCGACGGCCGGCTGCAGGCGCTGCCACTCGACGACGGAGCGGAGGCCGTCGAGCAGGGGCACCACCGCCTCGAAGCCCAGTTCGCGCGTCGCCTGCTCGGTGCTGCCGACCCGGTTCGTTACGAATGTTTGCGCCTGCGGCAGATATTCGATCTCGAGGTCGGAGCCGGTGAGCTCGAGCAGATGGCGGACGAGCGTGTCGATTGTCGTCTGGACGCCCGTACCCACGTTGAAGCACGCATCGCTCGCGGAGCTCTCGAGAGCGAGAATATTGGCGCGCGCGACGTCCGCCACGTGGACGAAGTCGTAGGCCTGGGTGCCGTCGCCGTAGACGAGTGGGCGTTCGCCGCGCGCGATCCGGTCGAGCACCTTGACGATCACGCTGACGTAGGTGCCCTTGTCGTCCATGCGGGGCCCGTACACGTTCATGTAGCGCAACCCAACCCAGTCGAGACCGTGCTGCTCGTTGAACGACCGGAAGAACTGCTCGCCCGCGATCTTCGTGGCTCCGTACATCGTGCGATTGTCGAACGGGTGCTCCTCGGTCATCGGTAGGGCGCGCGCGTTGCCGTACACCGACGCCGACGACGAGTAGATGACCTTTTTCACACCGGCGGCGTGCGCCGCTTCGACGACGTTGTACGTGCCGCCGACGTTGACCTCGAGCGCCGAGCGCGGCTCGTGCACGCACTCGTACAGCCACAGGGCCGCGAGATGGAAGACGTAGTCGACGCCGTCCACCAGCCGGGCCAGGAGCTCGCGGTCGAGGATCGAGCCCTTGACGAGCGACACGCGCGGGTCGCGCAGCGCAGACTCGAGGCTCGCCTCCTTGCCCCGGATGAGGTTGTCGAGCACGACCACCTCGCCGACCGGCTTGTCGACGAGGTGATCAACGATGGTGGAGCCGATGAACCCGGCACCGCCGATGACGAGGATGCGGGAGTCGTCGAGCAATGCCATGCCAATCGCGAGTCTACCGTGGAGGTCGGGCGGTCTCGTCGGCGAGCGCGAGCAGGCGGGCGCGCAGCTCCGGCCGGTGATCCACACCGAGCGCCCGCGCTCCGTGGCGGGCGACGAGCGCCGTGATGATGCGCCGGGCCTCCGGCTCCGAGACACCGCAACCGAGCGGATAGCTGATGCACTCTGGATCGACGACCCACTCGGGCGGGTAGTCGCCGCGGAGGAGCTGGAGGAAGCGGCCTGCGACGGCTCCGGGTGACCACTCGTCGCTGACAAACACCCGCCCTCGCTCGCCGAGCGCGCGGCGCGCAGCCGGGTCACGGACGAGCCGCTCGACCGTGGCGGCGAGATCGTCGGGCTGAACAAAGGCTGTCGGGTTTGGCCACGCTGCCGGCAGGGGAGCGCCGGCATCGCCGGCGGCGTAGCTTCCGACCACTACGGCCACTCCCTCGACGGCCGCTTCGGCCGCGAACCCGGCAAGCGGCTGGTCGGAGTACATCTGATCGACGACGAGGTCACAGGAGAGCAGGGCCTGGCGGACCTCGACGTTCGGGCGACCGCTGATCTCGACCAGCTCGACCGCAAGGCCGCGCGCCTGCAGGTCGGCCACGATGCTGCGAATGTGCTCGGTGCCCTTGAGCCGCGGATTCGACGGGGAGTGGAGCAGGCGGACGGTGGCAGCGTCCGGTCGCTCGCTGCGGGCACGGGCTTCCGGCCCAGCTGAGCCGTCCCGGCGACTGTCGTCAATGCTCCAGATCGGGATTCCGACGTTCAGGCCTGCGACGAAGGGGCGCCGGTGGAGCTGGGCGGAGGCGGGATGGGACATGATCACGTGCGTCCAGCGCTCGATCCAGCGGACAGTCCGCGCCGTGTGCCGGGTGAGGCGGCGCATCCGCCGTGGCGAGTCGCCGCCCTGTATCACGAAGCCGTCGATGTACGGCGGCCGGGTGTCGCTGCCGTGGAAGATGTGGATGACCCGCTTGCCGAGCAGTCGGAGCAGCGGGAGCTCCCATGGCCCGGCCACCGAGGTGCCATAGACATAGACGAAGGCATCGTGCCGGGCCGCGGCCCAGACGAGGAGCGGCACTCGCAACGGTGCCTGGATCAGACGCCAGGCCAGGCGGACGACGAGTGGCCGCCCGATCGCCGCACACCGTCGCCGGGCCGTCCAGCCGACGGCGGCCAGCAGCGGGTTGCGGCGCTCGTCGGCACCGTAGGTGAACGGATGTTCGACGAATTCGACGCGGGTCGAGACGACGCCGTGCTGGCCGAGCCCGAACTGGAGTCGCCGGTAGTAGCCGGCGATCTCGGTGGTGCCGATGAAGACCCTCATGGGCCGGGTGGGTCCGGGTCGTCGAGCGCGGCCCTGCGATCCGCCCTGCTGCGGCCGAGCCAGACTGGTCGGGTGCCGCGCCGCTCACCGAGTACGACGAGCAGCGCCACGTAGACGGGCAACCCTGCCCCCGCCGCGATCAGCACGGCCAGGGGCCGCCAGCTGGAGCTCGGCGTTGCCGCGATGGCTGCGAACGCTCCTGCGGTTGCCGCGATCGCGGAGCGCGCCAGGGTCGCGAACGGGAACCGCCAGCGGGCGTGGTGCCGGGCGAGCCCGTAGATGCTCACGAGGTACACCGCCATCGCGGCAGGCGTTGCGACGGCTGCTCCCTTCAGCCCGAAGGGAGGGATGAGGGCGAAGTTCAGCCCTACGTTCACGACGAGCGCAATGAGGCTGGCGGCGACGATCGGCCGTGTCCGCTTGGCGATCACGAGGCCGGTTCCCGCGATGAAGCTGAGCGCGAACAGGAAGGAGCCGCCGGCGATGATCGGGGCGATGCCCGCATGGCGCGCGTAGTCGTACTTGCCGGTCAGGATCCACACCAGGTCGCTCGCCTCGACCGCGACGAAGGCGATGCACGGCAGCCCGACGAGCAGCGCTATGCGCGTGTACGACTGCATCAGCCGTTCGACCTCTTCGCGGCCGTGGCGCTCGTAGCCCGTCACGATCAGTGGAGCTGCGGCTGTGAAGAAGGCCATCACCGGAATCGACACCACCTTGTCGCCGATGATGCTCGAAACGGTGTAGATGCCGACGCTGCCCGCGTCGCGCAGGAACGCCAGGATGTAGCGGTCGACGAATGCGAGGAACCAGGTTGCGATCGCCGCTGCGCTCGCCGGTATCCCGTACCGCAGCCACGGAGCCAGTGGGACGTGGCTGCTCTTGCCGCCTCGAGGCCAGCCGGCGGCGACTCCGATCGCGCCGATCAACAGCGATGCGATCGCCAGGCCCGCCAGGTAGCCCTGCACCTTGTGGCCCTCGAAGACGAGGGCGACGCCGAGCCCCGAGCCGCCCAGACGCGCCGAGATGTCCACCAGCGCGTACGCTCGTGGCCGCAGGCTGGCTGCGAAGACCGAGACAGCAACGTTCTGGAGTACCAGACCGGCCGTCGCTGCGATCACGAGCAGGGCGTTGTCGCCGACAGCCGAGGTGCCCTGGCCGATGGCGAACACCACCCCGCTGAAGACGACGAACACCACGGCCGACCCGAGCAGGGCCCGTCGCAGTGTCCGGGCAAAGCCGGCCAGTTCGCCGCGTACGCGGTGTGCAGGCAGCTCCCTGATGATGGCCGCCGCAAGCCAGCTCGCGATGATCGTCCAGCCGAGCGTGACGAGCGTCTGGCAGATGGCGAGCACGCCCAGCTCCGTCGGGTCGAGCTTGCGTGCCAGCACCGGCAGCACGAGGAAGCCCGCGAGGGCCGGAATCACCTGCGTCGGCAGATACGTGGCGAAATCACGCAGCACCCGGCCCGCGTCGTGGACGCCGAGGAGCCCGGCCAGCCGGACGCCCTTGCTCACGAGGCGGCCGGCCGCCGCACGACCCGGTTGCCGAGCACCAGCAGATCCATCCTGGTCTTCACGAAGCAGTCGACGGCATCCTGCGGCGTGGTCACGATCGGCTCGTTCTCGTTGAACGAGGTGTTGAGCAGGATCGGCACGCCGGTCAGCTTCCCGAACTCCTCGATCAGCCGGTAGTAGCGTGGCGCAACCTCGCGCTCGACGGTCTGCAGGCGGCCGGTGTCGTCGACGTGGTTGACGGCCGGGATCAGGGCGCGTTTCTCGAGGCGCGTCTTGTAGACCATCACCATGAACGGCGAGGTGTAGTCCTGCTCGAACCAGTCGCCGGCGGCCTCGGCCAGCAGCGACGGCGCGAAGGGGCGGAAGAGCTCGCGCTGCTTGATGCGCGCGTTGAGGATGTCCTTCATGTCGGCGCGGCGCGGGTCGGCGACGATCGAGCGATGGCCGAGCGCGCGCGGGCCGAACTCCATGCGGCCCTGGAACCAGCCGACGACGTCGCCCTCGGCGATGCGGGCGGCGACGTACGGGAAGAGGGTGTCGTCGGAGAGCATCTCGCTCTCGAGGCCGGCGGCGGCGACCGCCTCGAAGCAGGCTGCGTCGTCGAAGCCCGGGCCGGTGTAGGCGTGGCGCATCACGAAGCTGCGCGGCTGGCCGAGCTTCGTGTGCCACACCTGGTAGGCGGCGCCGACCGCGGTGCCGGAGTCGCCGGCGGCCGGCTGGACGTACACCTCCTCGATCGCCGTCTGCTGGCGGATCATCCCGTTGGCGACCGCGTTGAGGGCAACCCCGCCGGCGAGGCAGAGACGGGTCGAGCCCGTGCGTTGCTGCACCGTGCGCACCAGGTGCAGGTAGGCCTCTTCGAGGACGCGCTGGACCGCCGCGGCGACGTCCTCGTGATCCTTCGTCAGCTCGCTCTTGGGAACGCGCGCCGGGCCGAGCAGCCTCTCCAGCTCGGGCGAGAAGATGCGGCCGATCGTCGGGGAGCCGTCGTCCCAGGTCATCTCGACGCCTGCCGAGTGGTGCGTGAAGTAGTCGAGTCGGAGCCGGAACAGCGGCCCGTCCAGGTCGACGAGCCGGCGCACCTGCGGCAGGAAGCGCTCGGGGTCGCCGTACGGGGCGAGGCCCATGATCTTGCCCTCGTCGCCGTAGTACGGGAAGCCGAGCCACTGCGTGATCGCCGTGTAGAGGATGCCGAGCGAGTGCGGGAAGAGGACGCGGTCGAGCACCTCGAGGCGGGTTCCCCGGCCGTGCGCGAGCAGCGTCGAGGCGTAGTCGCCGAAGCCGTCCACCGTGAGCACCGCGGCCTCGTCGAAGGGCGAGACGTGGAAGGCGCTCGAGGCGTGCGCGACGTGATGCTCGACGTGGTGCAGCTCGGCGCGCAGGTCGCCCGCGGGGACGCCGAGCGCCTCGACGAGGCGGCTCTTCACGTCCTGCACCTGCGCGGCGTTGGCGACGCGCGACCGGAGGTAGGAGAGCGACGGCGGGTTGCGCAGCGTGCGGCGCAGCTTCGCGCCGAGGTTCGCTCGCGGGTCGCGGCCGATCGCCACGTGATCGATGTCGGCGGCGGTGAGACCGGCGTCGGCGAGGCACCAGGCGGTGGCCAGCGCGGGGAAGCCGGCGCAGTGCTTGACGCGGTTGAAGCGCTCCTCCTCGGCCGCGGCGACCAGCACACCGTCGATCACGAGAGCCGCGGCGGCGTCGCCATGGAAGGCGTTCAGACCGAGAATCGCGGTCACGGGATCAACTCATCCGGCCCGATTGCCTTCTGTGTCAGTCGCCGGGCGCTCCAGAGCGGGTGTCGGAGGACATCTGCCGAGCGCACGCGCACGTAGTTGGCAAAGGAGCCGTAGACGTTGATCTTGCTCGCGAGGATCGTGTAGGCGCGCCAGTGCTGGTACATGCCGCCGGCCGGGATCGAGAAGCGGCCGTTGATAGCCATGCTGTCGCCGCCCCAGAGGTTGCGGAACGCGTAGGCGAGCGCCCCCGACGAGCATGAAACGTCGCAGTTCGCCTCAGACGTCGCGCTCTCCTGGAGGCCCGTCTCCCAGCAGAAGGCGAGCGCCTCGGCGCGGTCGGCGAGCCAGATTGCCGTAGGTCCGAGTCGGTGAAGCCGAGCGCGTGCTCTGCGCGCGAGCGACCCCGGTCGGCCTAGCATGCGGTCGAGGAACTGATCCGCCGCTGAGATCAGGTCGCTCGTCGCCACCGCCTGACTGGAGACGAGCGGGCGTGACGGAACGCCGGCGGAGTCGGCCTCGTAGCGGGCAACGGCCGCGGCATCGTCGTGATCGGCACCGACTTCCCAGAGTTCGCCCGGGTAGAGCACGAGGGGCCGGGAGGAGGTTCGCTCGCTGATGAATCGCCGGACGTCGGCGATGCCGTTCATCTCGAGGTTCATGTAGGTGTTCTCACGGTGGCAGAACCAGACGTAGCTCGCGAAGGGAATTGCAACCTTTGGCTGCAGCCACTCACAGTGCAGCCGGAAGCACTCGAGCTTGTCGGCCGCCGATTGAAGTCGCTTCTCCGGCTCGTCGGGATTGCCCGACCAGTTCGCATACGAGAACTGCGAGAGCAGTACGTCGATCGGCCGGCCCAGCTCCTTGAGCAGCTCCGCCGCGTGGCGTGGATTCACGATCGTGCAGTCGTTGAGATTGACGATCGCAGTGTCTGGCGTGCGGATCAGCAGAGCTGAGTCGCCGAACGGGAAGGGTTCACACAGCACCTCGAAGCCCGGCGCGAGCTCGTGCCAGCGTCGTCGGCGCAGCTCGATGACGTCGGCGAACCCCTGTGCGCGGCAAAACGAGACGATCTTGCGATCGAACGTCTTCTGGAAGAGCACGACGATGCGGGCACGGATCTCCGGCGGGATCGCCCGAATGTTTGCCGGGCTGAAGTGATCCGGGTGCTCGTGCGAGAACCAGAGGTGGGTGATCGTCTCGAAGCGCTCATACGGGAAGGCTGTCTCCGACAGGAGTCCCCACCCGTCGTCGAACGCCGTGCCATCGAGCCAGGGGTCGGATATGAGCCGGACGCCGCGATCGCCGACGACCACGGAAGCGTGATTTACCCATTCCAGCTGCATCGGGTAGATCCTAGTTGGCTGACCCGTCGAGGAAGGCACGTGCCCACAGCTCGACGTTGAGCGCGCGCCACAGCTCGAAGCCCGCCTCGATGCGGCCGGCGCGGTGGTCGTCGAAGCGGCGGCGCGCAGCAGCAGCGTCGACGAAGCAGCGCTCGGTGAAGGCCTGCGACGCGAAGACGTCGCCCGCCAGCTCGCCGAGCGCGCCGCGCAGCCACACCGCCTCGGGCGTCGCGAAGCCCAGCTTGTCGGTGCGCGCGGCCACCGACGGCGGCAGCACGTCGGCGAGGGCGCGTCGGATCGCCGACTTGGTGACGCCGCGCCGCAGCAGCTCACCGCCGTCCAGCGAGTACGCCAGCTCGACGAGGCGGTAGTCGAGGAAGGGGACGCGCGCCTCCAGCGAGTGGGCCATCGAGTTGCGGTCCTCGGCGTGCAGCAGCTCGGGCAGGCCGCGCACCGTGAGGATCCGCGTCATCAGCGTGCGCAGGCGGTCGGGAAAGGGCGAGTCGACGTGCTCGAGGTGGGGCGCGAGGCCGCGCAGGGCGGCGCCGGCCAGGCCTTCGGAGCCGGAGCGGCGGGCGCGCAGCGCGTCCTCGAGCGCCGCCGGTGAGAGCGCGCGGGCGAGCGTCCGCAACGCGGCCGGGGCGCCATAGGTCGAGGCCTGGGCGGCGACCTCGCGGCCGAGCTCGGCCAGGCGTCCGCGCGCCAGCAGGTCGCCCCAGCGCGCCGGCACGTAGGCGGGGTAGCCCGCGAACACCTCGTCGCCGCCCTGCCCGTCCAGCACCACGGTGATGCCGGCCTCGCGCGCGGCGCGCATCACGAACCAGCCGGCGCAGATGCTCGTCGAGCGGAACGGCTCGTCGTGGCTCTCGACAATCGAGGGCAGCACCTCGACCAGCTCGCGGTCGCTGAACGACACCCAGGTCGGCGTCGCCAGCGTGCGCTCGACGACAGCGCGGGCGAACGGCCGCTCGTCGTAGCCGGGCACGTCGAAGAAGGCGGTGAACGTGGCCTGACGCTCGCCCACCGGCCGCGCGTTCTCGGCCTCGGTGCGCAGCAGCTCGTCCACGCTGCAGGCCACCGCCGAGGAGTCGATGCCGCCCGAGAGCGCCGTCCCGACGGTGACGTCGGCGCGCAGGCGCAGCCGCACCGAGTCGAGGAACAGCTCACGCACCGCCGCGACCGGGTCGCCCAGCGGCGGGTCGCGCCGCTCCAGCTGCCAGTAGCGGCTCGTCCGCAGCCCGCGGGCGTCCAGGGTCAGCGAGTGCGCCGGAGCCAGCTTGACGATGCCCTCGAAGAATGTCTCGCCGGTGTGGTCGAACCAGTCGCGGGCGACGTAGTCGCGCACGATCGGCAGGTTGGGGCGTAGTGGCCCGCCGGTGGGGTCGGCGCGGAACGCCTTCAGCTCGCTGGCGAAGGCGAGCCGGGCGCCGTCCCAGCGGTAGTAGAAGGGCTTGACGCCGAAGCGGTCGCGGGAGGCGAAGAGGCGCTGGTCGCGGGAGTCCCACAGCGCGAAGGCCCACATGCCGTTGAAGCGCTCGACGCATTTGTCGCCCCACTCCAGGTAGGCGGCGATGATCACCTCGGTGTCGCTGGCCGAGCGGAACTGGTGGCCTCTGGTCGCGAGCTCCGCGCGGAGCTCGCGGTAGTTGTAGATCTCGCCGTTGTGGATCAGCTGGAGGGCGCCGTCGGCGCTGGCGAACGGCTGGTCGCCGGCGTGTGAGAGGTCGATGATCGAGAGCCGCCGGTGGCCGAGCGCGACCCCGGGCGCCGAGAAGAAGCCGTCGCCGTCCGGGCCGCGGTGCGCCAGCGCGGCGCTCATGCGCCGCACCGTGTCGGCTTCGGCAGGGCGGCCCAGGGCGACGACTCCGCAGATGCCGCACATCAGCGCGCGCTCGAGGGGTGAGAGGAGTCGGGCACCGCCCCGGACAATAGTCGCGCCGTCACCTCGCGCCCGCCGCGGTCCTGTCGAGAGTGGAGAATGGCCGCATGCGGATCGCTCTGCTCGGCGGTGTCTTCGGCTCGCCCATGGGGAAGTACGCGCTGAGCGCGCCCGAGAACGTGCTGCTGCGCTTCCTGGGGGACGCGGGTCACGACGTCGTGCCGCTCTCGATCTCGGAGCCGCCGCGGCTCGCGGGCGCCGCCCTGCCCGACGTCTGGCACGCCAACCACTTCGGCGCCGGCGCGTACCACCTCGCCTGGTCGGGGGCGCGGCCACTCGTGTTCACGTCGCACAACCCGTTTCTCGTCTCCGACTACCCGGTGCCGGAAAGCCGCCTCGAGCGTGCGCTGCAGGCGCAGCTGCTGCGGAGGGCCGATGCCGTCGTCGCGCTGTCGGCCCGCGAGGCCGACCTGTTGGCGGCCCGCTTCGGGGTTGCACGGGACCGCTTCACGGTGATCCCCAACGGCCTCGACCTGACGCTTTACGGGCGCAGTGACGAAGCGGCGCGGCCACCGCACGCCCCGGGCGAGCTCCAGCTGCTGGCCGTCGGCCAGCTCGTCGACTACAAGGGCCACCGCTACCTGCTCGAGGCGATCGCGCAGCTCCGCGACGAGCTGCCGGGCCTGCGCCTGACGATCGTCACGCACCAGCCGGCGCTGCAGGCCGAGCAGGAGCGCTTCGCCCGCGAGCTGGGCATCGGCGACCGGCTCGCGTACGCCGGGCCCTTCTCGACCGCCGAGCTGGCCGAGCAGTACCGCCGTTGCGACGTGTTCGTCCAACCGAGCCTCGCCGAGTGCTTCCCGGTGACCGTGCTGGAGGCGATGGCCTGCGGCGCGCCCGTCGTGGCCACCGACGTCGGCGGCGTGGCCGAGGAGGTGGGCGATGCGGGCAGCGTCGTCCCCGCGCGCGACGCCGGGGCGCTGGCCGCGGCCATCCGCCGGCTCGCGGCAGATCCCGCCGAGCGCCGCGCCCTCGGCGACGCCGGGCTCGCCCGCGCCCGTAGCCTCTACGACGGCCGTCGCGTCGCCGCCCTGCATGCCGAGTTGTACGCCGACCTCGCCGCTCGTGTTGCCCGCCGCGCCCCACGCGCCCGCCGCGCCGACCTGGCGCTCGCCCTCTACACCCGCCGCGCCGCCGCCGCCCGCCTGATTCCCACCGGCATCCGAAAGGTGCGCCCCGCCTGATGGCCATCCTCCCGTCGTACCTGCCCCTGCTGGACGCCTGCCACCGCCGTCAGGGCATCGTCTCGTCCGTGCTCGCGCTGGGCTCGCAGCAGTTCCCCGATCCGCCGGCGTTCCTCTCCGCCTGGGCCACCGAGGGCAGTTACGCCACCATGACCGCTGATCCGTCGTGGCGACCCTCCTCCGCGACCGCTACGGCATCGCCGAGTACCGCGGCGTCGACCTCAACGACGACGCCGACATCCGCCTCGACCTCTCGGCACCGCTGCCAGCGGAGCTGCGCGGCACCGTGGGCACCGTCCTCGACGGCGGCACCATCGAGCACATCGCCGACCTACGCACTGTGCTCGAACATCCACCTGTTGCTGCGCCCAGGCGGCACCCTCATCGGCTTCCTGCCCGTCGCCAACGGCTGGGAAACGCTGGCCGAGGGCTTCTGGTTCAGGGTGTCGCTGCCGATCGTCGGCACGCGCTTCTTCACCGTGATCACGCGCGAGGGCGACGTGCGGCCGCGGGCGAAGCTCTGGAATGACCGGCTGCTGAACCGGCTATTCCCGGGCCGTACGATCTGCTGCTGCTACCGCAAGGTCGGCGATCAGCCGTTCGTGGTGCCGATCGACATGTTCGGCTACTGGTGAGGCGGGCCGGCGGGCGCCGCGGACGTGCCGGCCAGCAGCTCGTCGTAGATGGCTTCGACGCGGCGGGCGTTGATTACGGGGTCGAACGCCGTCCGCGCATGTGCCTGCGCGGCCCGCCCGAACCGCTCGCGTAGCGCGCCGTCGGTCACGAGCGTTCGCAGGGCCCTGGCGATCTCGTTCGGGCTGCCGTGCTCGAGCAGGAGCCCGGTGACATCCGGAAGCAGCACGTTGGCACCGTCCTTCGACCCTGATGCCACCACCGGCCTGCCGTAAACTGCGGCCTCCAGCACCGGCCGGCCGAGGCCGATACCCTGGTTGGGGAACGTCACGATGTCGAGCGCCTCGTACACCTCCCCCGTATCGCGCACGAAGGGCAGGAAGGTGAACCGCTCCTGCAGCCCCGACGCCGCGACGAGCTCCGCCAGCGCCGACTCATCGTCGCTGAGGATCCCGGTGAGCGCGAGCAACCTGCCGTGAGGCGAGCGGAACCACTCGGACGAGCGCACCCCGCCGCCCATGATCACGAAGTGCACCGGCGCGCCCTCATCGACGAGGATCCGCGCGGCAGCCACGAGCTCGGGCCAGCCCTTCTGCCGGCGCAGGAAGCCGGCGAAGCCGATCAGGATCCGTCCCTCCTCGGGCAGGCCGAGATGGGCGCGGCCCGCTCTGTCGTGACCGGTCGTCTTGTTCCGGGGCTCGAAGCTGTTGTGGACGATCCGCATCGGCAGCGTCGTGTGGAAGCGGGCGGCGACGTCCCTGTCGATCGCGATCGCCATGTCGCCCCAGCGGGCCATCAGTGCGAGAATGGCGCGGCTGCGACCGTCGCGGCCCTCCCCGGCCAGGGACGAGCGCAGGTGCCAGACGACATGGGCGCCGCGGCGGTGTGCGACCGCGGCCGCGGGTAGCAGTGGCGAGTCGTTGAGATGCACGATCGAGAACCTGTACTCGCGCATCAGGGCATTCAGCTGGATCAGGTGGCGGGGCAGCGAGAGCAGTTCGCGCCCGGCGAGCAGCCACAGCAGGCCGCGGTAGGGCCGGTCCCACGAGTGCGCGAAGATTGCCACCTTACCGGTGTGGACGGTCGCGCCGACGCTCTCGAACAGCTCGGCGGCCGGGCCGGCCGGCACGAATACGTGCGGCTCGAAGCGGGGGTCGAGGTTCGCGATCAGGTAGGCAAGGCTGGACGGTGCGCCGCCGAGCTGCGGCCGGTGGTGGACGTAGAGGATCGGGGTGCGGCCCGAGCGGGCCGGCACGATGAGACGCCTGTAGATCTGCTCGATGTGGCGGGTGTTGGTGGCTGGGTCGAAGTGGGACTCGGCATGGGCGCGGGCGGCAGCGCCGTAGGCGGCGCGCCGCTCGTCATCGACCAGCAGGGAGCCGATCGCCGCGGCCAGCGTGTGCGGCAGCATGTCGGTAACCAGGATGCCGGTGCGCTCCGGCAGGAGGATGCCGGCCCCGTCCCGTGAGCCGGTCGCCACCACCGGCACACCGCTCGCCGCTGCCTCGATCACCGGGCGGCCGAGCTCGGGGCCGCGAGACGGCGCCACGACGACGTCGCTTGCCTGGTAGATCGTCGAGGGCGTGAGAGTGAACGGGACGAAGGTGATGTCGTCCTCGAGGCCGAGGCTCTGGACGAGCTCTTGCGCCAACGACTCGTAGTCGCGGGCGAGGCCGAGGAGGCGGACGGCGCGGCCCATGGGCTTGTGAAAGTACGCCTCGCTGCGGACTGCGCCGCCGATCATCATGAAGTGCGCCTTCACGCCGGATGCCTTTAGCTCGGCGGCGGCCTCGATGAACTCGCCAAAGCCCTTCGACGGGTAGAGGAAGCCGAAGAAGGTGACGAGCTGCTTGGTCGGCGCTAACCCGAGCTGCTGGCGCGCCGCGGCCCTGTCGCCAGGGCAGAAGCGGTCGAGATCGACGGCATTCGGCACGACGTCCGAGCCGAGCGCGTACGAGTTGGCGACGTCATTGTTGATTGCGATCGAGGCGCTCGCGGCCCAGCGCAACAGCCGGCGGATCCAGCGCGAGCGGCGATCCTGGCCGCCGTTCGGCAGCGACGAGCGCAGGTGCGAGACGATCGGCGTCCCGTGCAGGCGGACGAGGATCGCGGCGGGCAGCAGCGGCGCGTCGTTGAGGTGGACGAGCGCGAAGCGCTGGCGGCGCAGCACAGCGTACAGCTGTATGAGATGTGGGGCTAGGTACAGCAGCTCGCGCATGAGCAGCAGCCAGCGGCGGCCCTGATAGACGCTCGCCCAGATATGGGTGAAGCTCGCCACGCGGCCCGTGTAGACGGTTGCGCCGGCGCTGCGGAAGAGCTTGGCGGCCGGGCCGGGCGGGCAGAACACGTAGGGGTCGTAGCGCTCGCGGTCGAGCTTCCGGATCACGTACGCGAGGCTCGTCGGCGCGCCACCGAGCTCGCTCCGGTGGTGGATGAAGAGGATCGGGATCGGCAGGGGGTCGTCCATCGTCAGGTGGCCGGCGGGCCGCAGACTATGCTACCTCCGCCCGATGACTCTCTCCGTCCTCCATGTGAGCCAGACCGACGCCGGTGGTGGCTCGGCGGCATCGGCGTACCGCATCCACGAGTCGCTGCGAGGGCTCGGCTGCCGTTCTCGCATGCTCGTCGGTGAGCGGCGCACCGCCGACCCCGACGTGCGGAGCCTCAAGCGCAACACCGCCTGGCGCATCGCCGACCGGGCGCTCGGCGAGCTCGCCGAGCGCGCGAGCCTGCAGTACGCGCTCTACCCGTCGTCGTTCGGGCTCGCGGCCGACCCCTGGTTCCGCGCTGCCGACGTGGTACAGCTGTACAACTTGCACGGCAGCTACTTCAGCCCGACTGCCCTGCCGCTGCTAACGCGCCGCCGCCCGACGGCATGGCGACTCTCCGACATGTGGGCACTGACCGGGCACACGGCGTACGCCTACGACTGCGAACGCTGGCGCACGGGCTGCGGCTCCTGCCCCTACCTCGCTGAGTACCCGGCGTTGCGCCGCGACACGACGGCCCGGCTCTGGCGCATCAAGAAGGCCGCATACGACCGGTCGCGGCTGACGATCGTCGCGCCGTCGCGCTGGATCGGCAGGCTCGCAGGCGAGAGCCCGCTGCTCGGCCGCTTCCCTGTGCGCGTCGTGCCGAACGGCGTCGACCTCGACGTTTTTACGCCCACTCTGCGCAACGCGGCGCGGGCTGCACTCGGCATCGACCCGGCAGCCCGCGTCGTGCTCTTCTCGGCGCTGCGTGTCGACGACCGCCGGAAGGGCGGTGCACTGCTCGCTGAGGCGTTGCGAGGCCTGGCCGACTCGGGAATCGAGCTCGCCATGGCCGGTGCCGGCACCCTCGACCTGGGCCGGCCGTGCCGGGAGCTGGGGCGGCTCGACGAGGCGGACATGGCTGCGGCCTACGCCGCTGCCGACCTCTACGTCCACCCGGCGACGGCCGAGAACCTGCCGAACGCGGTGGTCGAAAGCATCGCCTGCGGCACACCGGTCGTCGCCTTCGACGTCGGTGGGGTTCCGGACGCAGTGCGGCACCTCGAGACCGGGTACCTCGCTCGCCTCGGCGATGCGCGCGACCTGGCTTACGGGATCGCCACGCTCCTCGGCGACGAGGCGCTCCGGACATCCCTTGCAGCCCGTTGCCGCGAGGTTGCGGTGGCGGAGTACGGCCGCAGCCGTGAGGCGCGATCGCTTCTCGACCTCTACGAAGAGCTGGCGGTTGCCGCATGACGCAGCCCCTCGTCACGATCGTCATTCCGTCGTACGGGCAGGCCTCGTTCCTCAAGGAGATGCTCCGCTCGGTCTTCGACCAGGACTACCCGCAGCTCGAGGTGATCGTCGTCGACGGCGGCTCCGGCGACGGCAGCGTCGAGATCGTCCGGCGCCATGCCGACCGGCTCGCGTGGTGGGTCAGCGAGCGCGACGGCGGCCAGGCCGACGCCCTTAACAAGGGGTTCGCGCGCGCCACGGGTGCTCTCCTCGGCTGGATCTGCTCCGACGACACGCTCCTCCCGGGCGCCGTCACGGCTGCCGTCGCAGCTCTCTCCGCCGACCCGGCAGCGCTCCTCGTCTACGGCGATGCGCTGCTGGTCGACGAGCTCGGCCACCCACTCGGCCGTTTGCCCGCCCGCCCGTTCGACCTGGTCGAGATGGTGCGCACCTGCCAGAACCACGTGTTCCAACCAGGGTCGCTGTTCACGCGCCGCGCCTGGGAGCTTGCGGGCCCGCTCGAGGTCGAGAGTCACTACTACTTCGATTTCGAGCTGGTGCTCCGGCTCGCCCTCCGGGGCCACGCGATCAGGATCGAGGGGCCGCTGGGGACGTACCGCCTCCATGACGAGTCGAAGTCGGTCGCCGGCACCCTGATCAAGGCGGTCGACCACGAGCGGCTCTACGACGTCCTCTTCGGCCGGGCCGACCTGCCTGTCGAGGTGCGCGCCGTCGAGGCCGAAGCCCGGTCGCGCTCGCACCTCACGGCGGGCGAGTACTACTACGCTGCTGGCGAGCGCGCGCGGGCCCGCGCGGCGTACCTCCGCGCGATCCGCCTCCACCCACGTCAGGTCGACCTGCGCACGGCCGGGCTGATTGCGCGGACGCTGGCTCCCCGCCGGATCGTCGCCGCGGCTCGCCACCGCTGATGGCCAGGATCGGCATCGACGCGACGTCGGTCTCGCCGGCGGGCGCGGGGCACGCGCGGACGCAGCTCGAGGCGGTGCGTAGCCTCGCCAGGCTCGGGCTGGCGCACGAGCTGATCGCCTTCGTACGCACGCCCGAGGCCGCCGCGCTGGTCGCGCCGACGGGCGTCCGCTGCGAGCTCGCCCGCAATCGCCTCACGATCGTCTGGGAGCAGGCCGGGCTGCCGCGTGCCGTCCGCCGGCTGGGGCTCGACGCCTTCTTCACGACGACCGACCGGCTGCCGGTTATCGGCGGCTGCCGGACGGTGACCTGGCTCTTCGAAGTGCCGACTCATCGCATCGAGCTGAACCGCAAGCACGGTGCCGGCGCCTACCAGCGCGCTGCCGACCTGCTGACGCTCGCCCTCTGGCGGCGCAGCCTCGGTGCTGCGGCCGTCGTACTGACCGGGTCACAGGCGACCGCCGACGAGCTTGCCGTCATGCTGCCCGCGGTATCGGGCAAGCTGCGTCCCGTGCATCCCGGTCTCGACCCCGTATTCACCCCCGGCGCCGGCCCGACCGGCCGCGGCCGCTACGTCATGCACATCGCGACCTCGGATCCCCGCGACAACACCGAGACTGCGCTCGCCGCGTACGCCGCGGCGCTACCCCGGCTGCGCGAGCGCATTCCGCTGCTCGTCCCGGGCGGCGCGGGCCGGCGTGAGCCGGCTGTGCGCGCCGAGATCGACCGGCTCGGCCTGCGCGGCGACGTCGAGCTGCTCGGACGCGTCAGCGACGAGGAGCTGGTGACGCTCTACCGCGGCGCCTCTGCGTACCTCGACCCGACGCTGTTCGAGGGCTTCGGCTACCAGGTGCTCGAGGCGATGGCGTGCGGGGCCCCGGTGATCGCCTCCGGGACGACGTCGATCCCCGAGATCGTCCTGGATGCCGGCCTCCTCTGCGATCCCGGTCGCCCCGAGGAGTTCGCTACCGCCCTCGTCCGCGTTCTCGACGAGCCGGGCCTCGCCGACGACCTCCGGCGGCGCGGCCTCGCGCGCGCAGCGACGTTCACCTGGGCGCGCACCGCCGAGCAGATTGCAGCGGGCTTCGAGGAGGCGCTCTCAGCATGAACGTCCCGCACGCCCAGACCGACGCCCTGTTCCCCGCGGTTCGCCGGCTCGTCGCCGAGCTCGAGGCGCTGCCGGGCTCCGTCGCGGAGGGGCTCGCCGTTGAGGGGCTGCTCGAGGAGCGCGAGGGTCTCTGTCTGTACGGGCTGGCCCGCCGCGCCGCTCCGCTCGGGACGGCTGTCGAGATCGGCAGTTACAAGGGCCGTTCGACGTGGTTCGTCGCGCGTGGCCTCGAGGACGCCGGATCGAGCTGGCCCGTCGTCGCCTTCGACCCACACCTGGAAGGCACCCAGGACGACTTCCACGCGAACCTCGCACGCACCGGCGTCGCGGCCCGCGTCGAGGCGCACGCAGCCTTCTCGCACGAGGCGGCGCCCGCCTTCGACCGGCCGATCGGGCTGCTCTGGATCGACGGCGACCACACGTACACCGGCGTCTGCCGTGACTTCGAGGACTGGTTTCCCAAGCTCGCGCTCGGCGGCTGGCTGGCGTTCCACGACACCGTCAATCACTGGCACGGGCCGACGCGGCTCGTGCGCGAGCTGCTGATGCGGGACGACCGGCTCGACAGCGTCGGCGTGATGGGCACGATCACGTTCGCGCGCAAGCGGGCGCCGTCGCCCACCAACCGCGCCGCCGCGCTCGCCGGCCGTGCCGCGTTCGAGGCGGTCACGCTCCTGCGCGCCCGGCGCATGGGGCTCGGGCCGGTGAATGCCGCTCCGGGCGAGCGGTGATCCTCTACCTCCACGGTGCACCGGCGTTCGGTGCCGTCGAGCGGTACGTCATTCAGCTCGTCGAAGGCCTCGCCGGGCAGGAGGAGGCGGTGCTGGCGTTCCCCGACGTGCCCGAGCTGGCGCCCTTCCACCGCCTTGCCGGGCCACGCGTGCGACTCCTGCCGCTCGCCCTGGCGCTCGTCGCGGGGCCTGCGCCGCGGCTCGCCGCCGAGCTGCAGCGGCTCGTTGCCCGCGAGCGGCCGCGGGTCGTGCACGTCACCGACGTCTGGCCGCCCGCGCTTGTCGCCGCCCGGCTGGCCGGCGTGCGCCGCCTCCTCGTCACGCACCACACGCCAGAGCTGCCGCGGCACGACAATCTCGCGGGGCGTGCCTGGTGGGCGCTCGGGTGGCTCGTCCGGCCCGAGGTGATCTACACCTCGGAGACCGACCGCCGCGGCGACCGGCGGCAGCTGCTGAGCACCCGCGTCGTCGAGCTCGGGATCGACCTGGCGCGGTTCGCAGCGGCGGGTGCGGCCCGGGCGGCGGCCGTGGAGCCGGCGGCCGGTCGCCCGCCGGGCCTGCGCGGCGCCGTCGTCGGCACCGTGGCGCGGCTCGCCGTCCAGAAGGGGCTCGACGTGCTGATCGACGCTGCTCCGCTCGTGCTCGCCCGTCGGCCGGACGCCCGCTTCGTCATTGTCGGCGACGGCGAGCTCCGGGCCGAGCTGGAGGCGCGTGCCGTCGCGGCGGGCGTCGCCGATCGCGTCGCCTTCCTCGGGGCGCGCGACGACATCCCCGAGCAGCTCGCCACCCTCGACGTGTTCGTGCTGCCCTCGCGCTTCGAGGGCCTCTGCCTGGCGGTGATCGAGGCGCAGGCTGCCGGGGTGCCAGTCGTGGCGACGCCGGTCGGCGGCATTCGCGAGACCGTCGTCCCCGGCGAGACCGGCCTGCTCGTGCCCGTCGACGACCCGGGCGCGCTCGCCGCGGCGATCCTTACCCTGCTGGACGACCCTGCGCTCGCGGCCCACCTCGCCGGCGAGGCGCAGCGGCGTGCCATCGCCCGCTTCGCCGTCGAGCCGATGGTCGAGCGCACCGTAGCCCTCTACCGCGGCTAGGCTGGGTCGACATGTGCGGGTTCGCAGCGATCGCAGGGACGCATCAGCCCGCCCTGCTCGAGGAGCTGGCCCGGTCGCTGCACCATCGGGGCCCCGACGACGGCGGCGTCCATCACGACCCCGAGCTGATGGTCGGGCTCGCCTGCCGGCGGCTCGCCATCCTCGACCTCGCCGGTGGTCACCAGCCGATGTCCAGCGCCGACGGCTCGCTCGTGATCGCCTTCAACGGGGAGATCTTCAACACCCCGCAGCTCCGAGCCGAGCTCGAGCAGGAGGGGGTCGCGTTCACGACCGACCACTCCGACACCGAGCTCGTGCTGCGCCTCTACGAGCGCCGAGGCCGTGCCGCCCTCGACGCGCTCAACGGCATGTTCGCATTCGTCATCCTCGACCGGCGCCGCCGCGTCCTATTCGGTGCACGCGATCGCTTCGGCATCAAGCCGTTCTACCTGGCACGGCCCGGCGGCGGACTCGCCGTCGCGTCCGAGTTGCGCACGCTGCTGCGCGTCCCCGGCGTCGAGCGTCGCGTCGACCGGCAGAGCCTGTTCCACTACCTCAGCCTGCGCTTCGTGCCGGGTGAGCGCTCGATCCTGAGCGACGTGCAGCGCCTCCCGCCGGGGCACTGCTTCAGCTACGACCTCGACCGTCGTGACCTCGTCGTCGAGCGCTGGTACCGCCTCGCCTTTCGCCCGGAGCACGGCGTGACGCGCGACGAGTGGGCCGGCCGCATCCGCGAGGAGCTGCGCGGCGCCGTCGACCGCTGGAGCCTCTCCGACGTGCCGGTCGCCTGCTCGCTCTCGGGCGGCCTCGATTCGAGCGCCATCCTCGGCCTGCTGGCCGAGACCGGCCGTAGCGACCTACGCACCTACTCGCTCGGCTTCTCCGGCCCCGAGGACGCGGGCCTCGACGAGCTGCCGCTCGCCCGTGCGCTGGCCGCTCGCTACGGCGCCCGCCACCACGAGCACATCGCCGACCCGAGCGAGCTGCTCGACGACCTCCTGCAGATGGTCTGGGCGCTCGACGAGCCCTACGGCGGCGGCCTGCCCTCCTGGTACGTCTTCCGCATGATGAGCCGCGACGTGAAGGTCGGGCTGACGGGCACCGGCGGCGACGAGCTCTTCGGCAACTACCGGCGGTTCGTCCCGTTCGAGACCGGCCGGCTGGCGCGGCTGCGCGGCGGCGACGTGCGCCGCTACCACTTCGAGCCGGGCTACTACTTCCGCGACGCCGACAAGCGATCCCTCCTCGCCGGCGACGGCGGCGCGCCCGACACGGCCGCGCTGCTGCAGGGCATCTACGACGCGAGCGGCAGCCGCAGCCCCCGCGACTCCGTGCTGGCGCTCGACATTGCAACGCAGCTGCCCGACGAGTTCCTGCACATGACCGACCGCTTCTCGATGGCGTTCTCGCTGGAGGCGCGCACGCCGTTCCTCGACCATCGCTTCGTCGAGCTCGTCTGCTCCGTGCCGCCCGCCCTGCGCACGAGCGCGGCCGACCCGAAGGGCCTGCTCCGCGGTGCCGTCGCCGATCTCCTGACGCCGGAGCATCTGACCGCGCCGAAGCGCGGGTTCGTCTTCCCGCTCGGCCGCTGGCTCCGACACGAACTCCGCCCGCTCGCCGAGCACCTCCTCTCCGACGAGCGGCTGCATGCCCAGGGGCTCTTCCGGCCGGGCCTCGCCGATCGCTACCTCGTTCCGCACCTCGACGGCCGGGTCGACGACACCGAGCGGCTGTGGCCGCTGCTGATGTTTCAGCTATGGCATCTTCTCTACGTTGAACAAGGTCTGGTCGGGCGCCCGAACTTCTCGTGGCAAGACATCACCTGACGGCTATGCACCCTGTTGGCCCGCTTCGGTCGGAGCGTGACCTATTGCCGCCAGCTGCCTGCGGGGTTAAGAGCCTATTGCGGTAGGCAGGGACCTGGGCTGGGGTGGCGAAGTCTGACCTCGTTGCTGCAGTCGACGAGGGAGGGCGTGATGGGTCTCGTGGTCAAAGACGATGGCTGGCGGAT
>CANFDS010000038.1 GCA_947445525.1 Actinomycetota bacterium | reverse complement strand
CCTCGGGCCGGCGCAAAGTCCAGGCGATGGCGAGTACGGCGGCTGCAGCGCGTCGACCGGCGCGATCGCCTGGGCCCGGCGAAGCTGCTCGATCGTGAAGTTGGACGCGCCGATGGCCCGGACGACGCCGTCGGCCTTCAGCCCGGCGATCGCCTTGCCGATCACGGCCTCCGAGCGGCCACGCCCGTAGATCGGGGCGGTGTCGATCCAGTTGATGCCTGCCTCGAGCGCCCGCTCGATCGCGGCGACCGAGTCGCGCTCGTCCTGTGGACCCCAGCCCAGCGTCCAGCCGGCACCGCCGATGGCTCAGGCGCCGAAGCCGAGGACGGTCAGGTCGAGGTCGGTGGCGCCGAGGCGCTGCGTCCGCACCGCTCGTCCCTAGGCCAGGCGCCAGACAGCGTCGTTGCCGAGCTGCGTCCGCGCCGCCCTGCCGGCCACCACGAGCTCGATCAGGGCGCGCTCCGCGGCCGTGCGGTCGGGCAGGTCGTTGCTCACCGTCAGGCAGTACGCGACCTCCATCGTCGTCATGCCCTCGGGGAAGCGCTCGAGCAGGGGCAGCGGCGTCTCGGCGGGCGCCTGCCGGCTGAGCGTCGGGTCGAGGTTGACGACGCAGATGTCGTACGCCTCGACGGGCTGGTAGCCGCTCGCCTCCAGGCGCCGGCCGTCCTTCTCGAAGATCAGCGACGCGGCGGTGTAGCGCACCGGGCCGTCCGACTGGGCGGTCTTGCCCTGCAGCTCGGAGGGCGAGCCGGCGGCCGTGCGCGACTCGGCACGGTCGGCCTCGTAGGCCGCAACGACGGCCGCGTCGTCGAGCTGCGAGACGATCGCCTGGACGTCGAGCCCGGGCACCGTCGCAAGCGCGGTGGCGATCGCGTCGTCCTCGTCGAGGACGAGCGCCGTCGTGAACCAGGCGTACTGCAGCGCGCGGAACACCTGCCACTCGGTGCCCGGCTGCGTCAGGCGCGCGGCGACGACGGCGCGGCAGGCGCGGCCGGTGGCGGCAACGCGGGCGCGCGGCATCGCGGCGAACGGCATGCCGTAGCGGTCGCGGAAGCGGGTGTAGGCGGTCGCCATCATCTGCGGCGTGTAGCCGCGCTCGACGTACTGCTCGTGACGCTCGGTGAGGCCGATCAACACCAGCCGCCAGTCGAGCTGGTCGGCGTAGCGCCAGCGCAGCACGCGGATCATCGGCTCGTCGGAGTAGCCCCAGGGGCAGCCCGGGTCGCTGAACATGGTTACCGAGATCGATGACATGCCTGGAGCCTAGTTGCGCGGAGCGGTGTGCTGTCGGAGGCGGGATCAGGCAGGGGTCACGCCGGGGTCTGGCCGGGGTCACACCCGGGTCGCGGCGGCTGCGAGCGTCCGCCCGAGAATGCGCCCGAACGAGAGCGCCGGCGTGACGAGCATGCCACCGCAGAACGCGATCCCCGAGGTTGCGCCGCCACCGACGGCCTCGCCGGCGGCGTAGAGCCCCGGGATCGGCTGCCCGGCGCCGTCGAGGGCGCGCAGCTGCCCGTCGACATGGATCCCGCCGAAGGTGACGAGGACGCCGGCCGGCAGCGCCAGCGCGTAGAACGGGCCGGTCGCGACCGGCCGGTCGGCGCCACTGCGGCCGAGCGGGTCGGCCTCGCCGCGGGCGATGCGGGCGTTGTAGGCGGCGACGGTGCGCTCGAGCCCGGCGGCCGAGATGCCGGCCCTGGCGGCGACGCCGGCGAGCGTGGCGTCGCGCCAGACGAAGACGCCGGCGTCGGCGGCGGCACGCAGCCGGTCGCGATCCCACAGCAGGGGCAGCGGCGCCTGCGGCCCCTCGACGGCGGCCTCGTCGAGGACGAGCCAGAAGCGCTGCTCCGGCTGGTCGTGCAGCGTGCGCTCCTGCGAGGTGATGTCGTGCGTCGTCTCGTCGGCGAACCGCTCGCCGCGCAGGTTGACCCAGATCTCGTCCGGGCGGCGCACGGCGGCACTGAGGTTGACGAAGTCCTTGCGCATGTCGCCACGGCCGGAGCCGGGCTCGATCTCGATCATGCCGAGCCGGTAGTTGTGCTTCTCGCCACCGCGGATGGCGGCGCCGACGGCGCGCGCAGCGACGATGCCGTCGCCCGTGGCGGTGTGCCACGCGTTGGTGACGAGGCGCGGCCGACCGGGCGTGAGCTCGGCGAAGAGCTCCGGGCTGGAGCCGTAGCCGCCCGTCGCGATCACCGTGTGCGGCGCGCGCAGCTCGAGCGGGCCGCCCGGGCCCTGGGCGTGGACGCCGACGACGGCGCCGTCCTCGACGATCAGGCTTGCCAGCGCCGTCGAGAGGTACGGCACGATGCGACCGGCGGCGACCTGCTCGTCCCAGAGCGGCTGCAGCGTCTCGAGAATGCCGAGCGCGCGGCCCATCGGGATCAGCTCCATGCCGGCCGGCGCCGCATGCCACACCGTGCGCGCGCGGGAGTACGAGTCGTGCCCGAGGTAGATCGTGGGCGTCTCCGGGTCGAAGGCGAAGCCGAGGTCGTGCAGCCAGTCGATCGTGTGCGGCGCCTCCTCGACCGCGACCCGCACGAGCACGGGGTCGGCCTCGCCGCGAGAGAGCAGCATGACGTCCTCGAAGTGCCGGTCGACGGTGTCGTCGTCGATGCCGACGTCGTGCTGGCGGCGGATGCCGGCACCGCTCATGTGGCCGGCGCTGACGTGGAGCGTGCCGCCGATCTGGCTGTCCTTCTCGAGCACCGCAACGGTGGCCCCGGCCTGGGCGGCGACGATTGCGCACGGGATGCCGGCGGTGCCCGCGCCGACGACGATGAGATCGACCATGACGATCGACTCTAGAGCATCGTCTCTAGAAGAGCGTGGCAGCGAGCGCACGGCGGTACTCGACCGCCAGCGGGTGCTCCTGGCCGAGCTCCAGGAAGATCGCCACCATCCGCCGCTTGAGGACGTCCTGCTCGTCGCCGGTCGCTGCCCGCACACGATCGAGCAGCCCCGCCAGCGCGGCCTCGAAGTCGCCGCGCTCGAGGGCGGCGACGGTGGGGTCGTCGGCGTCGGACTCGCGGAGCTCCGCCAGCAGCTTCTCGCCCTCGCTCGGCTCGAACAGCGCCTCGAAGAACGCCTCGACGCTCTGCGGCGACTGGACGCCGGTGAACTCGCTCACGATGCGGCCGTTGCGGAAGGCCTTCACGGCGGGGATGCCGCGCACCCCGAACTCCTGCGCGAGCGCCTGGTTCGTGTCGACGTCGACCTTCGCCAGCACCACCGTGCCGGCCCGTGCCTCGGCCGCCTGCTCCAGCACCGGGGTGAGCGCCTTGCACGGCTCGCACCACTCGGCCCAGAAGTCCACGACGACCGGAACCTCGTGCGAGCGCGCGACGACAGCGGTCGCGAAGGTCTGGTCGGTGACGTCGATTGCCATCAGCTCTCTCCTGACCAGCCTAGCGGAGCGACGGGGCGAAACCCCCGAGCGAACGGCCGCCGCGGAAACCGATCGACGGGCGCGTGCGAAGATCCCTGCGTGAGGAGCCGCCGCCTGCGCATGCTCTCGGCCGGCACGGCCGGATACGCGCTCGCCGCCGCTCTTGCCGCCGCGGCGGCCCTCGCAGCGAGCCCCGCTGGCGCCCCGGCCGCCCAGCCCGGCTCCGTCCCCTGGTGGATCAGGGCGATCGCCGCAGACGGCATCGCCGCGCCCGGCTCTGGCAAGCCCGTCGCCTTCGTCGACACCGGCATCGACATGGGCCTCGCGATCTTCTCGCGGCGGCGCGACACGTTTCCGCTCAACAGCCAGCGGCTGCTGCGGCGCAGCCAGTTCCACGGCTCGGCGGTGGCGTCGCTCGTGGTCGCGCCCGGCGTCGACTCAAGCGTCGTCGGCGTCTACCCGCGCGCCCGGCTCGTCATCTGAAACGCCACAGCGACTGGCGAGCTGACGCTGAGCGAGATCGTCCGCGGCATCGATGCGGTGTCGGCCCGCGGCCCGTCCGTCATCAACCTCAGCGTCGGCGGCGGCTTCTACAGCTCGACGTTGAGGGACGCGGTGCCGCGGGCAGTCGCACGGGGCTCGCTCGTGGTGGCGGCGGTCAGCAACGAGCGCCCGCTCGTCACGTTCCTCGCGCGGCCGGCGGGAGAGCCGCGACCCGCAGGAGCCGAACGACGACATCGAACAGGTCGCTCCCGGCGCGATCGTCGCCGCCGGCCGGCCGCTGCTCGTCTCGGCCGCCCGCCGGCACGGCGCCGTGAGCGCCCGCCTCGACGCGACCAAGGACCCGCACGACGTGTACCGGGTGGTCGTCCCGCCACACACCACCCTGCGCGCGAGCGCCGTCGCCCCTCCGCGCACGCGCATCCGCCCGTGAGACCGCAGCACGAGGTCGGTGGACGGCATCACCGACGACCAGCCGAGCAACCTGCTGGCCGCGAACACGCCCCCACACGGGGCCGGCGCCTCCCGCAGCGTCGCGCTCCGCTACACGAACGCCTCCGCCTCGCCCGTCAGTGCCTACCTCGACATCTGGCTGGCCGGCACGCTGGAGTCGGGCAGCTACCAGCTCGAGACGTCGCTCGCAGCCGGGTAGCCAGGCGGCTCGCAGCGCTCGTATGCTGTGCAGACAGGCGCGATCGCAGGCGCCGCTGGGCGCGACGAAGGAGACGGCAATGGCGGTCATCACGGGTCAGGACGAGCAGCTGCTGATCGGCGGCAAGTGGGTCGACGCCGGGGGCGGGAAGCGCTTCGACGTGACGAACCCGGCAACGGGCGAGGTCGTCGGCTCGGTGCCGAACGGGTCGGCGAGCGACGTGCAGGCCGCGATCGCCGCCGCCGCTGCCGCCCTCGACGACTGGAAGGCGATGCCGGCGATCGCCCGCGCGCGCATCCTGCGCCGCTCCGCCGACGTGATGCGCGAGCGCAAGGACGAGATCGCCGCGACGATGACCGCGGAGCAGGGCAAGCCGCTGGCCGAGGCGGCCGGCGAGGTCGAGTACGCCGCGAGCTTCATGGAGTGGTTCGGCGGCGAGGCCGAGCGCGTCTACGGCCAGGTCGTGCCGCCGCTCAACCCGGTCAACCGCGTGCTCGTGCTGCGCCAGCCGGTGGGCGTGGTCGCCGCCATCACCCCCTGGAACTTCCCCGCCGCGATGATGACCCGCAAGCTCGGCCCGGCGATGGCGGCCGGCTGCACGAGCATCGTCAAGCCGGCGAGCGCCACCCCGTTGACCGCCGCCATGATGCTGCGCGCGATCGAGGATGCAGGGGCACCTCCCGGTGTCGTCAACCTCGTCACGTCGCGCTCGGCCGGCATGGTCGCCGAGACGATCTTCGGCGACCGCCGCGTGCGCAAGATCTCGTTCACCGGCTCGACCGAAGTCGGCAAGGACCTGATCCGCGCCTCGGCCGACCAGGTGAAGCGGCTCTCGCTGGAGCTGGGCGGCCACGCGCCGTACCTGATCTTCGACGACGCCGACCTCGAGGAGGCGGCCGACGGCCTGATCGCGTCGAAGTTCCGCAACGCCGGCCAGACCTGCGTGTGCGCGAACCGCGTGTACGTGCAGAAGGGCATCTACAAGGAGTTCGTCGACCTGCTCGCCCAGAAGGTCGCGAAGATGGTCGTGGGCCCCGGCGACCGCCCGGGCGTGACGGTCGGCCCGCTGATCGACAGCCGCGGCGTGGACAAGGCCGACGAGCACGTGCAGGACGCGATCGCGCGCGGCGCCCGCCTGGTCACCGGCGGTGGCCGCCTCACCGACGGCGAGTTCGCCCGCGGCTCGTTCTACGCGCCGACCGTGCTCGACGGCGTCACGCCCGAGATGCTGATCTCGTACGAGGAGACTTTCGGCCCGGTCGCCGGAATCACGCAGTTCGCCGGCGAGGAGGAGGCGCTGCGGCTGGCCAACGACTCGGTCTACGGGCTCTGCGCCTACTTCCACACGCGCGACTACGCGAGGCTGTTGCGCGTCGCCGAGAAGCTCGACTACGGGATCGTCGGCGCCAACACCGGCATCATCAGCGCCGCCAGCGCGCCGTTCGGCGGCGTCAAGGAGTCGGGCTACGGCCGCGAGGGCGGCTCCGTCGGCATCGACGAGTACCTCGACACGAAGTACGTGCTGGTGGCCGGGGTCGGGATCTAGGCGGAGCGCCGACGGCGGCCGCCCGGCGGCACAGCCACCAGATGCCGCTCGGATCTGCACTCTTCCCTCACTGCGCTCTTGCTCTTCCATGATCCAGTGATGGTCACCCTGACGCAGCATCATCAACAGGTAGCCGGTCAGCGCTGAGCCGCTCCGAGAGCCGCTGGGAGCAAGAAGATCGCCCCTGCCGACCTCGTGATTCAGTCAGGTACGCCCAGTGAGCCCTTCCGTCTGTGCCGCTCTTAACTGCGGGAGGGCGAGGGTGAAGACCAGGGTTTAGGGCCTATCCCGGAAGGAGGGACCCGGGGCTTGAGGGTGAAGTCTGTCTCGTCAGCTGATGAGGGAGGCGACGATGGGTCTTGTGAGCAAGGACGATGGGTGGCGGCTGCCGGACTGGTTGTGGCAGCGGATCGAGCCGGTGCTGCCGGCTCTGCCGGCGCATCCTTTTGGCTGTCATCGGCCACGGGTGCCTGACCGCGACGCGATGGACGCGATCCTGCTGGTGCTCAGGACGGGGCTGCAGTGGAACGCGTTGAACGCGACCGGGATCTGCTCGAGCTCGTCGGCACACCGACGCTTTCAGGAGTGGGAGCAGGCCGGTGTGTTTCACGAGATCTGGCGGCAAGGGCTACTCGACTACGACACCGTCGTCGGGATCGACTGGGCCTGGCTGGCTGCCGACGGCGCGATGACGAAGGCCCCTTTGGCTTGCCGTGGTAGCCGAGGAACGTCGTCCACGGATCGCGGCTGCGCAGCGTGATCTTGCCCACCTCGCCGAAGGGGAGCTCGCGGTCGTCGTCGTCCACGATGTGCACCTCGCTCGGCCCGCAGACGGGGCCCGCGTGGATGCCGCGCCCGTAGCCGCCGCCCGGCCGCGAGAGCGACGCCGGCACCCACTCCGAGAGCGCGTACGTGGTCATCAGCCTGGCACGGAAGCGGCGCTCGAACGCCTGCGGGTCGCCCGGGAACGGGACGACGAACGCGGTGCGCAGCGTGTGGGCGCGCCCGGCGTCGCTCACCGGGAGCTTCTCCAGGATCTGCATCATCGAGCCCATCGCGTTCACCTCGGTGCAGCCGTGGCGCGTGATCTCCTCCCAGAAGCGGCTCGCGCTGAAGCGCTCGGCGACGACGACCGAGGCGCCGACGCTCATTGCGGCCAGCCAGCGTGTACCAGAGCGCGTTGGCGTGAAAGAAGGGGAGGCACGTGTACATGCGGTCGTCCGCGGTGAGGCCTGCCTGGCGCGCGACGAGCAGGCCCGTCGTGACGGCATGGCCGTGCGGCGCGACGACCGCCTTCGAGCGGCCGGTGGTGCCCGAGGTGTAGATGAAGAGCCAGGGGTCGAGGGCGCGCGGCTCGCCGTCGAAGGTGACGGAGAACGAACCGGCGGCGATCTCCTCGACGAAGCCGGGGCCCTCGCGCACCCAGAGGCGGTCGAAGTGAGCGTCGGCGCCGCCGGGGTAGGCCGCGTCGAGCGTGTCGCGATGGCGGGCGTCGACGACGGCGTGGCGGGCGCCGCAGTCGGCGACGAGGTACTCGAGCAGCTTGCCGCGTGCCTCGGTGTTGAGCGTCACGCCGATCGCGCCCAGCTTCGCCAGGCCGAGCAGCAGCCAGACGTAGTCGGGCGAGTTGTCGAGGAGCAGGGCGACACGGTCGCCGCGGGTGACACCGCCCTGCTGGAGGAGGGCGGCCGCCGCATCGCTGTTGCGGTCGGCGAGGCCGTACGTCCAGGTGCGGTCGCCGTGCAGCAGCAGCGTGCGGCCGGGGTCGCTGCGGTGCAGCACCTCGGTCACCGTGCGCGCCTCGACGGGCCACTCGGGGGGCGGCCAGGGCGTGACGGGCCCGGGGTCGGGGCCGCCTGCGGAGGTGGCGTCGGGGCCCGCGACGGGGGGGGGCGTGCGGGCGCCCGCTCACTTCCCGACCAGCTCGCGGGCGCGAGCCGCGATGGCCCCGGCCTGCGGCACGCGCAGCCGGTCGTACGCGATGACGTGCGGCGCCAGGATGCGGGGGCTGCCGATTCGGGTGACGGGTGCATCCAGCTCGTTGAAGCACAGCTCGCCCACCTCGGCGGCGATCTCGCCACTCGGGCCGTACTCGCGCACGGCCTCGGTGACGACGAGGCAGCGGTGGGTCTTCGCCACCGAGGCGAACACGGCGTCGCGGTCCCAGGGCGCCAGCGAGCGCAGGTCGATCACCTCGGCGGCGATGCCGGCGCCGGCCAGCAGCTCGCCGGCGGCGAGGCACTTGCCGCGCATCGTCCCGTAGGTGACGAGGGTGACGTCGCTGCCCTCGCGCGCCACGTCGGCCACGCCGATCGGGATCACGTCGTCGGGCCCGCCGATCGGGCCGGTCTCGCGCAGCAGGGCGAGGCTCTCGAGGAAGAGAACGGGGTTGTCGTCGCGGATCGCCGCCTTCAGCAGGCCGTGCAGGTCGCGCGGGGTGGACGGCCACACCACCTTCAGGCCGGGGATCTGCGCATACCAGCCTTCGAGCGCCTGGGAGTGCTGGGCGCCCAGGCCGGCCTCGGTGCCGACGGCGGTCTTGAGCACGAGCGGCACGGGCACGCGGCCGCCCGAGAACGCGAACAGCTTGGCCGCCTGGTTGACGAGCATGTCGGAGGCGATGCCGAGGAAGTCAACGAAGAGGATCTCGGCGACGGGGCGGAGCCCGACGGCGGCCATGCCCACGGCAGCACCGACGATCGCCTGCTCGGAGATCGGCGTATCGCGCACGCGCTCGGGTCCGAAGCGGTCGAGCAGGCGCCGCGTCTCGCCGTAGGTGCCGCCCGTGGCGGCCACGTCCTCGCCCAGCACGACGACCCGCTCGTCGCGCTCCAGCTCCTCGTGGAGGGCGGTGTTGACGGCCTGCCACGCCTTGACGACGCGCTGTGCGGAACTCATGTCGCCACCGCCGGCACGTCGACGCGCTCGGGCCGGGGCTGCGAGAAAGCGTCCGCGAACACGGCGTCCAGCCGCTCCTCGACCTGCGCACGGATCTGAGCCTCGCCCTCGACTGGGCCGCTCGCGAGCAGCAGCGCCAGGGGGTCCCGCTCGGGGAAGCGGGCCTTGTCCTCCGGGTCGCGGTAGAGCTCGGGGTCGCCGACCCAGTGGCCGCCCTGGCGGAAGACCCTGCACTCGAGCAGCGTGGGCCCCTTGCCGGCGCGGGCGCGCGCGAACGCCTCGGCGGCGGCCTCGGCGACGGCGTGCACGTCGCAGCCGTCCACCGCGGCCGACGGCAGCCCGTAGGCGGCGCCGCGCTCGGCGACGGTGCCGCCGGTGGTCGCGCGGGTCGGCGTCGTCTCGGCGAAGCCGTTCACCTCGCACACGAAGACGACCGGGGCAGCGGTCGTCGCCGCGAGATTGAGCGCCTCGTGCACCGCGCCCGTGTTCGCGGCGCCGTCACCGAAGAACGCGACCGCGACCCCCGGTGACCCCTGCAGGCGCAGCCCGAGGGCGGCGCCCACGGCGATCGGCAGGCCCGCGCCGACGATTCCGTTCGTGCCGAGGATTCCGCTGTCGGGGTCGACGATGTGCATGTGCCCGCCGAGCCCGCCCGCGAACCCACCGGCGAAGCCGAAGCATTCAGCCAGCAGCTTGACGAGGTCGGCGCCCCAGGCGACGCAGTGGTGGACGCCGCGATGCGTCGACAGCAGCACGTCCTGCGGCAGCCGTTGCAGCCCGACGCCGACGGCGGCTGCCTCCTGCCCGATCGAGGAGTGCATCACCGTCCCCTCCAGCCTGCCCTCGCCGACGGCGGCGCACACCCGCTCGTCGAAGCGTCGCAGCAGCACCATCGCCGCGAACGCCGCCACCCGGAAGGCCTCACTGCCGGGTGTGGGCGCGGGTTGGGCCGCCGACGCGGGCGCGCCGCCCGCCGCCGGCGTCGCGCCGCCCGCCGCCGGCGTCGCGCCGCCCGCGCTCATCCCTGCCGCCGCGCGCGCTCGGCCACGGTCGCCTCGGCGTCGAGCCGGTAGTCGAAGATGTCGGGGTCGACGGCCTCGATCACGACGCCGTAGCGCTCGAGCGCCTGCTCGACGGTGAGCAGCTCCTCGCCGACGTCGTCGAGCACCGCGGCCGGGTCGCGCTCGAGCGGGTTGCCGTAGCCGCCGCCTCCACCCGTCAGCAGCACGAAGTCGTCGCCGGCCTTCACCCACTCGTTGGCCGCCTGCATGCCGAGCTCGCGCTCCTCGGGGCTCCCGGGGTTGACGACGAGGTTCTGGAACGCCCCTGGCTGCCCGCCGTCGACACCCCAGATCGGCGACTTCCGCCGGTCGCCCATCATCCCTACGCGGGCCGTGCCGTGCGTCAGCACCCAGCTCGTCTCGGTGCCCCAGCCGCCGTTGTGCTTGCCGGCGCCGGCGCTTCCCGGGCGTAGGCCGAAGCTGGTGACCAGCATCGGGTAGAAGCGCTCCAGCACCTCGACCGGCTGCTGTCTGATGCCGGGGCCGTAGATGTTGTTCGTGGGGATCGGCATGTCGCCGCGCGCCGTCCCGCCGTAGCCGCCCGGCGCCCAGCCGTACATCACGTAGTCGCGGCCGAAGCGAGGGTCCCAGCCGCCCATGATCAGGTTCGTCAGGTTGTAGAAGGCGCCCGACTTGCGGCTCGGGTCGGCGAGGCCCATCGCGCCGAGGATCGAGCAGATGATCTTCTCGAGCGCGCCGGCGGCCATGCCGCTGCACGGCGTCGGGTGCTCGACGTGGGTGACCGTGCCGGGCTTCGTCGTCACGTCGATCACGCGCAGCAGACCGAAGTTGTGCGGGATCCCGGGGAAGAGGTTGAGCACCGAGAGGAGCACTCCCGACCACGTCGTCGGCAGCGGGCTCCCGACCGGCCCCATCGGCGCCGGGTCGGAGTCGGTGAAGTCGAACAGGAGGTTGCCGTCGCGCACCTCCATCGTCAGCCGGATGACCACGGGGGGCTTGTCCGGATGGACGCTGTCCTGGTCGATCCAGTCCTCCCACGAGTAGCGGCCGTTGGGGAGCTGCTCGGTCTCGGCGCGCAGCAGCTTCTCGGAGTAGTCCCAGAGGTCGGCGTAGCACTCGTCGAGCGTCGCCACGCCGTGCTTCTCGTAGAGCCCCAGCAGGCGCTCCTCACCGGTGAAGAGCGTCTGGATCTGCGCATGCAGGTCGCCGCGCCGCTCGTCGGGGACGCGGATGTTGGACAGGATCAGCTCGATCGTCGAGTCGATGCGGCGGCCACGCTCGTAGATCTTGATCGGCGGGATGCGCAGTCCCTCGGCGTAGGCGTCGGCCGCCTGGGGGTTGAATGTCCCGGGCACCGGCCCGCCGACGTCGGCCCAGTGCGCCATTGCCACGAGCCAGGCGACGAGCTCGCCCTGGTGGAAGATCGGCTTGAGCGCGCGGATGTCCTGGTTGTGGGTGCCGCCACGCCAGGGGTCGTTGAAGAGGTAGATGTCGCCCTCGTAGATCCCTTCCTTCGACATCACCCGCATCACCTCGTCGATCGTGAACTGGAAGGTGCCGTAGTGGATCGGCATGTCCCAGTGGCCCGCCGTGACGAGGCGGCCCTGGCGGTCGAAGACGGCGATCGAGTAGTCGCGCCCCTGGTTGACGGGCGGCGAGAACGAGGCGCGGAACAGGCGCTGGCCCATCTCGTCGACGAGAGTGACGAGGCTGTGGCGGAGAACCTCGAAGGCGATGTGGTCGAGTGGCATCAGACCGTCACCACGATGTTGCCGTAGTCGTCGACGAGCGCTGACGCGCCCGGTGGCACCACGGTCGTCGAGTCGGGCTGCTGCACGATCGCCGGCCCCTTCAGCGCCGCCCCGGCGCCGAGCAGCGCGCGGTCGTAGATCGCGGTCTCCACCCGGCCGCCCTCGAACCACACGGAGCGCGACCCGACCTGCGCGGCCGCCGCCGGCCCGCCCGTGGTGAGCGGCTCCAGCTTCGCCTTCTCGACGCGGCCGATGCCGGCGACGCGGATGGTCACGAACTCGATGCGTGACACCTCGCGCGGCATGACATAGCCGAACTCACGTTGCTGTCGCTCGAGGAAGCCGTCGATCAGCGCGGCCACCGCGGCGTCGTCGAGGCGGCCCGCGGGCGCCGGGATCGTGAAGCCCTCGGTCTGGCCGAAGTAGCGCAGATCGACCTCGCGGGTCGTCTGCATCCGGTCGGCAGTCACGCCCTCGCGCGTGAGCAGATTCACGACGCGCTCCTCCAGCTCCTCGTAGGCCCGGTCGAGGTGGCCGGCCGTGACCTCGTCGTTGTTCAGCAGGATCGACTGGGAGACGTCGTGGCGGATGTCGATCAGCAGCAGCCCCAGCGCCGACGTCAGGCCGGGGTAGCGCGGCACGATGACGTGCGGGATCGAGCCCTGCCGCGCGATCTCCGCCGCGAACAGCGGCCCTGCGCCGCCGAGCGCGAAGAGGGCGAACTCGCGCGGGTCGAAGCCGCGCTCCACCGTCGCCAGGCGCAGCGACTGCAGGATCGTGTTCTGCGAGATGGCCAGGATCGCCGCCGCGGCGTCCTCGACGCTCAGCGCCAGCGGCCGGGCTACCGCCCGCTCGATCGCCTCGCGCGCAAGCTCCGGGTACAGGGTCATCTCGCCGCCCAGGAACGACGCGGGCGCGAGCCGGTCGAGCACGACCTGGGCGTCGCTGTTGGTCGGGTCGCCGCCACCGGTGCCGTAACAGGCCGGGCCGGGCCGGGCGCCCGCGCTCTGCGGGCCGCTGCGCAGCCGCCCGCCGGCATCGATCCAGGCGAGCGAGCCGCCGCCCGCACCGATCGAGAAGACGTCCACCGAGGGAAAGCGCACCGGCATCCCCCACTCGATCATGTACTCGTTGGTGCGTCGCACCTCGCCCTCGAAGATGATCCCCAGGTCGAGGCTGGTGCCGCCCATGTCGAAGGTGACGACGTTGCCGAAGCCGGCGGTGGCGGAGATCTCGCGGGCCGCCATCACGCCTGCCGCCGGGCCGGACTCCAGGGTGCGCGCGGGCACCCGCCGCACTGCGTCGGGCGTGGCGACGCCGCCGGCCGACGTGCCGATCGTGATCTCGCCCCGGTAGCCGTGGAGCGCCAGCTCACTCTCGAGCTTGCCCACGTAGTCGTCCATGATCGGCCCGATGTAGGCGTTGACGGTGGTCGTCGCGGTGCGCTCCGACTCCAGGATCTCCGGCAGGATCTCGGTCGAGCAGCAGATGTAGACGCCCGGGAGCTCGGCGCGCAGGATCTCGGCGGTGCGGCGCTCGTGCTCGTGGTTCACGGGCGAGTTGATGAAGACGATTGCGACGGCCTCGAGCCCGAGCCGCCGGATGCGGCGCGCCACGTCGCGTACCTCGTCCTCGGCGAGCGGCGTCACCACATCGCCCCGGTAGTCGACGCGCTCTGTCACCTCGAAGCGGTGCTTGCGCGGGACGAGCGGCTGTGACGGCTGGTACCAGAGGTTGAAGACCTCCTCGCGGTCGCCGCGGCGGATGTAGAGGAGATCGCGGAAGCCGCGCGTCGTGACGACGGCAGTGCGGGCGCCGCGGCGCGCGATGACGGCGTTGATGCCGACGGTCGTGCCGTGCGCGAGCTGCGTCAGCTCGGAGAGCGGGCGGCCGAGCTGCAGCACGCCGCTGACGAGGCCCTCGTAGAAGGTCGGTGGCGTGGACGGCACCTTGCTGAAGACGATCTGTCCTGCGTCGTCGACCATCACCGTGTCGGTGAACGTCCCGCCGATGTCGACCCCTGCGCGGAACCCCATGCACCCTCGCTCTCGTGCTCGTGCGGCAGCGGTAGGCAGTCGCCGCCGTCCGGCAGACTCTCGCCGATCAGCTCCGCCCGTGCAACCGCCAGCGGCCGGGACGTCGCAACCCGGCCGGCGGAGGAGCGCCAGGCGCGGGAATCCGGCGGTGGTCGTCGCGCCCGTCGCCGCGGTCGCGGAGCCAGCCCTCGATGGTGGCGACCGACGGGAGCGCGCCGCCCTCGTCGGCGGTCATACGGACGCTCCTACACTAGACTTGACGGTTGAGGCAACCGGGCCTTGGCTGCCTCCGCGGGCGGTCGGGGCCTTCTCTCTTTCGGCGCGGAGACACGGGAGACGCAGATGGCGCAGATCAAGAGCAAGGACCGGGCGACGAGCACGAAGGCGGCGAGGGCGAAGGTGCTTGCGCAGGTGAAGGCCGAGAAGATCGAGTCGATCCTCCTCTGGTTCACCGACATCGAGGGCCATCTCAAGAGCTTCGCGATCACTCCGAGCGAGCTCGCGGACGCCCTCGACGACGGCATGGGCTTCGACGGCTCGTCGGTCACAGGCTTCAACGCGATCGAGGAGTCGGACATGGTCGCGATCCCCGACCCGACGACGTTCCGCCTGATGCCCTGGCGGCCGGGTGAGACGAAGGTCGGCCGGATGATCTGCGACGTCGTCACACCCGACGGCAAGCCGTACGACGGCGACCCGCGCTACGTGCTGCGGCGCGCGCTCGAGCGGATGCAGTCGATGGGCTTCGACACGTTCAACATCGGCCCCGAGCTCGAGTACTTCCTGTTCAAGGACAACACGGGCACCGAGACGCTCGACGAGGGCGGCTACTTTGCGATGACCACGCTCGATGCCGCGACGGAGCTGCGCAACGAGACGATCAAGGCGCTCGAGGGCATGGGCATCGCCATCGAGTACTCGCATCACGAGGTTGCGCCGTCGCAGCACGAGATCGACATGCGCTACGCGCCGGCGCTCGAGATGGCCGACCGGACGATCACGTACCGCCTGATCGTCAAGGAGATCGCGGCGAAGAACGGCGTCTACGCGACCTTCATGCCGAAGCCGATCTTCGGCGAGAACGGCTCGGGCATGCACGTCCACATGTCGCTGTTCAAGGACGGCCGCAACTCCTTCTTCGACGCCAAGGACAAGTACAGCCTGTCGCCGGTCGGCAAGGCGTTCATCGCCGGCCAGCTCAAGCATGCCCGCGAGATGTCGGCTGTCTTCGCTCAGTGGGTCAACTCGTACAAGCGGCTCGTGCCCGGCTACGAGGCCCCGGTCTACGTCGCCTGGTCGCGGCGCAACCGCTCCGCGCTCGTGCGCATCCCGCTGTACAAGCCGGGTGCCGAGCAGGCGACGCGTGCCGAGATCCGCTGTCCGGATCCGGCGTGTAACCCGTACCTGACGTTCGCGACCCTGCTCCACGCCGGGCTCGAGGGCATCGAGAAGGGCTACAAGCTCGAGGATCCGATGGAGACGAACCTGTACCACCTGACGGAGGTCGAGCGGAAGAAGCTCGGCATCATCGAGCTGCCCGGGTCGCTGGGCGAGGCGATCGAGGAGACGGCCAAGTCCGCGCTCGTGAAGAGGGCGCTGGGCGCGCACGTGTTCGATCACTACATCGAGCTGAAGCGCAAGGAGTGGAACGCGTACCGGCTGCAGGTCACGCAGTGGGAGCTCGACCGCTATCTGAAGGTGCTGTAGGCGGCAGCGGACGCCGCCTGTCGGGGAAGTGAGCGGGGCCGCCGGGAGGCGGCCCCGCTGTTGTCGTGTGGTCAGTGGCGCGGCTTCGTCGCACGGACGATGGCACCGTGCAGGCCGTCGGCGACCTCGTGGGTGAACTCCACCTCGCTGCCGGGTTCAAGGCGCTTGCCGACCCGACCCGGGTGGCGATCGTCAACCGCCTGGCCGTGGCCGGCGACGGGGAGGTCTGCGTCTGCGACCTGACCGCCGCCTTCGACCTCGGCCAGCCGACGATCTCCCACCATCTGAAGGCGCTGCGGTCGGCCGGGCTCGTCGCCGCCGAGCGGCGTGGCAAGTGGGCGTACTACCGTCTCGTGCCGGAGGCGCTCGAGCGCCTGGGCGCCGCGCTGCGCCCGGTCGGCTGAGCCGGGACACCGGGTCTCGGGCAGGCGGACACGCCACGGTCGCGATCGCGCCGTGGACGGCCGCCCAGGATCTAGAGGAAGGTGCGGAGCTGCTCGCCGCGGACGCGCAGGCCGATGACGCCGGCACCGGCGTCGACCGCCTGGATGACCTCGGCGGGCACGAGCCTGCGCCGCTTGCCCAGCAGGCGGCCGGAGCGCACCGACAGCGCATCGGGGTGATCGGGCCGGGTGCCGTACATGGCGCACTCGACGCGGCCGAGCGGCCGCCCGGCCGCGTCGGCGACGAGGAAGCCGCGCGTACCGGTGAGATCGCTGGCGAGACTGCTCACGCCGCTTGTTTCGCCGCGGCTGGGCCGTCTCCTGCCGGCGCGCTCGGCGCCCGGCCGGGGAGCGGCCTGGAAGTCTGGACGAGCTGCAACGCCCGCGAAAAACGGTGGATCCAGGCTCAGCCTGGCTTGGCCGACATCAGGAACGCGATCACGAGCACCGCTGCGACGATGGCCGGCGCGATCGACCCGGCGCCGCGCAACGTGCTCGCCGAGGGCGGCTTGCCGAGCGCGGTGGCGGCGAGGCCACGGCGCATGAAGGCGTGCAGCACGAGCGCGCCGACGAGGACGACGACGTAGGTCAGGCCGGTGCCGACGGCAAGCCAGTCACCGGCGGCGTCCGCCTGCGCCTTCAGGCCCTCGCCGAAGGCGATCGAGGCCACAGTGGACGGGATCGTGACGTACAGGTTGAGGCGGTACGCGAGCCGCAGTAGGAGCTCGGAGCGGGGAATCTCGGCGGGGCGGCGCGCCGTCGCGACGAGCAGGATCGTCACGGTGGTAGCGGCGCTCAGCAGGAGCATCGCTGCGAGGACGTGGAGGAAGAGGAGCGTGTCGGAGCGCATCGGTCAGGCCCCCGGCTTCCAGACCATGAGGACGAGGATCGCGATGATGGCGACCCCGCTCGCCCAGTTGAGCACGAGCGGTACCGGCGCAGCGACCTTCGCCTTCAGCTCGGCGCTCGGCAGGTCGTCCTCGCCCGCGAGCCGCTCCGCGAGATAGCGGGCATGGCGCAGCGGCCGGCCGCCGGCTCCGCCCAGCACGATGCTGACGATCCAGAGGGCGAGGGAGGCGGAGAGCCAGCCGGCGCCCAGCTCCAGGTCGAGGTGCGACGCGAGGCCCATTCCGAAGCCGATCGTGCCGAGCGAGCCGAGGCCCGCGAAGACGACGCCGGTGCGGATCAGCCCGAGCAGCGTCGCCACCTCGCTCGGCCGGTCACGGCGCATCGCCGCGAACTGGAGCACCGCCGCCACGACGCCGCCCGCGAGCATCAGGAACGCGGAGAGCACATGGAGGGCGAGCAGCCACTGGAAGGTTGTCACGCACTCGAGGATACCGGTACGGCTGCTCATACCATCGCTGCATGCCGCTCTCCGTCGCCGCCGCCCAGGAGCTGTTCACGCACGTGCCCGGCTATCTCGACACGGCGACCGTCGGGCTGCCGCCGCGCGCGACCGTGGCGGCGCTGCGCGCCGGCGTCGACGACTGGGCGGCCGGCCGTGGCCGGCCGCGGGACTTCGACGAGGCCGTCGCCGCCTCACGGTCGTCGTTCGCCGCGCTCGTCGGCGCCTCGCCGGCCGATGTCGCGATCGGCGCCAACGTCTCGTCGTTCGTCGGGCTCGTCGCGGCCTCGCTGCAGGCGGGCGCGGAGGTCGTGGCTGCCGAGGACGACTTCACGTCGCTGCTCTTTCCCTTCCTGGCGCAGGCAGGGCGGGGCGTCACCGTCCGGCTCGTCCCGCTCGAGCGCGTCGCCGAGGCGGTGGGCGCGGGGACGGCCCTCGTCGCCGTGAGCGCCGTGCAGTCGGCGGACGGCCGTGTCGCCGACCTCGCTGCCATCGCTGCCGCAGCGGAGGCCGCCGGCGCGCGCACGCTCGTCGATGCGACCCAGGCGGCAGGCTGGCTGCCGCTCGCCGCCGGCCGCTTCGACTACCTCGTCGCGGCCGCCTACAAGTGGCTGCTCTCACCACGCGGCAGCGCCTTCTTCGCGGTGCGCCCGGACGCGCTGGTAGGCATCGTCCCGCACGCTGCCGGCTGGTACGCGGGCGAGTACCCGTGGGAGTCGATCTACGGCGGGCCGTTGCGGCTCGCCCACGATGCGCGTCGCCTCGACGTCTCGCCGGCGTGGCTGTGCTGGGTGGGCGCCGCGCCCTCGCTCGCGCTGTTGGCGGCGGTCGGCGTCGAGACCATCCACGCGCACGACGTGGCGCTGGCCGACCGCTTCCTGGCCGGCCTCGGCCTTGCCCCGACGGGGTCGGCGATCGTCTCGCTCGAGCGGGCCGACGCGGGCGAGCGGCTCGCTGCGGCAGGCATCGCGGCCTCGGCCCGCGCCGGCCGCACCCGGCTCGCGTTCCACCTGACAGCGACCGACGACGACGTCGACCTCGCGCTGCGCGCGCTCGGCGCCCGCCCGTAGAGCCGGCTGCCGGCCCGTAGGCCCGGGCGCCGACCCGCGCCGCGGCCCGGGTAGCTGCCACCTGGTCGCTACGATCGGGCGATGGACGCCAGCGCCCGCCACCTCCGCGTCCTCACCGAGACGATCGAGGCCGTCAACTCGACGCTCGACCTGGAGGAGGTGCTCGCCCTCGTCGCGAGCAAGGTCTCCGAGGCGCTCGACGCCGACGCCTGCTTCGTCTATCTCTACGACCAGCGCACCGACGAGCTGATCCTGCGCGCGACGCACGGCACCAGCGTCGAGGAGATGACCCGCCGTCCGCGCCTGCGTCCCGGCGAGGGCATCACCGGTACCGCCGCTCTCCAGCGCGAGCCGATCATGCTGCCCTCCCAGGCGCACCTCGACCCCCGCTTCAAGCGCTTCTCCAACCTGCCCGAGGACGAGTACGAGTCGATCCTCGCCGTGCCGGTGCTCGCGCGCGACACGCTCGCCGGCGCGCTCAACGTCCGCACGCGTCGCGCACGCGCGTTCAGCCAGGAGGAGATGGAGCTGCTGGTCGCGATCGCGGCGCAGGTCGCGCACTCCATCGAGCACGCGCGTCTCTACGCCGAGGCGCAGCGCCGCGTCGGCGAGCTGGAGGCGCTCGCGCGCATCTCGGAAGCGGTGTCGGAGTCGCTGTACCTCGAGGAGTCGCTGGTGGAGATCGTGAAGACGACGATCGACGCCGTGAAGGCAAGCGGCGCCTCGATCGTGCTCGAGGACGGCAAGGCGTCGTGGCCGCAGGGTGTGGAGGCGGCCCACGAGGCGCGGCTGCCGCTGCGCTGGAAGGGCCGGCGGCTGGGCGAGCTCGTCTGCCATCGCGAGACGCCCTTCACCGACGAGGAGGAGGCGCTGCTGGCGTCGATCGCGCACCACGCTGCGGTTGCGGTGGAGCACGGGCGGGCCGTGATGCTCGGCGTGCTCGCCCAGGAGGTGCACCACCGGGTGAAGAACAACCTGCAGACGGTGGCGTCGCTGCTGCGCATCCAGTCGCGTGCGACCGACGTCGACCCGCGGCGCGCGCTGAGCGACTCGGTCAACCGGATCCTGGCGATCGCGGCCGTGCACGAGCTGCTCACCGAGCGCCGCGACGACGTCGTCGACCTCGCCGACCTGATCGAGCGGCTGCGCGCGACGATCGTGCAAGGGGTCGGGGCGGGGAAGACGGTCGAGACGCGGCTGGAGCAGGTCTCGCTGGCCGGCCACACCGCGACTGCGCTAGCCCTCGTCGTCAGCGAGCTGCTGCAGAACGCGCTGGAGCACGGCGGGTCCGGGGTCGTGGTCGAGCTCGCGCGGCGGGGTGACGAGATCGTGCTGGCCGTCGCCGACGACGGCCCCGGCATGGACGGCGACCGGGCGGGCACCGGGCTCTCGATCGTGAGGGCGCTCGTCCGCGACGAGCTGCGCGGCGACCTCGTCTTCGTCAGTGAACGGGGGCTGCGCGCCGAGGTCACGTTTCCCGCGGGGTGAGCGACAGCGTCCGTCGCAGCCGCAATCCGGACGTTCTCTCGTGTTACCATGCTAACATGATAAGCTCCACAGCCGAATCATCCGGATCGCTCCGCATCCTCATCGCCGAGGACGAGACGATCATCCGGCTCGACCTGCGCTCGCTGCTCGAGACTGCCGGCTTCGAGGTGTGCGCGGAGGCCCGCGACGGCCAGGAGGCGGTCGAGCTGGCACGGAGCACCGCGCCCGACCTCGCCGTGCTCGACGTGAAGATGCCGCGGCTCGACGGAATCGACGCGGCGCGCGCGATTCTCGAGGAGCGCCCGATCCCGATCGTCATGCTCACCGCGTACGGCCAGGACGAGCTTGTCGCCCGTGCCGTCGAGGCCGGCGTGTTCGGCTACCTCGTCAAGCCGTTTCGTGAGGGCGACCTGCTGCCGGCGATCCGGACGGCGCTTGCGCGCTTCGCGGAGCTGAGCGCGCTGCGGGAGGAAGTGGATACGCTCCAGGAGGCGCTGGCTGCACGCAAGTCGATCGAGCGGGCGAAGGGCCTCTTGATGAAGAAAGAGGGCCTCAGCGAGGCCGATGCCTTTGCCCGGCTGCGCAAGGCGAGCCAGCTCTCGGGGCGGCCCATGCAGGTCGTCGCCGAGGCGCTGATCGCCACCTTCGACAGCTGACGCCGACGCCGTCTAGAAGTGGCCGGCGGCCATCGCCCAGAGCAGGGCGGTGAGCGAGAGGCCGTCGACGATCTCCCCCGCCAGCGCCATGCGCCGCACCTCGGCGAACGGCATCCACTCGACGCGGGCGATCTCGTCCGGGTCGGGCTCCCGCTCGTACGTGGCGCCCGCGGCGACGAAGAGGTCGAAGCCGTGCTGCGAGATCGCGATCGGGCAGTAGCGCCCGAGGTGTGTGAGCGGGCCGGGCCGCCAGCCGGTCTCCTCCAGCGTCTCGCGGGCTGCCGTCTGCTCGGCCGACTCGCCCGGGTCGCGGCGGCCGGCCGGGATCTCCCAGCCCCAGACGTCCCGCGCCAGCCGGTGCTGCCAGCACAGCAGGACGCCGCGCTCGGGATCGCAGACGACGACGCCGGAAGCGTCGGCCGGAAGGTCGATCGTGTGTGCGTCGAAGCGGACGCCCGACGGTAGCGCGACCTCCTTGAGCACCACGTGCAGCCACTTGCTGGAGTAGGCGACGCGCTCGCCGTGCACCTTCCAGCGGGTCACGGCACACCCGGGTCGGCGAGG
>CANFDS010000037.1 GCA_947445525.1 Actinomycetota bacterium | reverse complement strand
GCGGCTGCGGACGGGCTTACACCCTGGCGGTGCGCTCCGGGTTCCGTCTGCCGCGGACGGGCAACCAGCCCGCCCACACCAGCCGGAACCCGTCCTGACGGCCCGGCCGGGCGCCCCGCGATCGCGCCAAGCGCCGGATTCAGGCTGAGGAACGTCCGCCCTCGCGGCGAATCATGTCCCCGTGGAGATCTGGCAGCGACTTCTGGTCATCGGTGGGGTGATCCTCGTTGCCGTCGTGCTCGCCAGGTTGATCGACTCGCGCCTGCTGGCGCGCAACCTCGCGCCCGGCGCCGAGACGCGGTACCGCGTGCTGCGCCGCACGCTGATGGCGATGATCGTCTCGATCGGCGTCTTCTCGGCCCTGCTCGTGATCCCGCAGGTGCGCGCGCTGGCGGGCGGCCTGCTCGCGTCGTCGGCGGTGCTCGGGCTGATCGCCGGCTTCGCTGCCCGCACGACGCTCGCAAACTTCGCGGCCGGCATCGCAATCGCGATCACCCAGCCGCTGCGCCTCGGTGACCACGTGCTGGTGGCCGGCGCCGAGGGCGTGGTCGAGGAGATCCAGCTCACGTACACGTTCATCCGCACGGTGACGGGCGACCGCCTCGTCATCCCCAACGAGAAGCTCGCGTCGGAGGTCATCCGCAACTTCACGATCACGAGCCGCGAGCGGCTGGCCGAGGCGACGGTCGATGTGCCGGCGTCGGCCGATCTCGCCGCGCTCGTGGAAGCGCTGCGCTCGGCCCTCTCGGCCGACCGCGGCGCCGAGGTGATGCTCACCGGCGTCGACGAGCGCGCCACCATCACGATCCGCGCCTGGGTGCCCGACGAGGCGTCGGCCGCCCTCCTCACGGCCGACCTGCGGCTGCGCGCGCACACGACGCTGCGCACCCACGGTGCGTACTCGTGAGCGGACGCAGGGAGCCACGCGCGCTGCCGTCGACCTCGCGCCGCCGCCGGAACCGTCGCCGGTCGGCCGGCAGGCGTCGCCGCACGCTGCTGATCGCCGGACTGACTCTGGTGCTGATCGTGGTGGGCGGGGTCGCTGCCGGCGGTCTCGGTGCGTTCGCGGCGTTCCGCTCGTCGTGCGATCTCGATGCGTTGCGGCCGGTGTCGCTCGGGCGCAGCTCCCCGGTGCTGGCGGCGGACGGCGTCACGCTCGGCGTGCTGCCCGAGGAGCGCGATCGCCAGCCGGTCGCCCTGGCGGCGGTCAGCCCGTGGCTGCGCAAGGCGACGGTGGATGTGGAGGATCGCCGCTTCTACGACCACGGCGGCGTCGACGTGCGCGGGGTGGCGCGCGCGCTGTGGGCCGACGTGCGTGCCGGCAAGGTCGTCGAGGGCGGGTCGACGATCACGCAGCAGCTCGTCCGCAACCTCTACGTGTCGCGGGAGCAGACGCTCTCGCGCAAGGTGCGCGAGGCCTGTCTCGCCGTCAAGCTGTCGCGCCGCTGGAGCAAGGACCGGATTCTCGAGGAGTACCTCAATGTCGTCTACTACGGCAACAGAGCCTACGGCGCCGAGGCGGCGGCGCAGTCGTACTTCTCGGTGGTGGCGCGCGACCTGACGCTCCCGCAGGCGGCGCTGCTGGCAGGCCTGCCGCAGGCGCCGTCGGCGTACGACCCGCTGCTGCGGCCCGACCTCGCGGTCGAGCGACGCACCCGCGTGCTCACCGCGATGCGGGAGGCCGGCGACATCACGCTGCGCGAGGAGGCCGCGGCGGCGGCCGCCCCCCTTGCTCTGCGGCCTCGGCTCGGTGCGAACGGGACGGGCGAGGCGGCGCTCGTGGGCGTGGTGCGCGACCTGCTTGTCGAGGCGTACGGCGCGGCCACGGTGCGGGCCGGCGACCTGCGCGTGGAAACGACGATCGAGGCCCGGCTGCAGGGTCTCGGGCGCGCGGCGGTGCGGCGTGTGCTGGGCCGGCCGGGCGATCCGGCCGCTGCCGTCGTGGCCGTCGACCCGGCGACCGGCGCAGTGCGGGCCCTCGTCTCGGCGCCGGCGCCCGGCGGCCCGACGGCGCTCGACCTGACCGTCGCCGCGCGACGCCAGGCTGGCTCCACGTTCAAGGCCTTCGTCCTCGCCGAGGCGGCAGCCGAGGGCATCGACCTCAACGGCACGCGCTATCCGTCGGCGCCGTTCCGCTACCAGCCCGACCCGTTCACACCGGCCTGGCAGGTTTCCACCTACGAGCGCACGTACCGCGGCCCGATCACGATCGCGCAGGCGCTCGTCCACTCGGACAACACGGTGTTTGCCCGGCTCACCGTCGATCTCGGGCCCGAGCGGGTGGCGGCGATGGCGAAGCGGCTGGGCGTACGCTCGGAGCTGCCGGTCGTGCCGTCGATCGGCCTCGGCTCGGCCGCGGTGTCGCCGCTCGATCTCGCGGCCGCGTACGCGACGATCGCCTCGGGTGGCGTGCGCCACCGGCCCGTGCTGGTGCGGGCGGTGCGCCTGGCGAGCGGGCGCAGGGATAGCGCCTCGTGGGCCGCCGGCGGCCCGGAGCGCGTGCTCCCGGCGGGTGTTGCTGCCGAGGTGACCCGCGTGCTGCAGGAGAACGTCCGCAGCGGAACGGGCCGCCGTGCCGCCATCGGCCGCCCCGCTGCCGGCAAGACCGGCACGACCGACAACCACGCCGACGCCTGGTTCGTCGGCTACACCCCCGACCTCGCGGCGGCCGTGTGGGTCGGCTACCCGGAGGGCGAGATCGCCATGGGCAGCGTGCGCGGCGAGCCGGTCACCGGCGGGACGCTGCCCGCCGAGATCTGGAGTGGGTTCGTGCGGCCGGCGCTCGCCGGCTCGGCGTGGCGGCCTTTCCCGCGCGTGGCGCCGCCCGTGCATCGTCCGTGGCGTGGCCGGCTGATGGCCGCGGCGAAGGCCTAGCGGTGGGCCGTCATGCCTGGGCGCCCGCTGCGCCTGGACTCGTGGTCGTTGCGCTCGTGGGCGGCTGTGCCGCGGTCGCCTGGCCGGCGGCGTCGCGGCTCGTGCCCCGCAACGGCGGCCACCCTGTGGGAGACCGGATGTGGTCGTGGGTGTTCCTCGGCCTGCTCGCAGCCGCCTTTGCCACCTATGTCTGGGCGGTGCTCGCCGCCGCGCGCGGCCGTATCCCGGTGCGCGTCGCAGTGGGGCTCGCCGTCGCCATCCAGCTCGTGCCGCTGGCCGCACCGCTCCTGCTCTCCACCGACGCCTGGACGTACTGGGACTACGCCCGCATCGCGGCCGTCCACGGCGGCAACCCGTACGTGGACGTCCCGGCGGCGTTTCCCCTCGACCCGGCCTTCGCCCGCATGGGCACGAGCTGGCACGACACGACCTCGGTGTACGGCCCCGCCTTCACGCTTGCCTCCGAGCCGCTGGCGCTCGTCTCGGGGGGCTCGCACGCGCTGGCGGCGTGGCTCTACAAGGCGCTCGCGGCGCTGGGGATGGTCGGCGCCGCCGTCCTGGCCGCCCGGCTCTCGCGGCGTCCCGCCCTGGCGGCGGTCGTGGTCGGCTGGAGCCCGCTGCTGGCAATCCATGCTGCCGGTGCCGGCCACAACGACGCGTGGGTCGGGGCGCTCCTGCTCGCCGCTCTGGCGGCCGCCGCCTCCCGCCGGCCGCTGCTGGCGGGCGCGGGCTGGGCCGTCGTCGCGCTCGTCAAGTGGGTTCCGCTCGTGTTGCTGTCGCTGCGGTTGCTCGCCGTGCGCGACGCCCTACCCGCCGTGCGGCGCCGGGCCGTCACAGGCTTCGCGGCCGCCGCTGCGGTGGTCGTCGGCCTCGCCCTCTGGCGCTACGGCTGGCACTGGCTCGGCGCCTTCGGCCCGCTTGCGCGCAACGCCGACAACGAGACGAGCTTCTCCATCCCGCACCGGCTCGGGCAGCTCGGTGTCCCACACGGCCTGGCGATAGCGCTGCCGCTCGTCGTGCTCGCCGCGGTGGCCGTCCCGCTCGTGCGCGGTGCCGTCCGCGGCCAGGCACGGCTCGGGCTCGCGAGCCTGCTCCTCCTGCTCTGCTCGCCGCTGCTCGCCCCCTGGTACCTGCTCTGGGCGACGCCGCTGGCCGCGGCCGAGGACGACGGTCCGGCGATCGTCCTGGCACTCGTGCTGAGCGCGTATCTGCTGCGCCAGACCGTCCCGCTCTAGCCGGAGCTCGTTAGCGGGCCGCGCGCCGGAACAGCAGGATCCCGTCCTCGCTCGCGACGAGCTGCCAGCGCGGGTCGCGACGCAGCGACACGAGCCGTTGCGCGGCCGGCAGCGCGACGAGGCGGTCGTGTGTCGAGAGCTTCGTCTCGTCGACGGCGATCCAGGTCGCATCCAGCAGCCGCGGGAACGAGAGGATCCGCCGACGCGCCGAGAGATGGGCGCCCAGCGAGTTGGTGGCGCTGACCACGGCGTCGGCCGGCACCTGGCGCAGGACGCGGTCGGCGATGCGGTCGTGGTCGGACACGCGGGTGTCGTTCGTGCCGAGCTTCTCCCCACCCCACACGTCGCGCCAGAACGGCATCGCCCCGAGGTTCCAGTTCGCGGCGAGCGCGAGCAGGACGAGCGCCGGCGCGAGCCCGCCGACCCAGCGGGGCCGGGCACGCCGCAGGCGGGCCGCCCCGAGCACCGCGGCGACAACGAGGCCGGGGATGACGCCGGCGGTGTAGTGGAAGTGGATCGAGCTCTGCGTCGAGGTGTGCGAGAGGAGGTTCAGCGCGAGGTCGGGCAGCGAGACGAGCAGCGCCAGCGGCGACAGCGCCCAGAGGATGCCGAGCGGCAGCGCGAGCTGGGCGAGGTAGCGGATCCCCTCGTAGTCGAAGGCCTGCTCGACGATCCGCAGGGGATCGGTCAGCGCGGTCTTCAGGATGCCGCCGGGCGAGCCGCCGACGTCCGCGTAGCGCGAGTAGAACTGGGAGCTCGCCCCGGCGTTGAAGTGAGGGATCACCACCTCGATGGCGATCAGCGCCCAGGCCAGCCCGACGAGTGCTATCAGCAGGCCGGGCCGCCAACGTCGCCGCGACAGCGCGTACCAGAGTCCCATCGCGCACACGGCCAGCGGGATCTCCTCCTTGGTGGCGCAGGCAAACACGGCGACAACCGCGAACGGCAGCAGTCGATCCTCGTCGAGCCACCAGAACGCGAAGAGCAGCAGCGGTGTCGCCAGCGCGACCGGGTGGAACTCGCTCAGGGTGAGCCACTGGACGGCCGGCTGCAGGAGGTACGCCAGCGCGAAGGCCAGCGCGCTGCGCTCCGAGCCGAGGTGCTTGCGGGCCAGCCAGAAGACCGGCAGCGCCCCCAGTGCGATCGCCAACGCCTGCACCACGACCAGCAGGTCGGGGCTCGGCCAGGCGAGCCACAGCGGCGCGAAGAGGACGAGGATCGGGTCGACGTGCGCGGCGAGGCGCGAGATCTGGTCGCCCTCGAGGCTGGTCATGCGCAGGGGGTTGCCGTGCGCGGTCGACCAGACGACCTGCGCCATGTTGCCCAGGTCGAAGCGGCCCGTGTTGTACGCGTCGTGACGCAGCACGGAGAGCACGGAGAAGCCGAGCGCGTAGGCCGCCATTGCGGCCCACAGCAGCGAGCGTGGCGCGGCGAGCAGGCGTGCCGCCGACAGGGCCCGCACGACCGCACCGCCTGGCCGGGCCGATCCTGCGGCCGCGTCGGCCTGCGCGCTCATCGGCCCGCCCCTGTTGTCGCCCCGGCCCCGTGTCCCGCGACCAGTTCCTCCAGCAGGCTGCGCCAGCGCCTGCCCAGCACCTCCTCGCTCGCGTGGAGCCGGTAGGCGGCGTGGCCGCCCGCTGCGAGCCGTCGGCGCAGCGCCGCGTCCCCCGCGAGCCGCCGAACCGCGGTCGCTAGCGCGGCAGGGTCGCCTGGCGGCACGAGCAGCGCGCTCTCGCCGCCGACGAGCAACTCGCGCGCGGCCGGGGTGTCGCCGGTGACGAGCGGCGTGCCGCAGGCGAGTGCCTGGTACGCCTTGTTGGGGATGACGCGTGCAGCCTTCGCGGAGCCACCGAAGATGCCGAGCGCGCAGCCGGCGGCATGGAGCTCGCCGGGCAGGGCGTCGTAGTCGACCCAGGGCACGCGCTCGACGTTGGCGGGCGGGTCGGCCAGCGCCGACTCGAGCTGGCCCGACCCGACGATGCGGAACCGCACCTCGGGCGCGAGGCGGGCGGCGGCGACGATCGTCTCCAGCCCGTGCAGCGGAATCAGCTTGCCGACGAAGAGCGCGTGGAACGGCTCGACGGGCCGCCAGCCCGGCCCGAAGACCCGCTCTTCGGCTCCGACGAGGCAGACAGCGACGCGCTCGCGGGGGATGCCGCCGAGCTCGGCCAGGAAGTCGGCATGCGCCTCGGTGTCGGCGATCACGAGGTCGGCAGCGCGGAGGGCAGCTCGGTCGATCGCCAGCAGGGCGCGGGCTGCGGGCGAGCCCGGCCGGAAGCGCCCGCGGTCGGCGACGAACGAGTCCGAGAGGGACACCAGCGGGTCGAAGACGATGGGTCGGCCGCGCGCTACGAGCTTTGCCGCAGCCAGGTCGAGATGCCCCGGGTAGCCGACCCGCACGACGTCAAAGGCGACGCGTGGCGGCACCAGTAGTCGTGCCTCGGCGGCGAGCAGCCGCAGCGCCGCCCCGGGCCCCACCGCCCACTTGTGCTCCTGCCCCTCCCAGACGGGAACGTGCCGCTCGACGACCTCGACCCCGGCGCCCCGCAGGCACGCCACCACCTGCGCGTTCCGCGGGTAGTCGCGCTCGTACGTCCCGAAGGCGAGGACGCGCACGGGTCGATTCACTACAGGAGGACTTCTTCGACGTGCTGCTGGGCCCGCTCCTCGACGCTGGTGCGCTCCTCGTGCTGCCGGGTCACCATCTCTGCAATCAGCCCGAGCGAGAAGAGCTGGAGCCCGACGACCACGAGCAGCACGCCGAGGATCAGCAGCGGCCGCCCGCCGATCGAGGCGCCGCCGATCTTGATCACGGTCAGATAGAGCAGCACGCCGGAGCCGAGCGCGCCGAGCGCCAGCCCGAGCCCGCCGAACAGGTGGAGCGGCCGCGTCCGGTAGCGCCCGAGGAACGACACTGTGAGCAGGTCGAGGAAGCCGCGGACGTAGCGTTCGAGTCCGTAGCGGGAGCGGCCGTGCTCACGTGCCCGGTGGTTGACGGCCAGCTCGGTGACGCGGTAGCCGCGGTGGTGAGCGAGCACCGGGATGAAGCGGTGCAGCTCGCCGTACAGCCGCAGGCCACGGACGACGTCGGCGCGGTAGGCCTTCAGCCCGCAGTTCATGTCGTGCAGCGGCACGCCCGAGAGCCAGCCGGTGACGGTGTTGAAGATCTTCGAGACGAGCCGTCGCGACAGCGGGTCGCGCCGCCGCGTCTTCCAGCCGGAGACGAGGTCGTAGCCCTCCTCGAGCCTGGCGAGCAGGCGCGGGATCTCGGCGGGGTCGTCCTGGAGGTCGGCGTCCATCGTCACGATCACGTCGCCCTCCGCCTGCGCAAAGCCGGCCTGGAGCGCCGTCGCCTTGCCGAAGTTACGGCGCAGGCGCACGACGCGGACGTTGTCGCGGTCGGCGTGCAGCAGCGCCAGGGCGGCCCAGGAGCCGTCGCGCGAGCCGTCGTCGACGTACACGACCTCCCAGGGCAGGCCCAGGGGCTCAAGGACGGCGAGGAGCTCGTCGTAGAGGAGCGCGACCGTCAGCTCCTCGTCGCGGAGCGGCACGACGACGGAGATCACGGCGCGAGGGTACCCGTCCGGGGCGGCGGCGTCATCTGCGGGGAGGGCTGGAGCAGGTGCGGGCGACCGGGCGGCGGTCCGGGCGGCGGTCCGGGCTGGCACGCCTCCCGCGGGCGGTACCCTTGCCGGCAATGGAACGACTGCCCAGCGCCGCCGAGGCCCAGCAGCTCGTGCTGGCACGGGTGCAGCAGCTGCCCGCCGAGCGCATCCCGGTGGCCGCTGCCGCCGGTCGCGTCGTCGCCGAGCCCGCGCTTTCGCGCACCGACCTGCCGCCGTTCCCCAGCTCCGCGATGGACGGCTACGCGGTGCGCTCGGCCGACACGCCGGGCACCCTGCCGATCGGCTTCCGCATCGCGGCCGGCTTGCCGAGCCCGCGGCCACTGGCCCCCGGCGAGGCGATGGCGATCTCGACCGGCGGCGTCGTGCCGGACGGCTGCGACGCCGTCGTGCCGATCGAGCATGTTGTCGCAACAGACAACAGTGTGTCGATGGACAAGAATGTGCCGATCGGCGCGAACATCCGTGGTCGCGGCGGCGACCTGCGCGACGGCGATGTCGTCGTCGGGCCCGGCGTCCGGCTGACACCGGCCGGCATCGGCGCGCTCGCCGCCGCCGGCGTCGCCACGGTAGCCGTCGCCCGGCGCCCCCGGGTCGCCATCCTCACCACCGGCACCGAGCTCGTCCCACCCGGCCTGCCGCTCGGCCCCGGCCAGGTGTACGAGGCCAACGGCAGCATCCTGGCGGCACAGGCCGTGGCCGCCGGCTGCGAGGTGGTCTGCCTGCCCGCCGTCGCCGACGACGAGCAGGCGCACCGGGCGGCGATCGAGCAGGGCCTCGCGTACGACGTTCTCGTCACCTCGGGCGGCGTCTCGGTCGGCCCGCACGACCTCGTGCGTCGCGTCGAGGCCGATCTCGGCGTCGAGGAGGTCTTCTGGCGGGTCTCGGTCAAGCCGGGCAAGCCCGTGGCGTTCGGGGTGCGCGGCGCGACGCTCGTCTTCGGGCTGCCGGGCAACCCGGTCTCCTCGCTCGTCAGCTTCGAGTTGTTCGTCCGGCCGGCGCTGCTCGCGCTGCAGGGCTTCGCCAGCCCGCTGCCACGCTTCGAGCCCGGCCGGCTCGCCGCCGCCGTTCGTCGCGGCTCGCGCGACGAGCTCGTTCGCGCCCGCACCCGCGTCGACCTCGCCGCCGGCGCCGTCGTCCTCGAGCCGCTCCGCGGCCAGGGCTCGCACATGATCGCTCGCGCCGCCGAGGCCGATGCGCTCGTGTGGATCCCTGCCGGCGAGGGCGAGCTGGCCGCCGGCTCGACGGCCGCCTACTACCGCCTGCCCTGACGGCGGGCGGGCGCCCCGACGCGGTCGATCCGCATCTCCAGCCGCCGCCGCCGCGCCCGCACGCCCGCACGCAGCGTCCGCCGGAACGGCCCGAAGCCGCGCTCGTGCGCCCGCGGGTACGCAACGTAGCGCCCGGTCTCCAGCGCGACGAGCTGCGCGAACGCGGCGCACCAGGCCAGTGCCAGCGCGATGCCGGCGAGCGGTAGCCGGTCGACACCGCCCAGCACGATCAGGTACCAGGGGGTGTCGAGGCCGAGCTCGAAGCGCACCGCGAGCGAGACGGTCACGACCGCCGGGCCCGCCAGGCCGAGGGCAAGCAGCGCCGCCCGCACGAGCCGCCGGTCGCGCGCCTGCGCCAGCCACAGCCAGGCATGCAGCGACGGCAGCAGGAATAGCACCGAGTAGGGATTGATGGCGAGCGTGAGGATCGCGATCAGCCCGAGCGCGAGGAAGACGCCGACGTAGCCGGCGAGCTCCTCTTCGGCGAGCGTGGCGCGGCGCACCCGCAGGCGCTCCCGCCCGACGAGCCAGCCCGCAACGCCCAGCACGCCCAGCAGGACGAGCCCCAGCACGTTCCAGTCTCCTGCCGCCGCGCTTGCCGGGTCGACCGGCCGTGGCTCGCCGCGCGGCCACACTCCCAGCAGCCGGAAGACCTCGAAGAGCGCGCCCAGCCAGAGCCACGCCCCCAGACGGCTGCGATAGGCACGCAGCGACGGAGCCAGTCTGACCCGGAGCCGCCGGCAGCGGGCGGTGAGGTCGACGACCGTGGCAAGGAACGGCAGCAGCAGCGCCACGAGCAGCAGCTGGATCGCCCAGCCCTGGACGGTACGCGCGCCGAGCCAGACATAGGTGGATGTCCCCCGGGCGATCTCCAGGCCCTGGTCGAGCGACTCCACGAGCTGCTGGGTTCCCTGGCCGACCGCGCCGAGCGCGTTGACGTTCAGTCGCTCGGGCGTGTCGTCGAAGGCGTTTGCCGGGCGGATGCCGGCGGTAGTGATCGTGATCGCCGGAATGCCACGACCAACGAACGGCGCCTGGTCGTAGAGGCTGTACGGGAAGGCAAGGTCGAGGAGCTGGCCGAAGGGGCCGGTGTGGCGCGGTTGACGGCCTGTCTGCTCGGCCAGGCGAGCGGCAGCCGTCTGCACCAGGGAGGGAGCCGGGGAGCGGGCGCGGTCGCCACTCAGCTCGATGCGGACACCCTGCCTGCCGGCGATCGCGTCGAGGTTGATGACGGCGATCACTCGCCGCCGCCAGCGCGGGTCGGCGGCGAAGCGCGCCGCGCCGAGCGAGCCGCTCGCGCCGCCGTCGGTCGAGAGGAAGACGATGGTGTGCGCGGGCGCCTCGGCACGCGCGGGCCCGGTCTGGCCGTTGCCGTACGAGCGTGCGAGCTCGAGCAGCGCCGCCGTGCCGGAGGCGTTGTCGTTGGCGCCCGGGCCGTCGCCGGCGCCGTCGCGGTGGGCGGCTACCACGATCGCCTGGCCGGTGCGCCCCGGCGCGATCGCCACCAGGTTTACGAGCGTGCGCCGACCAACGCCCGGGAGCCGAGCCGAGAAACGATCCGCAGTCGTCACGAAGCCGTACTCCTGGAGCCGGGCCCGAGTCCAGCGCAGCGCGCCCGCGGCGCCGACCGAGCCCGGTCTGCGGTCGGGATAGAGCGTTGCCAGCTCGCGGGCAGCGCCGAGAGCGGCGAGCCGATCGAAGGTTGCCGGCAGCTGAGGGGGGGTCAGCGCGAGCGGCCGCCGCACCGTCAACGCGAGCGCAAGGACGGGAATCAGGACGATCAGGAAGGCGGCCCGGTAGAGCCGTCCGCTCACTGGGCGGTCGAGCGAGCCCCGCCGCGGCCGGCGTCTTTCGAGCGGCGGCAGGGGAGACGCCATCGCGCGGGCTATAGTAGGTGTGACCCGCCGGACGTGCGGAGTCGGCCTCCATGCCAGAGAACCAGACCATTCTCGTCGTCGACGACGAAGAGGCGATCCAGAAGAACCTCGCGTTCGCCCTCGAGCGGGATGGCTACAGGGTCGTCCAGGCGTTCGACGGCGAGGAGGCGCTCGCGCTGTTCGCGGCCCGCCAACCCGATCTGGTCGTGCTCGACCTGATGCTGCCAAAGCTCGACGGCGTCGAGGTGTGCAAGCGCCTGCGGGCCACGAGCACCGTGCCGATCATCATGTTGACGGCGCGCGATGACGAACTCGACAAGGTGCTCGGCCTCGAGCTCGGTGCCGACGACTACATGACAAAGCCGTTCTCGCTGCGAGAGTTCCGCTCGCGCGTCAAGGCGTTGTTACGCCGGTCGGCGCTGGCGCGCCCGGAGAGCCGTGACACCGAGACGATCCAGGTGAATGAGCTGAAGATCGACCTTGCGCGGCGCAGCGTCGAGGTGGGCGGGGTGCTCGTGCAGCTGACGTACGTCGAGTTCGAGCTGCTCTGCGCGCTGGCGGCTCATCCCGGCCGTGTGTTCTCGCGCTCGGCGCTGCTGGAGGAGCTCTGGGGCAGCGCTGCCTGGCGTGAGCCGCGCACTATCGACGTGCACGTCCGCCATCTGCGCGAGAAGATCGAGCGCAGCCCGAGCGAGCCGGCGTACATCTACACGGTTCGCGGCGTCGGGTACCGCTTCCGGGATCGATGACGGCTCTGCGGGGCGTCGGCGCGCGGCTGAGCCTTGCGCTCGCGCTTGTCGTCGCGGTGGCGCTCGGGCTCGTCTACGTGATCGTCGTTCCGTCGCTGGAGAGCCGGCTGATCGACGCCAAGCACGCGGCCCTGCGGCAGGCGATGCCCGACGTCATCGCAAAGTTGCCACGCGACCGCTTCGCCTGGAACGACTACGTCGACGTTGCGAGCTACCGCCATAGCGCGCGCGTGGTCATCTACGACGTCGATTCGATCAGGCCGACCGCGGTGCGCGTCGCGGCCGACTCCCGCGGCGCCACCTCGAGGGACGTTAGCGACGACCCGCTGGTGATCCGGGCCGCCGAGGCCGGCCGGCTGCTGGACGGGACGGTGAGCTACGAAGGCAACCGCTTCGCGGAGGCCGCGGTACCGGCGGGGGGCGCCGGGTACATCGTGATGCTGCAGGTGCCGCTGGCGGACTCGATCTCGAACATCAGGCTGGTCGAGCGGCGGCTCCTGCTCGCCGGGCTGGTTGGCCTGCTCGTTGCGATCGGAATCGGCTTTGGCGGCGCCTCGGTCTTTGCCCGGCGGATCCGGCGGCTGGAGCGCGCAGCCGATCGCATCGCAGACGGCTCGTTCGATGAGGCGGTGATCGATGCCGGGCGCGATGAGCTCGGGCAGCTCGCGGCGACCTTCGACCGTATGCGCGAGCGGCTGCGCGGCCTCGACAACGTGCGGCGCGAGTTCATCGCCAACGCATCGCACGAGCTGCGGACGCCGATCTTTGCGCTGGGCGGCGCCCTCGAGCTCCTGGCGGAGGAGGAGATGGACGATGCCACGCGAGCGGAGTTCGTGGCTTCGATGCGAGAGCAGATGGCCCGGTTGACCAGGCTCGCCGATGAGCTGCTCGACCTGTCACGGCTGGACGCCGGCAAGCTCCGGGTGGAGCTGGCGCCATTCGACCTCGCGCGCCTGGGGGCGGAGCTGATCGACGAGCTCGGCCCGGCGGCGCAGCGGAGCGGGCACATGCTCGAGCTTGTGGCGGGTCCGGCCCTCGGCCTCGGCGACGAGGAGAGGGTGCGGCAGATCGGGCGCTCGCTGATCGAGAATGCCCTGCGGCATACGCCTGCGGGGACGCGGGTGGTCGTGACGACGGCGACCGACGAGCTCGGGGGCGACGTCCGCTTTGCCGTGGCCGACGACGGGCCCGGTATTCCGCGCGAGCACCACGCCCGTGTGTTCGAGCGGTTCTATCGCGTCGAGGGCGGGCGCGCTTCGGGCAGCGGGCTCGGGCTTGCCATTGCGCGCGAGCTGGCCGTGCGCCTGGGGGGAAGGCTGGAGCTGGTGTCCGAGGGGCGCGGTGCGACGTTCTCCCTCGTGCTCCCGCCCTTCTCCGAGTCGCATGCTGGCAGCACGGACGGCACGCACACCGTTTCCACGTGAAAACACTGCGAGGTAGCTCCCAGCTATCGTGAGCTCGATTGGCTCTCGGCACAGCGTCGTCCTCGCATTCTGCGCTGCGCTTGCCGGTGGTGTCGCCGCGATCGGCATCGGCAGCGGGGCCGGTTGAATCGACAGCGGTCCCGCTACCGCCCCGGCCATAACGTCGGCCACCACGCTCGTCACGCCCGCGCCCCCCACGGCGAGTCCGGCAGCGGCCTCGTCCACCGCATTCGATCCGGCTCGCATCTACCGCCAGCGGTCGAGCGGCGTGGTCACGATCGACGCGGTCTTCGCCGGTCCGACCGGTGCCGCGAGCCAGGGCCCCGGCTTCATCGTCTCGACCCACGGGACGATCCTCACGAGCGCGTACGTCGTGACCGATGCCGGCAGCGACAGCGGACTCCCGGTGCGCGCAGCGACAACGGTCTACGCCAAGTTCGACGACCGCGACCGGGTGGCTGCCACGATCGTCGGCCGGGACGTCTTCTCCGACATCGGAGTGCTGAAGGTCGATCCACGCCAGCATGCGCTGCTGCCGGTGCCGTTGGGCGAGTCCGCCGACGTCCGGGTCGGCGACCCGGTGGCGGCGATCGGCAGCCCCTTCGGCAACGAGGGCTCGCTCTCGGTGGGGGTGGTGTCGGCGACGCGCCGCTCGATCGCCTCGCTCACCTCGAACTACAACCTCGTTGACGCGATCCAGTTCGATGCACCGACCAACCACGGCAACTCCGGCGGGCCCGTGCTCGACCGGGCGGGCAGGGTGATCGGCACCAGTGCGCAGATCCGTAGCAACTCGGGCGTTGCCGAGGGCGTTGGCTTCGCCGTCCCGATCGACGCACCGCGCCGCGCGCTAAACCAGATCCCTGCCACCGGCCGCGCCCGCTACGCCCTCGTCGGGAATCGCAGCGAGGATCTGACCCCGTCGAGAGCGAGGGTGCTCGGCTATCCGGTTCCCGAGGGTGCGGTGACCGACCGGGTCGATCCGAGGGCGGCCGCGGCGGCCGCGGGTCTCCGTGGTGGGACGCGCAACGCCGAGGTCAACGGCGCCACCTTCCGGGTCGGCGGCGATGTCATCGTGGCCATCGCCGGTCAACCCATCCGTAGCGCGGATGACGTGTCACGCGTCGTCGCCACCGGGCTCGAGCTCGGGCAGATCGTGCCGTTCACGGTACTCCGTGGCAAGCAGCGGCTCGTCGTGAAGGTCAGGCTGGGTGAGCGGCTGCCAGCGACCACGGGCTGACCCGGTCGCGGGTCAGGGGTCGCCACACGCAGCATTGAGGACGCACCGGCGGTGGCGACGGCAAGCCGGGCGGTATCGCACCACGGCCGGCGACGGCAGACCGGGCGGTATCGCATCACGACTGCCGCCGCGGGCCGCCGCGCGGGCCGGCTGCTGCTGGTCGCGTCCGGGCGCTGGGACACCACGCGGAACCCGCCGGCACGCTGTCGGCAGAGGCGCCCCGGTAACATCGAGCCGTGGCAACGCAACAGCAGCCCAGTCATGTCAGCGTATTAGCATGCTAACACGATGAATCAGGAACAGACAGGCCTCTCGCACGTCGACGAGGCGACCGGCGCGGTCGCCATGGTCAACGTCGGCCACAAGCCGCCGCTGCGCCGCCGAGCGGTCGCCGCAGCACGCGTCCGCATGGCGCCCGAGACAGCACGGCGCCTCCGCGACCTCCCGAAGGGCGACGCCCTGGCCACGGCGCAGCTTGCCGGGATCATGGCGGCCAAGCGCACAGGCGAGCTGATCCCGCTCTGCCACCCGTTGCCACTCTCGGTCGTCGAGGTGCGGCTCACGGTCGTCACCGACGGCGTCGAGATCGTCACCGTTGCCGAGACCGTCGCCCAGACCGGCGTCGAGATGGAGGCGCTCGTGGCCGCCTCGGTCGCGGCGCTCACCGTCTACGACATGGCGAAGGCCGTCGACAAGGGCATGGTGATCGAGGACGTCAGGCTGCTCGAGAAGACGAAGGAGCCGATCGCGTGAGCGTCGACCCGGCGAGCGCCGCCGCGCCGCCCACCGGCGCTCCTCCGGCCGCAGCAGTCCTCACCGTCTCCGACGGCGTCCACCACGGCGTGCGCGAGGATCGCAGCGGCCAGACGCTCGCCGAGCTGCTCGCTGCCGAGGGCTTCGAGGTGGTGCGCCGCGTCGTCCCCGACGAGCGCGACCAGATCGCCGCCGCCATCAGCGAGCTCGCCGCAGCCGGCGCCCGCATCGTCCTCACCACCGGCGGCACCGGCCTCGCCCCGCGCGACGTCACGCCCGAGGCGACGGCGACCGTACTCGACCGTCTCGCGCCCGGCATCGCCGAGGCGATCCGTGCCGACTCGATCGCCCGCACGCCGCATGCGCTGCTCTCGCGTGGCCTCGCCGGCGTCCATCGCTCGACGCTCGTCGTCAATCTCCCGGGCTCGCCCGGCGGCTGCCGCGACGGCTTCGCGGTGCTCCGCCCGGCGCTCCACCATGCCATCGAGCTCCTCGCCGATGCGCCGGAGCTGCACCACCGGCAGACGTGACGGCCACCGTCACGCCCCTGCCGGCCCGCTTCGCGCGACTCGTCAAGATCGAGCACACCGTCTTCGCGCTGCCGTTCGCGTATGTCGGCGGCTTCCTCGCTGTGGACGGCTCGCCCAGCGCCCACGACCTGCTCTGGATCACCCTGGCGATGGTCGGCGCCCGCTCGCTGGCGATGGCGCTCAACCGGCTGATCGACGCCGGCATCGACGCGCGCAACCCGCGCACCGCGGTGCGCGAGCTCCCCAGCGGCCAGCTGCGGGCGTGGCAGGTCGTCGCGTTCTGCGCGGTCTCGCTCGCGCTCTTCCTCGTCGCCGTCTACCAGCTCGATCCGCTCGTCCAGTACCTGTGGCCGATCCCCATCGTCGCCTTCGTCGTCTACCCGTATCTCAAGCGGTTCACCTGGCTGTGCCACCTCTGGCTCGGCGTCGTTGACGGGCTGGCGCCGGTGGGTGCGTGGGCGGCGATCCGCGGCGACCTGCCGTGGCAGGCGTGGGCGCTCGGAGCCGCCGTCGCCTTCTGGATCGCCGGCTTCGACCTCTTCTACGCCCTCTTCGACCTCGAGGTCGACCGCGAGCAGGGCCTTCACTCGTGGGCGACACGCTTCGGTGTGGTCGGCTGCTTCCGCGGCGCGCGGGTCTTCCACCTGCTGACCGTCGTTGCGCTCGTCGCGGCGGGCCTCGGTCTGCCGGTCGGCGCTCTCTACTGGGTCGGGGTCGGCACCGTCGCGGCCCTCCTCGCCTACGAGCACACGCTCGTCTCACCCGGCAACCTCAAGCGCCTGGACATGGCGTTCTTCACGATGAACGGCGTGATCAGCGTCGCGTTCTTCGCCTGGGTCCTCGCCGACGAGCTCGTGTGACGCCGTGATCCGGGCCGCGAATCTCGCAAAGCGCTTCGGTGACAAGCGCGTGCTCCAGAAGCTCTCGTTCGCGCTGCCCGAGGGGGGTTTCCTGCTCGTCACCGGGCCCAACGGCTCGGGCAAGTCGACGCTGCTGCGGATGTGTGTGGGCCTCTCCTCGCCCACCAGCGGCACTCTCGAGATCGGCGTCGACCGGGACGAGCTCGGCTACCTCGGCCACGAGCCGCTCGTCTACCGCGAGCTGACCGCCCTCGAGAACCTCGAGCTCTTCGCCCGGCTCTACCGCGTCCCCGACCGGCACGACCGCATCCGCGCCCTGCTCGAGCGCTTCGGCATGTGGGACGAGCGCGACAGCCGCGTCTCGACCTACTCGCGTGGGATGACCCAGCGCGTCGCGCTCTGCCGGGTGCTGCTGCACGAGCCGCGGCTGCTGGTGCTGGACGAGCCGTACACCGCGCTGGACGCGGCGGGCTCGGAGCTGCTCGACGCCGTGCTCGCCGAGCGCCGCGGCGATCACACCTTCCTCGTCTCGACCCACGACCCCGAGCGGATCGCGCACCTGGCGAGCGACCGTCTGGCCTTCGCGTGAGGGCGGCGACGTGAGCGTGCGCGGAGCCGGGGAGGCCGCGTGAAGGGCTATTTCGGCGATGTCGTCACGCTCGCGGTCAAGGACCTGCGGCTGGAGCTGCGCGCCCGCGACACGCTGCCGGCGATGGCGCTCTTCGTGCTCTCGACGATGACGATCTTCCACTTCGCTCTGCCGTCCGGCAGCTCCGACAATGCCGCGCTGGGCCTGCTCTGGATCTCCATCCTGTTCACGGCGCTGCTCGGCTTGACGCGCACCTACGCACCCGAGCGCGAGCAGAGCATGTTCGACGGGCTGCTGCTGTCGCCGGTCGATCGCAGCGCGATCTGGCTGGCCAAGACGGTGGCGGCAATGGCCTTCCTGGCCGCGGTCGAGGTGGTGGCCCTGTTCGCCTTCTGGCTGTTCTTCGCGCACGTCGGCTGGAGCCTGCTCGCAGCCGTCGCGCTCGCCGACATCGGGCTGTGCGCGGTCGGCGCGCTCGTCGCGGCGATGGCCACCGCCAGCCGCTCGCGCGAGCTGATCCTCCCCCTCCTGCTGCTGCCCCTGACGATCCCCGTGATCGTCGGTGCAGTCGGCGCGAGCGTCGCCGACGACCCCGGCAAGTACCTCGCCTTCCTCGCGATGTTCGACGCGATCTTCGGCGTCATCGCGTGGGCCACATTCGAGTACGTCGTCGCGGACTAGGACTTCTGCGACAATCCGTAGCTCAGCGTGAAGAAAGCCATCGCCCCCCTCGACAATGCCGTCGGTCTCGCCCTGCTGGCGACCGTGCTGATCGGCATCGCTACGGCGATGACGTTCTTCTACGCGCCCGTCGACGCGGACGGCCTCAACCAGAAGATCTTCTACTTCCACGTGCCGATCGCACTGACCGCGTACGTCACCTTCGGCTGGGGCGCCTGGAAGGCGCTCGTCCACCTCTGGAAGAAGCAGCCCGGCGCCGACCTGGAGAGCTACGTCGCCATCCACCTGGGCACGATCTTTGGCTCGCTCACCCTGATCACTGGAGCGATCTGGGGGAAGCTGCGCTGGGGCCACTGGTGGCTGTGGGGCGAGAAGCAGCTCGTGCTCTTCCTCGTCATCTTCCTCTTTTACTGCACGTACTTCATGCTGCGTTACTCGATCGAGGCCGGGGCGCGGCGCGCGAACATCAGCGCCGTCTACGCGCTCTTCGGCGTCGTGCTGATCCCGATCAGCTTCCTCGCGATCCGCCTGGCCGAGAACTACATCCATCCGGTCGCGTTCAGCAAGAGCGGGCCGCAGATGGCTGGCTCGCAGTTCGGGACGTTCCTCGTCTGCCTCGCCGCTATGTTCGCGCTGGCGGGCGCTCTCTACCGGCTGGAGCTGCTGGGCAAGCGCCTCGACACAAAGCTGCGCGACCTGCGCGAGCTGGTGCTCCCGTGACCGCGACCGAGAAGTACGTCGCGGCGGCGTACCTTGTCGTCTTCGTGATGATCCTGCTCTACGTGGTGATCATCGCGGCCAAGCTCTCGCGGCTCGACCGGGAGGTCGGCGAGCTCGCCGACGACATTCGCGCGCAGCGGCAGGTCGACGCTGCCGGCGACGCCGCGGCTGCCGCGGCCGACGCCGGCGCCGATGGCTGAAGCCTTCTTCTGGCTGGCCCTGGTGGCTTACGGCGAGTCGGTCGTCGCCTACGCGGTCAATGTGCGCTCCCCGGGGCGAGCCGGCCGGCTGGCGACGTGGGGGGTGCGGCTCGGCTGGCTCGCCCAGACAGCGCTGCTCGGCGTCCAGGCCGTCCGTGCCGACGGCTTCCCGTGGACGTCGTGGGCCGGCTCGCTCAACCTGTTCACCTGGCTCGTCGTGGTGGCGTACCTGGTGTGGGGCTGCACGCCGCGCTATCGCCTGCTCGGCCTCGGCGTGATGCCACTGGTGGTGGGGATGTTGCTCGCGGCCTGGGCCGGAGGCGGCACGGGCTCGCAGGCGCCATCCAGCAGCTCGACCGGCTTCCTCGTCCTGCATGTGGCGTTCGTGCTCGCCGCCTTCGCCGGGTTCACCCTGTCGGCTGCTCTGGCCGGCCTGTACCTCTGGCAGGAGCGCGCCCTCAAGCGGCGGCAGGCCGGGATCCTGCGGCTGCCGTCGCCGTCGCTCGCGACGCTCGAGACGCTGGTGACGCGGACGATTGTCGTCGGCCTGCCGTGTCTGACGGTGGGCATCGTGACCGGGCTGATCCGCGTGCGCCGCGAGGGTGACGGCATCGACGCGCTGATGGTCGTTACGTTTATCACATGGGCCGTGTACGCAGCGTTCCTGCTGCTGCGCTACGAGGCCGGCTGGCGCGGTCGCCGCGCCGCCTACCTCGCGCTCACCGGCTTCGCCCTCGTCCTGGTCGTCCGGCTCGGCCTCCCGCTGGCCCACTTCTCGTGAAAGTCGTCCTGGTCGGCCTGTCGCACCACGTTGCCCCCGTCGAGCTGCGGGAGCGCGTGGCTGTGGCCCCCGAGGCGGCCGCGGCCCTGGCGGCGACGCTCGTGGCCGCGGGCGACGGCGAGGCCGAGGCGATCTGCCTGTCGACCTGCAACCGGATGGAGCTATACCTCGCCAGCCGTGACGCCGGCGCCGCCGAGGCGCAGGCGGTAGCGGCGCTCGCCGGGCTCGCCGGCATGGCTGGCGACGAGCTGCTGCCACGCCTCTACCGGCTCCACGACGAGGCCGCCGCGCTGCACCTGTTCCGCGTCGCCGCCGGGCTCGACTCGATGGTGCCCGGCGAGGGTGAGATCCTCGGCCAGGTGAAGGACGCCTACGAGGCGGGAGCCCCCGGCCCGATCCTCGACCACCTCTTCCGCCAGGCGCTGCACGCGGGCAAGAAGGTGCGCTCGGAGACGGCGATCGGCGAGAGCCCCGCGTCGGTCTCGTCGGCCGCCGCGGCGCTCGCGCAGCAGGTCTTCGGTGACCTCGCCGGTCGGCGCGTGCTCGTGATCGGCGCCGGCAAGGCCGGCGAGCTGGCCGCCCGCGCGCTCGCGGCCCGCGGCGCGACTATCGCCTCGGTCGCGAACCGTGGTGCCGAGCGCGCAGCGGCCGTTGCCGAGCAGGTGGGGGCGGTGGCGGTGCCGTTCGAGCGGATCGGAGCGGAGCTCGAGACGGCCGACGTCGTCGTTGCCGCCACTGGCGCGCCCGGCCTCGTCCTCCGGCGCGACCAGGTCGCGGCTGCGATGCGCGTCCGCAAGGGCCGCCCGCTCTTCCTGATCGACATCGCCGTGCCGCGCGACCTCGACCCGGCGATCCACGAGCTCGACGACTGCTACCTCTACGACATCGACGACCTCGAAGCCGTTGTCGCCTCCAGCCTGGCCGGCCGCCGCCGCGAGGCCTCCCGCGCCGAGTCAATCGTCGCCGAGGAGACCGACCGCTACCGCGAGTGGAAGACCGCGCTCGATGTCGTGCCGGCGATCGCGTCGCTGCGCGCCCATGCCGAGGAGATCCGCCAGCACGAGCTGGAGCGCGTCGAGGGCCGCCTCGCCCGGCTGCCTGCCGCCGACCGCCGCATCGTCGAGTCGATCACGGCGCAGATCGTCAACAAGCTCCTGCACCTGCCCACGGTGCGCATGAAGGAGGCGGCCGCGACGCCGAACGGCATCGTCTACGCGGACGCCCTCGAGCACCTGTTCGGCCTCAACGAGGAGGAGCGGCCGAAGTGATCCTCCGGGTCGGCTCGCGCGGCTCACGGCTCGCGCTCACCCAGTCCAACCAGGTGGCCGAACGGCTGCGGCGGCCAGGCATCGAGACGGCGCTCGTGCCGATCACGACCGCCGGCGACCGCGACCGGAAGAGCCCGTTCGGCGAGATCGGCGCGCGCGGCGTGTTCGTCAAGGAGCTGGAGGAGGCGCTGCTGGCGGGCCGGATCGACGCCGCCGTCCACTCGGCCAAGGACATGACCTCGTCGGACACGGACGGTCTCGTCGTCGGCGCATACCTCCTGCGCGAGGACCCGCGCGACGCACTCTGCGGCGTCTCCGAGCTGAGGTCGGGCATGCGCATCGGCACCGCGTCGGCGCGACGGCGCTCGCAGCTGCTCGCGATCGACCCGACGCTGCGCATCGAGCCCCTCCGCGGCAACATCGACACCCGGCTGAACAAGCGGGTGGAGCGCGGCCTCGACGCGATCGTGCTCGCCTGCTGCGGCCTCGACCGGCTGGGGCTGGGTGGCGAGATCGGCCACCGTTTCGACCCGGCAGAGCTGCTGCCCGAGGC
>CANFDS010000036.1 GCA_947445525.1 Actinomycetota bacterium | reverse complement strand
GCCCGCCGTCGAGGCGGGCGAGAAGCTCGGCTTCCTGCCGGGCGACATGCTCGCCAAGGTCGACCCCTACCTGCGCCCGCTCTACGACGCCCTCTTCGACATGCTCGACGCCGACAAGCTGACGGCCTACATGGAGAAGGGTCTGATCGAGGTCGCCCCGCTGGCGTACATGCGCGGGCGTACGCTCAACGACTCGTTCATCGTGCTCGACGAGGCGCAGAACACCTCGCCCGAGCAGATGCAGATGTTCCTGACGCGCCTCGGCTTCGGCTCGAAGGTCGTCGTCACCGGCGACGTCACCCAGATCGACCTGCCGCGCGGGCAGGGCTCCGGTCTGATCGAGGTGCAGAAGATCCTCGACGATGTCGATGGCATCTCGTTCGTGCAGTTCGGCCACCAGGATGTCGTGCGGCACAAGCTCGTGATGCGGATCGTCGAGGCGTACCGCATCCATACCGAGCTGAAGCACGCCCAGAACGGCCACACGAACGGCCACGGCTAGCGCCGGCGGACAGCGGGCGCAGGTGATCGAGGTCGAGGTCGACAACCGCAGCGGCGTAGACGTCGACGAGGCAGGGCATGTCGCGCTGGCACGGGCCGTGCTGGAGCGCGAGGGCGTCAGCGACGGCGAGCTCGGCATCCAGTTCGTCGGGCCGGCGGAGAGCCGGGCGCTCAAGCTGGAGCATCTCGACATCGACGAGGCGACCGACGTGCTCTCGTTCCCGCTGGACGGGCTCGACGAGCTGCCGGAGGGCGAGCCGCGCGCGCTCGGCGACCTCGTGATCTGCCCGCACGTCGTCGGGGACGCCTGGCAGGAGCCGCTGATCCACGGAGTCCTCCATCTGCTCGGCCACGACCACGGAGCCGAGATGGAGGCGCGCGAGCGGGCGCACCGAGAGCTGCTGGCATGACGTCGCCGCGCCGCCGGATCACGCTCTTCGAGAGCTTCAACTACGCGATCGAGGGCATTCTCCACACGCTGCGCACGCAGCGGAACATGCGGATCCACCTGCTGCTCGCGGTCGGCGTGCTCGCGGCGGCGGTGGCGCTCAATGTCGACCGCTTCGAGCTGATTGCGCTCATCCTCGCCATCGGCTTCGTGCTGCTGGCCGAGATGGTGAACACCGCGATCGAGAGCGCAGTCGACCTCGCCACCACCTCGTTCGACCCGATGGCGAAGCTCGCCAAGGACATCTCCGCCGGCGCGGTGCTGATCTCCAGCGTCGTTGCGGCCGCCGTCGGCTATCTCGTGTTCTCCGGCAAGATCGCGAAGCCATCCAGCCGGTACCTCGAGAAGATCCGGGACGCGCCGCTCGAGCTGACGCTGGTCGCCCTCGGCGTGACCGTGCTCGTCGTGCTCGGCCTGAAGGCGTGGACTGGCCGTGGCACGCCGCTGCGCGGCGGCCTCCCCTCGGGCCACGCCGCGATCGCGTTCGCCGGCTGGATGGCTGCGACCTACGTGCTGCACGGCAGCGAGCACCGCTTTCTCGTCTCGATGGTCACGCTGGTGATGGCGCTGCTCGTCGCGCAGACCCGCGTCGAGGCCGGCGTCCACTCGGTCGTCGAGGTCGCCGCCGGCGCCCTTGTCGGCGCTCTCGTCACCCTGCTCGTCTTCCAGGTGCTCTCGTGACCGACCTCCTCGCCGCCGCCGACGCCGCCGCCGCGCACGCCTACGCGCCGTACTCGGGCTTCCGGGTGGGGGCTGCCGTGCGCACCCGCGACGGCCGGGTGTTCACCGGGTGCAACGTCGAGAATGCCGCCTACCCGCTCGGCAGCTGCGCCGAGCGCACCGCCATCTCGCGGGCCGTCGCCGAGGGCGGCTGCAGGCCCGGCGACCTCGAGGCGATCGCCATCACCGCATCGCCCTGCGGCGGCTGCCGCCAGTGGCTCGCCGAGTTCCGGATCGACCGGGTCAGCTACCGCCGCGAGGACGGCTCCGTCGCCTCGTCCACGCCGGCCGAGCTGTTACCGGATACCTTCAGGCTCTGATGCGCTCCGGATTCATCGCTGTCGCCGGCCGTCCCAACGTGGGCAAGTCGACGCTCGTCAACGCCCTGTGCGGCGGCAAGGTCGCCATCGTCAGCGACAAGCCGCAGACGACGCGGCGGCGGATCTTCGGTGTCGCCAACGGCGAGGACTGGCAGCTCGTGCTCGTCGACCTGCCCGGCTTCCAGCGGCCCCTCGACACGCTCACCGAGCGGATGCAGACGGCGGTCGACAGTGCGTTCGCTGACGTCGACGCCGTGCTGTTCGTGCTGAGCGCGCGGGAGCGCGTCGGCGCCGGCGACCGCTTCATCGCCAGCCGGGTCTTCGCCCTCGGCATCCCGGTCGTGATCGCCGTGAACAAGGTCGATCGGCTCAAGCCTGGTCACATCGCCTCGCAGATGCTGACCGGCTCCAAGCTCGGCGACTTCAAGGCGCTGCACCCGGTGAGCGCGATCACCGGTGACGGCATCGGCGAGCTGCGCGACGAGCTGGTCGGGCTGCTCTCGGAAGGCCCGGCCTACTTCCCGCCGGAGCAGCGTAGCGACCTCAGCACCGAGGAGCAGATCGCCGAGCTCGTGCGCGAGAAGGCGCTGCAGCTGACGCGCGAGGAGGTGCCGCACGCCCTCACCGTCGCCGTTGCCGAGATCGAGGACAAGGTCGTGCGCGCCAGCATCGTCGTCGAGACCGAGTCGCAGAAGCAGATCCTCGTCGGCAAGAAGGGCGCGATGGTGCGCGACATCGGCGTGCGCGCCCGTCCCGAGATCGAGGCGCTGCTCGGCTTCAAGGTGTTCCTCGAGCTGCAGGTGAAGGTGCGGCCGCACTGGCGCCGCGACGGCGCCCAGCTCGACCGCCTCGGCTTCTAGTGCTGCCGCTCAGCGCGGGAGCGATGGCGACACCCAGTCGGGGTTGCGCCCGCCCGGGTAGCGATCGCCGGCCGCTTGGCCGACGTCGTCCAGGCGGACGAGGTCCTCGGGGGTGAGTCGCAACGTCGCCGAGCCGACGTTCTCGGCCAGGCGGGCCTGATTGCGCGTCCCCGGGATCGGCACGGTGCCCCGGGCGAGCAGCCAGGCGAGCGCCACCTGCGCAGCCGTCGCGCCCGGATGGCGGGCCGCCACCTCGGTGACGATCTCGGCCTTGCGGGCGTTCTCGACGAGCGCCTCGCCGCCGGCGCGCGGGTAGCGGCCGGTCGCGCGGTCGTCGGTGGCGGCGTAGTCGGCGTTGCTCTTGAAGCGGCCGGTGAGGACGCCGCGGCCGAGCGGCGAGAACGGCACGAAGCCGATGCCCAGCTCGTGGCACAGCGGCAGCACGTCGGCCTCGACGCCGCGCTCGAAGAGGGCGTACTCCGACTGCAGCGCTGCGATCGGATGCACGGCGTGCGCCCGGCGGATGTCCTCCGGACGCGCCTCCGAGAGCCCCAGGTAGCGCACCTTGCCCTCGCGCACGAGCTCGGCCATGGCGCCCACGGTCTCCTCGATCGGCGTCCGCGCGTCGACGCGGTGCTGGTAATAGAGGTCGATGTGGTCGAGGCCGAGCCGCTGCAGGCTTGCCTCGCACGCCTTCCGGACGTAGGCCGGGCTGGAGTCGAACCCGCCGAACTTGCCGGTGGCCTCGTCCCGCACGTTGCCGAACTTCGTGGCGAGCACGACGCCGTCGCGGCGGTCGCGGAGGGCGTTGCCGACGAGGCGCTCGTTGTGGCCGTTGCCGTAGATGTCGGCGGAGTCGATGAGGGTGATGCCCAGCTCGAGCGCGCGGTGGATCGTCGCGGTCGACTCGGCGTCGTCCGTCGGCCCGTACCACTCCGACATGCCCATGCAGCCCAGCCCGAGGGCCGAGACGTGCAGGCCGGAGCGGCCGAGCTCGACGGTGGGAAGGGCGCCGCTCATGCGGTGGGTAGCGGTGGGGAGGTCCAGGCGGGGATGCTCGCCTCGGGGTAGCGGGTGCCTGCCGGCTCGCCGAGCCCGTCGAGCACGGCGAGCTCCTGGGCTGTCAGCATCAGCTCGACGGCGGCGACGTTCTCGTCGATCCGCTCCACTCGCTTCGTCCCCGGGATCGGCACGATCCACGACCGCTGGGCCAGCAGCCAGGCGAGCGACACCTGTGCCGCCGTGTACCCCTCGTCGGCGCCGACCGTTTTGACGGTCTCGACGAGCGCGAGGTTGTGCTCGAAGTTGCCGGGCTGGAAGCGCGGATAGGTCGTGCCGGCGCCCCGCGTGTCGGCCTCGTCGAAGTCGGCCTCGGTCTGCCAGCGGCCGGTGAGCATGCCGCGCCCCAGGGGCGAGTACGCCAGGAAGCCGATCACGAGCTCCTCGCAGGTGTCGAGGATGTTGTTCTCGACGTGGCGCTCGAACAGCGAGTACTCGGTCTGCAGGGTCGAGATCGGCGCGACCGCGACGGCGCGGCGGATGTCCTCGGGCTGCGCCTCGGAGAGGCCGAGATAGAGCACCTTGCCCTCGTCCACCAGCTCCTTCATGACGCCGACGGTCTCCTCGATCGGCACCTCGCGATCGACGCGGTGCTGCTGGTAGAGATCGATGTAGTCGACGCCGAGCCGGAGCAGGCTCGCCTCGCAGGCAGCGCGGACGTACTCGGGCCGGCCGCTCACACCGAGGAACTTCCCGCTCTCCGGGTCGCGCCGATGGCCGAACTTGGTCGCCACGATCGCCAGGTCGCGCCAGCCGCCGGTGAGCGCCCGGCCGACGAGCTGCTCGTTACGGCCCACCGCGTACATGTCGGCCGTGTCGAGCAGGGTGACCCCGATCTCGAGGGCGCGGTGGATCGTCCGGATCGACTCCTTCTCGTCGATGTGGCCGTACCACTCCGTCATCCCCATGCAGCCGAGGCCCATGGCGGATGTCTCCAACCCGTGCTTGCCCAGCGAGCGCGTCTCCATGTGCGTAAGCCTAGAGGCTCAGAGCTTCTCGGCGGTCAGCAGGAGCCGGGCGGGCACGCGTGGATCGCCGAGGCGGCGGTCGTGCGCCGGCAGCTCGTCGAAGCGGCGGACGAGCAGCCCGGCGTCGGCGAGGCTATTGATGATCTGGCCGATGCGCACGAAGCCGTCCTCGAAGTAGCTCGTCCGCCAGCGCAGCGCGTGGTCGAGCAGGGCGGCGGCGGGGTGGACGTCGTTGAGCACGAACTGGCCGCCCTGGCGCAGGGCGGCACCGATGCCTGCACCCCAGGCCGCGGGATCGAGGATCTCGTCGAGCGCCCCGGGCGACGAGTAGACGGCGTCGAAGCGGGCCCGCAGCAGCTCGGCGGGGAGCGCGTGCAGCTCCGCCCAGACGAACACCGCCTGGTCGCCGACGCGGGCCCGCGCCGAGACGAGCCGGTCCTCGAAGGGGTCGACCGCGATCACCAGCGCGCCCACGTCGACGAGCGCGGCCGTTGTCTCGCCGCCGCGGCAGCCGAGGTGCAGCACGCGTGCGTTCCGCCACTCCTGCGCCGCCTCCGGCAGCCGCCCGCCCGCGTCGAGCATGTCGACGCGCGTGCGGTGAAGCTGGTCGAACGCGCGGAGGTTCTCGCGGGTCGGCTCCATCAGATGGGCAGCGAGAAGCCGCCGTCGACGACCAGCACGTGCCCGCACACCATCAGCGCGTCGTCCGAGCAGAGGAAGCGCACCGCGCCGGCGACGTCGTCGACGGTGACCATACGGCCGGCGGGCGTCTTCTCGCGAGCGGCAGCCAGCAGCTCCTCCTTGTTGCCGAAGTGGTCGAGCGCACCCGTCTCGACGAGCGACGCGGACACCGCGTTGACACGTATGCCGCGCGGCGCGAGCTCGACAGCGAGGTAGCGGACGAGCGCCTCCAGGGCGGCCTTCGAGGCGCCGACGAGCGTGTAGTTGGGGAGGACGCGGCCGGCGCCGAGGCTGGAGAGCGCGACGATCGCCGAGCCGGCAGCCATCTGTGGCGCCGTCGCCCGCGTGAGGGCGAGGAAGGCACGCGCGTTGGCGTTGAGCGTCCAGTCCCAGTGCTTGTCCTCGGTCTCGAGAGCGGGGCGGGCGACACCGGTGGCGGCGTTGTGGACGACGACGGAGAGCGGGCCGAGCGTCTCGATTTCGGCGAGGACGCGCTCCGAGGAGACGTTGCCGCGCACGAGCACGGGCTCGGCGCCGAGCGCGCGGAGCTCGGCGGCTGTCGCCTCGGCGGCGGTGTCGTTGCGGAGGTAGCCGATCGCGACGCGGGCGGCCCCGTCCCTGGCGAGTCGCAGCGCGATCGCCCTGCCGATGCCGCGGGAGCCGCCCGTCACGAGGACGGAGGCGCCTGCGAGGCTCATCGCTTCCGCGGGAGCGGGCTGTCGGCCGGCGCGGCGGAGGGGATGGTCTCCCAGCCGAGGCGGCCGCGCGACTCTCGCCCACCCTCGGCGGCCCTCGACGAGGCATGGCCGAGCCGCTCGAGCAGCTCGATCTGCTCCTCGCCGTAACGCCGCACCGCGCTGTCGCCGGGCAGCGGTGCGATCAGCTCGCTCACGCGGGCCCGCAGCTGGAAGGCGAAGTGCGGCGTGGCAGGGCCGACGAGAGCGTCGATGTCATCGATGGTTGGCTCGCGCATGGCTGAAAGCCTACCGCGGCGGGCGGTAGGACCCGGGCCCGACTACAATCCCCCCGGCATGCGTGCGCGCATCCTCTTGTTCGCAGTGGCGGGCGCGGTCGCGCTGGCGGTGGTCGGCCCGGCAGCGGCCTTCGACCGCGCAGCCGTCCTGGCCGGAGCCAACGAGCTGCGCGCCCAGCTCGGCGTGCGGCCGCTCGTGGACGACTCCGACACCCGTGCAGTCACCGGCGACAACTGGCTTGTGGAGTCCGACGGCACGGCGACTGCCGCCGAGGTGATGGCGGCCTGGCCCAGCGGGCGGGTGGGACCGTCGCCCTGCAGCTCGTCACGAACGGCGCCGTCCCGCTCGTCCAGCCGATCGTGCCCAGGCGACTCGATCCGGGCTCGCCACTCGGGGTCTCTCTCCTGCTGCCGGCGCGGCCACAGTCGATGCGGCTGCTCGAGGCCGGCGGCAGCGGGGAAGTCGCGCTACCGGTGAAGACCGTGCGCGCCGCCGGTGGCACGGGCGCCTGATCGCCCAGCTCGACGGCGGCGTCAAGGTCAGCCGCCGTGCCTGCGACGACGCGGAGTCCTCGTGCGCCGAGCACCTCGAGGACGGCTCATACGCGCTGTCGATCGCCCCGGCCGACTTCGTGGACACCTTCGCCGATCTCCGCTTCGTGACGCTGCACGAGTTCGGGCACATCGTCGACTACGTCGGTCTCGATGCCGGTGCATACCCGGCCTTCCGCACCCTCTTCAAGGCATCGCCCCGCTGGCGCTCGTGCTTCCCCGACGACCTCTCGGACACCGGCTGCGTCGAGTCCTCGGAGATCTTCGCCGACCAGTTCGCCTACTGGGCGACAGGCCTCCCGGCCGACCCGAGCGGCGGCTGCGGCGACCCGCCGCTCGCCGATCCCGCCGCGTTCGAGCGGATCCTGCGGGCGCACTACGCGTTCCGGCCGCCGCTGTGGCGGAACCCGGCTGTCGCCCAGCGCTGACAGGCAGGCAGGCGAGTACCCTGACGCGGATGGCGTTCCCGTTGGCAGCGACGGCTGCGCGGCAGGCCCGCGCACTGGAGGCACAGGGGCACCGTCCCTGGCCCGCTCCCGGCTGGCCGTGGTCGGTCGCGCAGACGCTGGCTGACTGCGTGTCCTGCCACTGGCCGGTCGCTCCGGAGGCGCTGGCGCCGCACCTGCCTCCCGGTGTCGAGCCCGATCTGCACGACGGCCAGGCGTGGCTGACCATCGCGGCGCTCCGGGTGACCGGCCTGCGGCTGCGCGGGCTGCTGCCCGTGCCCCGGCTGGCGGACGGGGCGGAGCTCGTCGTGCGGGCGACCGTCGTCGTCGGCGACCGGCAGGCTTCGCTGCTGCTCGACGTCGCCTTCTCGAGCCGCGTCGCGGTCGAGGCGGCCCGGCGGCTGTACGGGCTGCCGGCCGCCTCCGCCTCGATCCGGGTCCAGCGGGACGCGAGCGCCGTCCGGGTGGAGACATCCCGCACGCGCCCCGGGGGCGCCCCTGCCGTCTTCCATGCCTGCGTCGAGGCGACCGGCCCGGCGGTGGCCGCCGCGCCTGGCTCGATCGAGGCGTTCCTGCACGAGCGCTTCCTGCTCGTCGCCGGCCGGCCCGGTGGCCGGCTCGTGCTGGTCGAGCAGCATCGCCTGCCCTGGCGGCTCGCGCCTGCCCGTGCCGGCGTGTCCCTGCAGACGGTGGCTCTGCCCGGCCTGGCCCAGGGGGCGCCGGCGCTCGCTCACCTCGCCGAGCGGCTCGACCAGCTCGTCTGGGCACCCGAGCGCCAGGAGGCCTGAGTGGCGCGTACCCAGGGCGGCGGCCGTCACCGGGTGTCGGCCCAGCGGCGTACGGCGCTCGTCTCGGTGGTGGCGGCGGCCGCCCTCGTCGCCATCAAGCTGGTGACCGCCTACGCCACCAACTCGCTCGGTCTCTTCTCCGAGGCGATCCACTCCGGCACCGACCTCGTCGCGGCGCTGCTGACGCTGTTCGCCGTGGGCCTCGCCGTGCGGCCGGCCGACCGGCAGCACCAGTACGGCCACGGCAAGGCCGAGCACCTGGCGGCGCTGGCGGAGGGCGTGATCCTGGTCGGGGCCAGCGCCGTGATCATCTGGCGGGCGGCAGGCCATCTCATCGGCGGCAGCGAGTCCTCGGTCGACCCGGCCTGGTACGCGTTCGCCGTGCTGGTGGTGGTGATCGCCATCGACCTGTCACGAGTGGTCGTGTCGCTGCGCGCGGCGCGCCGCTTCGGCAGCGCCGCCTTCGCAGCGAACGCCCTGCATTTCGCAGGTGACATGGCCGGCTCGTTCGCCGTCCTGATCGGCCTCGGCATCGCTCGGGCCGGCTATCCGAACGGTGACTCGGTGGCGGCGCTGTTCGTCGCCGTGCTCGTCCTCGCCGCCGCCTTCCGCCTGATGAAGGCGAATACCGACGTGCTCATGGATCGTGCGCCCGCGGCTGCCAACGAGGCTGCGCTCACTGCAGTGCGCGTCCTCCAGCCGCCCGTCGAGTTGCGCCGCCTACGCGTGCGCCAAGTCGCCGGAAAGCACTTCGCGGACGTCGTGATCGGCGTGTCGCCGACGGCGGTGGTCGGGCAGGGCCACGCGGCCGCCGACCGGGTGGAGGCTGCGATCCAGGCCGCGCTGCCGGGCACCGACGTCGTCGTCCATGTCGAGCCGCTCGCCGACGCGGACACCAGGGTGCGCGAGCGCGCCCATGCGGCCGCGCTGCATGTCTCGCGCGTCCGCGAGATCCACAATGTCACCGTGCTCGACGTCGACGGCCGCTGCGAGGTGTCGTTGCACCTGAAGCTGCCCGGTGAGATGCCGCTCGACGAGGCGCACGCCGTCGCCGAGGCGGTGGAGCGCGCAATCCTCGACTCGGTGAGTGAGGTCGACTCCGTGCAGACCCACCTGGAGCCGCTTGCCGAGGAGGGCCCCGGTGAGCGGCTCGACGGCCTCGACACCGAGGCCGACCGCGCCACGGTCGAGCGCATCGTCGAGCGGGTGATCGGCGCCGTGCCGCGGGAGCTGCGCTTCCTGCGCACCACCGAGGGACGTGTCCTCTTTCTCACGCTCGGGCTCGAGCCCGGCCTCCCGCTCGCCGAGGCGCACGCGCGCGCGAGCGCGGTCGAGGAGCAGATTCGCGGCGAGCTGGACGTCGTCGACGTGATCGTCCACACCGAGCCGTAGAGGCGTGCTGTGAACCGGCCGCGGATCTCGGTGGCCCGGCTCACTCGGACGAGTCATGGATGTTGCCCGGGCCCGGCCGATCACTCAACCATCGCCGGAATGGATTCTGACGCAGGGCAGTCGCGGGCAACCGCTGCTGAGAACCGACGTGAGCCCAGTGCCCGGACGAGTCGCCGGTACTTGTCATGCTCGTAGCCGCGATCGGCGATCACCCGGTCGGGCCGTCGGCGTGGCCGGCCGATGAGGCCGGCGACAGCAGGCACGCGCTGGAGCAGCGGGATCAGCTGGGTGACGTCGTTGCGGTTACCGCCGGTCAGCGTCCAGGCGAGCGGGAGCCCTGTGGCGTCGACGAGGATGTGGTGCTTCGAGCCCGCCCTGCCCCTGTCGGCCGGGCTCGGATCGGTCTGGGAGTCCCCTTTTCGCCTGCACGTGGCTGGAGTCGACGATCGCTCGCGACCACTCGATCTCACCAGCGGCCCGTAACCGCGCGAGCAGCAGCACGTGCAGCTGTTCCCACACCCCGGCTCGCTGCCACTCGTCCAGGCGCCGCCAGCAGGTGTACCCCGACCCGTACCCGAGCTCCTGCGGCAGATGCATCCACGGGTTGCCAGTGTGCAGCACGAACAAGATCCCCGACAACGCCTCCCGATCAGGCAGCCGCCGCCACCCCGGATACCGCGACCGCCGCACGACCGTCGGCAACAATGGCTCGACCAGTTCCCAGAGCTCGTCCGAGACCACCCACCGAGCACTCTTCCCAGCCACCGACATCCCCTCCAGCTTGACGACCGATGTCGACGGCATCCGTCGTCAAGGAACGGGACCCTTCATTCTGCAATGAGTTCTAAGGGGACGCCGCGGCCCGGATCCTTCTTCTATCCTGGCCCGATGCGCCTCGTGCTCGACTGGGACGGCACCTGCACCGAGACCGACGGTCTCGTGCTCGCCGTCGAGCGGTTCGGTGACCCGGGGGTGTTCATGGAGGCCGAGCGCCTGCTGGGCCGACGGCTCGGGCTGCACGAGGTGATCGCGATGGAGCTCGCGACGCTGCGGGTGCCGCTGGCCGAGGTCGTCGCCTTCCTCGTCGAGAACCTGGGACTGCGGCCGGGCTTCCGCGAGATCGTTGCGCGATACGCTCCGCTCGTCCTCTCGAGCGGCTTCGACGAGCTGATCCAGCCGCTGCTGACGCGCGAAGGCATCGAGGTCGAGGTGATCGCCAACCGGCTTGACGCGCGGCTCGACGGCTGGCTCCCGCTCTTTCGCGACAACGCACCGTGCCCGGTGTGCGGCCAGGCGTGCAAGCGGGCGAGCCTGCCGCCGGGCGAGATCGTCTACGTCGGCGACGGCTTCTCCGACCTCTGCGCGGCGCGCTCCGCGGTTCGTGTGTTCGCGCGCGACCGGCTCTGCGGCTACCTCGACGACGCGGGCACACCCTGGGAGCCGTTCGACAGCCTCGACGACGTGCTGCGCGCGCTCGGCTAGCGGCCGTGCCGCACGTCCTGCTGCCGGCACCGTACGACTTCGAGCTCTCGACGGCGCGCTTCCGCGCCTACGGGCCCGACCTCGCGAACCTGTGGTGCGACGGCGCGCTCTGGCGGGTGGTCGGCGGCGGGGCGGTGCGCATCGCGGCGGTGTCGAGCCCGGACGCGAATGCCGCTGCCGCTGCCGGCGCGGTCGCGGTCGCCGTCGACCCGTGTGACCCGGCGATCGCGGCGGAGGTGCTGCAGCTGCTCGGGGCACCGCACGACCTGGAGGGCTTCACAGCCTTCGTCGCCGCCTCTGGCGATCCGGTGCTGCAGGGCCTGCTCGCTCGCTTCCCGGGGTTCCGGCCGCCGCTCGCACCGGGCCCCTTCGAGGCGCTGGTGACGGCGATCACGGCGCAGCAGGTGTCGCTCTTCTCGGCCGTCGCGGTTCGCAACCGGCTGATTGCGGCCTACGGCGAGCCGGGCCGCCGGGAGGGCCCGGGCGGGCCGGCGCCCGTCGTGCACGCGTTTCCCGCCGCCGACCGGCTCGCCGCCGCCGATCCGGAGGCGCTCGTCCCGCTCGGCCTTACGCGGCGGAAGGCCGAGTACGTCGTGGGCGTCGCCGGGGAGATGGACAGCCTCACCGGCCTCGCGGCGCTCGCCGACGACGAGGTGAAGGCCCGCCTCGTCGCCATCCGCGGCCTCGGCGAGTGGACGGCGGACTGGTTCCTCGCGCGGCAGCTCGCCCGTCCGCGCGCCTGGCCCGCCGTCGATCTGGTGCTGCGCAAGGCATGCTCCTGCCTCTACGCTGACGGCCGCGACCTCCCGACGGCCGAGGTGCGGGCCCTGGGCGAGCGCTTCGCGCCGTTCCAGAATCTGACCGCACAGCTGCTCCTGCTCGGAAACACGATGCCATGACGACGATCATCCGTCCCGCAACCGCCGCTGACAGGCCCGGCCTCGCCGGGCTCGCGGACGTGGCAGGGCGATCGGCGGCTGACATCGCAGCAGCCGTGGCGGCCGGCGCGGTGCTGGTCTCGGTTGCCGCCGACGGCCGCACGCTGGGGGCCACCGCGCGTGACGGCGACGCAGTCTGGCTCTGGCTCGCGCCAGGCCCTGCAGCGCGTCGCCAGGCCGTTGCCACCGCGCTCGTCGCCGAGGTGCTCGCCGGCGACCCCGACCGTGATGCCGACGCCGTGAGCGAGTTCCCGGCGGACGTCGGCACCGCCCACCTCTCGTTCGCCTCGATCCACGTGCAGACCGCCGAGTCGGCCCTGATCGAGCGCGCGGCACGGCAGTTCGTTCCCCGCTTCGGCCGCTCCCCGGGCACGGCAGTCCTGCCTCCACGAGACGGCTGGATCGCGGTCTACGACGGGCTCTGCGACCGCGATCGCAAGGCCCACCGTCGTTTCGCCGAGGAGCTCTCGACGCGGCTCGGCAGCATCGTCGTAGCGCTCGCCGTCGAGGAGGGCGCCGCGGTGCGGATGCTCCTCTTTGACCGCGGCCGGATGGTCGACGAGTACCTCTCGGTGCCCGACTTCCACGGACCGCTGCCACCCGGCGAGGCCCTCTCGATGGCGATCAACCCGCCGCTCGTGGCCCGCCTCATCGGCGCCGACGCCGCCGCTGTCCGGGCGATCGCGCGCACGGGGGCCTCGCCCTCCGACCTGCCGCCCGCGGCCGAACTGATCGCCGATCTCGGCGCGCTGCTCGGGCTGCACGGCGCCGGCCACGGCTACGAGGGGGCAGCGGTGACACCGGGCGCCACGCTGATCAGCCACGGCGCCGGCGCACCGCCCGGGTAGCATCGCCCTCCATGAGTGACTTCCCCAAGGTCGTCGGCGCCGCCTGGCTCGCGGCCCATTACGGCGAGCCCGACCTGCTGCTGGCCGACGTGCGCGGACCCAATGCGCACGGGCGCGGCCACATCGCCGGTTCCATCCCGCTCGTGCTCGGCTCGCCGCCGCCGTCCACCGAGGAGGAGGGCCTGCGCGAGCTCGCCGAGGAGGTCGCGCTGCGGCTGCGCCGGCAGGGCGTGTCCGGCGACGTGCGTCTCGTCCTCTACGACGAGGGCGGCTGCGTCGGTGCGACAGCCGCGCAGACGATGGCCGAGCTCGCCGGCCACCCACGGGTCGCCGTGCTGCTCGGCGGCCTCTCCGGCTGGCAGGGCGAGCTGGCCACGGGTACCGTCTACCCGCCGAAGGTGCGCGAGGAGCTAACGCCCAACCTCGCTGCCATTGCAACGCGCGCCGAGCTCGCCTCGCGCCTCGACGACGCCGCGCTGACGCTGATCGACGTCCGTCGGCCGGAGGAGTTCAGCGGCAAGGCCGGCGCTCCCTGCGACCCTCGCCAGGGCCACATCCCGAAGGCTCGCAACCTCCCCGTCGAGCGCTTCTTCGACGGTCCCGGCCAGCCCGTCTCGGCCGACCTGATGGTGAAGCTGACCGGCCTGCCGCCGGATGCCGAGGTGGTCTGCTACTGCCACTCCGGGGCACGCTCGGCACTCGCTGTGCTCGCCCTGCGCGCCGCCGGCTACGACGCGCGTAACTACACCGGGTCGTGGCACGAGTGGTCGCGCCACGCCGATCTGCCGCTCGAGCGGTAGCGCGCCCGGCCCGCCCCGGCTAACCGGTTTCGTGCGCTAGTGGCCCTTGAGGTTGGGTTGGACCGGTAATGGTGTCATGCGGCGATCCGGTGTCGTTGTTCGGCGGCGGCGATTCGCTGGTCGCGGTGGTCGCTGTTGCGGTAGCGGACGTGGCGGGCGAGCGCGTAGCCGAAGGCGTCCCAGTCGAGGTAGTCGGCGTTGGCGACGACGAACTCGGTCAGCGCGGAGAAGTGGCACTCGACCGGGTTGACCAGCCCGACCCTGCCCGCTTCAGGCCCAACGTTTCCTCAAGGGCCACTAGGTGGTGAAGGTGAGCGGCGGACGCCCGATGCTCAGCGGGTTCATCGAAGCGACCATCGAGCTCACGGGTGGCGAGCGGAAAGCGGACTGCTGCGGCGTGGCGGCCACCATCCACGTGGTCGGCCGCGGCCAGGACGGCTTCGTCGGAGCCGACGGCAAGGCGAACTTCGGCTTTCGCCTCGGGCCGGACGCCTACGACGCGACGCTGACGCTGACCTACGGCCCCTACACTGCCGGGTTCTGCCAGCCGGAGCGCCGCCGCGGCCAAGATCAACGAGAGGTGCCCGTCGTACGGCGGTGTCGCCGTCCACTCGAGCGGCCGCGGCGAGTACGAGATCTGGACGATCAGGTGCTTCACCAGGAACGAGGCCAAGGTCGAGAAGGCGCTCGAGGGCCCGGTGTACAAGATGACCGGGTGGATCTTGAAGTAGCGGGCGCGCCCGCAGGCGCCCCTCGCTCGTTTCCGGCCTCAGCCCACCGAGAGCAGGTCGACCACGCACACGAGCGGCTCGTGCGGCTGGATGACGCCGCCGGCGCCTGTGGCCTCGATCTGCAGCGGCTCGAAGCCCTCGAACGGCGCGGCCGCTGCCGGATGTGCAGAGGCGAAGGAGTTCACCCGTCGTACTGGATCGACGCGATTGTCTCGACGAGGTCGGGGATCGCCTTGAGGAACTCCTGGTGCTCGGCGCAGTCGACGTAGGCGCGGAAGGCGGCCGTGTCGGCGAAGGTGAGCTGGATCAGCCGCTGGTAGGAGCGCGGGTTGCCGGGACGCAGCCCGAGGTCGGCCGCGCTCTCGCGCGAGCGGACGCCCGGTGCAGTGGCGAGGAGCTGTGCCAGCAGCGGGTCGAACGCCTCGACGACGCCGCCGCCGCCCTCTCCCTTGAGCTTGAACAGGACGACGTGCTGGAGCGGCATGCGTGAGCCTCCGGTGGCAGGTGGGTGCAGAGCGGGAACGCTCAGGGCGCGGGGACGGGCGGCGCCGAGGGGAACGACGGCCGTCGCTTCTCGATCAGCGCGCGCACGTCCTCGCGCGCGTCGGGCTTGAGGAAGTCGAGCATTTCCAGGGCCACCGACAGCTCGAACTGCGGCGCCGCCAGCCGGTACCATCGGCCGAACACGCGCTTCGTGCCGTGCAGGGCCGGCTGGGAGAGGAGAGCGAGCCGGTCGGCGAGGGCGAACGCATCGGGGAGGACGCGCTCGCCGGGCGCGCACAGCGAGACGGGGCCGATCCGCTCCGCCTCACGCCCGTCCAGGCGGTCGGCCGTGAGCAGGTAGAGCTTGGCCTTCGCCATGCCGCAGAGCAGCGGCCACAGCATCACGGCGTGGTCGCCGCTGGCACGGCGCTCGAAGCGGAGGTGCTGGAAGTGGCTGTAGTCAATGCCGGGCGCGATGCCCGCACGCTACGCCAGCGCGCGCCGCGGCGTCAATGCAGGATGGCCCAGGAACTCGAGCAGCACCTCGTGGTCGATCCGCCGGTGGAGCTCGGTGAGCGACTGCCCGCTGCCGGCGGGCACGCGGGCTGCTGCGCCGAGCGCCCGGTAGGAGTTGATCGTCGCCCTGGCCGCGCCCGGCCGCAGCAGCGCCTCGGCGTAGCGGTCGATCTCCTCCTCCGAGAAGGCGCCCTTGCGCACGGGGTCGCGCCGCAGCAGCGTGCGGACGCCCCAGCAGCGGCCGGCCGTCAGCGCCAGCTCGGGCAGCCACGGGCGCTGGAAGAAGCGGACGTACCAGCTCATCCGGCGCTGCCGCGGATCGGCGTCGAGCACCTCGAGGTAGCGCAGCAGGTGCGCGCCGTTGAGGATGGCGATGCGTTCCACGAGCTGCGGGGAGCGCATGGCGACGTACCAGGAGACGATCGCGCCCCAGTCGTGCCCGACGAGCGTCGCCGTGTCGGCGCCGAAGTGGCCGATCAGGGCCTCGACGTCGCCGGCGAGCTTGTCTGCCGTGTACTCGGCGCTGCCCGCCGGCTTCGACGAGAGGTTGTAGCCGCGCAGGTCGGGCGCCACGACGTGGCAGCCGGCCTCGGCGAGCGGCAGCAGCTGGTGGCGCCACGAGTACCAGAACTCCGGGAAGCCGTGGAGCAGCAGGACGAGCGGGCGGCTCTCACCGTCTCCTTCGGCGGCCGGCGCGCCGGCCTCGACGTAGTGCAGCTGCACCTCGCCGAGGTCCGCCACGCCGTGGCGCACCCGGGACTCGTCGAAGCCCGTGCTCACCGGCCCGCCAACTCTCCGGCGCCCGCTGCTCCCGCACCGCCAGGGATCGCCGCGTGCACCCGTGATGGCCGCGTCCGCCCGATGCCCGGCTCTGCCAGGGCGGCTAAACGCAGAGCGATGAAGCCACTCGCCAGGGCCACGTCGTGCACGTGCCCGAGGTCGACCCAGCGCAGGGTGTCGCCGGCACAGTGGTAGTAGGGATGCTGCGGCGGGTAGCGCCACAGCCAGCAGGCGGGGATCCCGGCGTCGATGAACGGGTTGTGGTCAGACCAGGCGGAGAGGCTGCCGTCCACCGTCTCCTCCGGCGCCCAGCCGGCCTGGGTCGCGGCGGCGGCGGCGAAGGTGGCCAAGCGACGGGTCGCTCACCAGGAGGCGCCGGCCGGGGGAGGGGAGGCCGAGCGCGTCGAGGTTGATCATGCCCACGGTGGCGGCGTTGGCGTCGGGGTCGCGCAGGACGTGGTGGTAGGAGCCGAAGAAGCCGAGCTCCTCGACGCCGAAGGCGCAGAGCTCGATGGTGCGCCGTCGCCGCAGCCCGCGCAGCGTGTGGGCGAGCTCTAGCAGGGCGGCGAGCCCGCTGCCGTTGTCAGCTGCGCCCGGCCCCTCGATCTGCGTGTCGTAGTGGGCGCCGAGCACGACGCGCTGCCCCGGCTCGGCCTCGCCCGGGATCTCGGCGACCACGTTCGCCGAGATCTTCTCGACGTCGCGCGCCCGGTGCTCGACGCGCAGGCGCAACGGCCTGCCGGCCGTCATCAGGGAGATCAGCCGCCGACCGGCCTCGGCCTCCACGGACACGCCGGGAAACGGCAGGATGCGCCCCTCCCAGGGTGGCGCCAGCGGCGGCGGGTAGAGCGAGGCCGGGAAGTGGCCGATCAGCCCGTCCGGTGCGTCCGAGACGTTGACGAGCGCGGCGACTCCCTTCGCGGCGAGCTGCGGCGCCACCAGCCACGCCAGCGAAGCGTGGGCGACCACGACCTTGCCGGCCAGGTCGACGCCCCGTGCCTCCACCGCCGCGAGATCGGCCTCCCGGCAGGCGCCCACGTACACGGCCTCGCCCTCGGCGGCCGCGCTCGCCGTGCACTGCAGGCCCGCCGCGGGCAGGGCCGGCCCACCCTCGCCGCCCACGACCGCGCAGGCTGCCGCCAGCGGCTCGTAGGCGAGATAGCGGAACTCCTCGGCGCGGACGCGGGCGAGGCCCAGCCCCGCCAGCCCCCCCAGCAGCAGCTCGCGGCAGAGCTCCTCGCCGGGCGTGCCGGCGAAGCGGTTACCGACGCCCACGACCCGCTCCAGCGTCGCGCCGAGCCGGGCCTGGTCGAGGCCTGCCAGATCGTCCGGGCGGAGGTCGCGCATCGCCCGGCGAGCCTATCGCGGGGGCGGCGCGACCGCGGCAGGGTGCGCACCCCGTTCGTTGTGCTTCCAGGGATCGAGGGATCCAGGGAGGCCGAGATCCGGGCGCTCGCCCGGATCGCCATCGACGAGGCTCGCGCGGCGCCCCCGCTGCCGTTTCCGGCCTCAGCCCACCGAGAGCAGGTCGACCACGAACACGAGCGGCTCGTGTGGCTGGATGACGCCGCCGGCGCCGCGGGCGCCGTACGCCAGCGCCGACGGGATCGTCAGCCTGCGGCGGCCGCCCACCTTCATGCCCTGCACGCCCTGGTCCCAGCCGGGGATCACCTGGCCACGGCCCAGCAGGAACTCGAACGGCTGGCCGCGGTTCCACGACGCGTCGAACTCGACGCCGGTCAGGAACGACACGCCGGCGTAGTGCACGGCGACCTTCTGGCCGGCTACGGCCTCGTCGCCGTCACCGACCGTGATGTCGTCGATGCCGAGGTCGAACGGGATGTCTCCCTCGGGCTTGTCGATCTGCGGGCGCTCGAGTGCCAAGTTGGGGCTCCAGGTGTCGGTGGGAGGGGGCGGCGCGGCCGGCGAGGCGGCCGCGCGTGTCGGTCGCCCAAGCGTAGTGTCTACGCGAGGAACAGCCGCAGGTGGGCGAGCACGGCCGCTGCGTCGTCGGGCGTCCATGCGAAGAAGCAGGTGACGTCGTCGAAGCCCGGCAGCGCTGCGATCTCGGCCTGCGGCGGCAGCAGCTCGCGGGCGCGGCCGGTCTGCTCGACGAGGTCGTCGCCGGTCGAGAGGACGAGCAGCGGCTGACGGATCGCGCCGACGCGTCCGGCGGTGGGGTACTCGATCGCGGCGTGGTAGGGCCACCAGAACTCGGGGAGCTGCGACAGGTGCTCGACCGCCCACTCCTGCACCAGCTCGAGCGGCCAGCGGCGCAGGCGCGGCGCCGAGCCGGCGAAGCCGCCGACCGTCCACCAGCGCCAGTACCACAGCAGGTGCGAGCCGTCCTCGGCCGGCGCCGGGTGGGTGAGGTAGCGGGCCTTGAACGCCGTCACCTCCTCGGCTGTGAAGACGGGCACCTCGACGACGGCCACGCGGCGCACCCGGTCGGGACGGGCCACGGCCAGCTCGATCGCCTCGCACGAGCCCGTGTGCAGCCCGACCACGTCGAAGCAGCCGATCCCGAGCGTGTCGAGCGCGTCGAGCGTCGCCTCCGCGTACTCCGCCATGGAGAGCTGCCGTGGTGGCCGGTCGGAGCCGCCGCAGCCGAGCCGGTCGGGCATCACCACCAGCCGTTCCCCGGCGAGCCCGGGCGCGAGCCCCGTCCACGAGCCGCTGGCCGACGCGCTGCCGTGGAGCAGGACGAGTGGCGTCCCGCCCTCACCGAGGGTGCGCAGGTGCAGCTGCCCGTAGCGGGTCTCGGCGAGGTGGCGCCGGAAGGCCGGCCGGCCGCTCACGCGCGCGAGCGCGCCGCGGCCCCGTCTGCGACGAGCTTCGCCTCCATCATCGCCCAGTGGCCGTTGTGCGCGCACGAGCCTGCCAGGCGGCGCACGACCAGGTCGTCGCTCGCGTCGTCGACGGTCACGCGCGCGCCACCGGGCACGACCAGCGTGACGCCCGACGCGACCTGCGCCTCGGTCGCCGCGGCGTGCAGTGGCGCCAGCGTCTGCCGGACGACCGCGGTGCCGCGCAGCACCGTCCACAGCTCGGTCCAGATCGGTGACGCTGTCCAGCCGCTCGGGAAGACGCAGTCGGTGACCGCGGCCTCGGCCTCGGAGATGACGGGGTTAACCCGGCACCGGGTCGAGCCGTGGCCCCACTCCAGGTAGTCGTCCGGCTCGCGGTCGGGCGCCGCAATCACGAGCGACTTCGTCCCCTCGGCGTAGTCGAGCGCCCGCGTCCACTCGCGCGCGTCCCAGCCGTTGCGCAGCCAGGTCGGCAGGTCGCGGCCGCCGGTCGCCCTGGGCGAGACGAGCTGCGACCAGTCGAGCACCTCGATGCGCGAGCCGAGCTCGGCCAGCCCGAGCGCCTCGGTGTGGCTGCCGCCGCTGAGCCCGCGGTAGGCGAGGCGCATCCGCGGCAGCGCGTCGTAGAAGGTGCGCGGTCGCGTGCTCAGGTTCATCGTGAAGATGTGGGCGTGGCCGTAGCCGTGCGCCTCGCTGGAGTCGTAGGTGAGCAGCGTGTTCTCGGGGATCAGCATCACGTCGCCGGTGCGGCAGTGCTTGTGCTCCTCGGCGCCGTGGACGAGCCGGGCGGTCATCGGCGTGTCTCCGCCGGTGCAGTACTGGAGCTCGGTGTGTGCAAACGTCCAGACGACGCGCTCGGGGAACAGCTCGGTGCCCGTCTCGACGGAGTGCTCGGTGACGAGCGGCGCGAAGTACGCGGTCACGTCGCCGGGCAGCGTCACCTTGAAGTAGAGGTGGTCGGCGGCCTTAGCGGTCGCGGCCGGTGAGCGCAGGATGCCTTCCTGCAGGGCGCGCAACGCGTCGAGCGTCTCGTCGTCGATGCCTGCCTCGCGGAGCGCCCCGGCGCCGCCCTCGTGGCCCTGCCGCAGCGCCCAGTAGTAGTCCTTGCCCTGTGCGAGCAGCGTGATCAGCTTGTCGGTCATCTCTCTCCTAGCCGCTCGTCGAGAACGTGACGACGGCCCGCTTCTCGTCGGCGGGTATGCCCTGGCCTGCCGCGGTGAGCTGCCCAGCTTTCGCGGCTGTCAGTGCGTCGATGTCCTTGACGAAGCCCTTCACGGCGGTATCGATAGCCTTGAGCCGGGCCTTTGTCGACTTCGTCTCGACTCGGTCGAGGGTCTTCGCCGCCCGGGCGAGGGCGTTGTGTTCGCTCGCGACGAGCCACAGCGCATAGTTCCGGAGCTTCGCTCCAAATGTGGACTGGGGCTTCCATGCCTGGAGCCCGCCGAACGACGGCGGGATCGCTGCCAACGCAGTTCGCACGGTCTTCGGCAGCGTGCTGCGTCCGCGGGCGAAGGCCGCCTGTGACGAGAGCATCTCTGCCACGAGACCCTGGGTCTCCCGGAAGCGTGCCGCCGACGGGCTCTCCGAGACGAGCATACGCAGCACTTTCGCGTCCGCCACGGCGCCCTTCGGATTGCCGGCCAGCGCAGCGCCGGGAAGCATGGCGAGAAAGGCCGCCGCCATCATCGGTGCAATCAGTGCCCTCAGTCTCATGGCGGCATTCTACGGCCTCTGCCCCAACCAGGTGCTCCCTCGCGTGCGATGTGCTCGATTGCCTCGATCGCAGTGACCTTCAGCCGTTTCGAGCGGCATCCCGCCGATATCCGACCCGCGACGGGGTTGCCGACCGTCTCCGGCAGGCTGGAGAATCCCTGAGCGTGCAGCTCGGTGATGCGGGCGGCGACGGTCGCAGAGATGGTGGCGCGTCCGCGCGGTCGGCCCTGACGGCGAAGCTGCTCGTGCTTCACTAGCTGCCGCTCGGAGGTGCGCCGCCATTCGAAACGTGCTGCCGTTGCGAGAGCAGAAGCGACGATCTCACCGGCGGGCGTGTTGTGTCAAGGCCAGCGGGCAGGGCGATCAAGCGTCAGCCTTCACGCTGCACCCACAGTAGCGGCCTCCTGGCCACTGCCTGCCACCTGCACAGCGCATCATGCGCTGTGCAGGTGAGAGGAAATCAGGGGATTATCTGCAGAAATTCACTACGGTTGGAGAGCCAAGTATTGCGTCAATGTGATGTTTAGCCAGTGATGCCTTGTTTAGCCTCACGATCTGCTTTCCCTGCACCGTTGGTGCAACCCGTGACCGGTGTCAACAAGCAACCACGAATTCCATCGACGAACAATGCGGGGGCGGAGACGATCACGCTGGAGGCGGGGTATCGCGTTGGGTTCCGCTGAGCGTTTTTCGCGTGCTTGGCGAGCTTGCCCTTCCCCTTGGC
>CANFDS010000035.1 GCA_947445525.1 Actinomycetota bacterium | reverse complement strand
GCCGCAAGCTTCGCAATAGACGCCTCATACTGTGTCCTCGCCTGCAGGTGTCGCCGCTTCAGCGCGGTCCGCTCGACGATCAGCTGGCCCCGCGTCAGGCCGAGGGCTTCCCGCGCGATAGCGAGCTCGGCCCGAGCAATTGCAAGCTCCGACGTGAGCAGCTTCGCGATACGCGCAGCACCGAGCGTTCCCGTCACCTCGGCGGACTGCCTCGTGAGATCGACGGTGGCCGCACACATTTGCGTGATGTAGGCCCTCGTGTAGCCAAATTGCGGTCGCGTAACCAGCGCGGCAACGCTGTCGAAGCAGGCGACGCCCACCACGTGCGGCCAGGCGATCGCCTCACGGAGAGCTTCACGGCGGTCGAGCACGGCAGAAGGATCGTGGAGATGCCCAGGCTGAAGCAGCACGGCGGCGGCAGCCGGAGTCGCTGTGATGTCCCAGGATTGGGCGTCCGCCACGCCGGTCGCATCAACCGCGCGCACGAGACGCCCGGTGGAGTCGACACAGAGCTCGAGCGCATAGATGTAGTCGCCGGCACGGTAGAGGAGACACTCGAGCGCTCCCACCTGGGCGACGCCGGAGAGCCTCATCCCGAGGATGTCGGGGCCGATCGCCGCCCGCACCCGATCGATGCCGCGCTGCTGCTTCGCCGTCGCCCGGTGGCCTTCCCAGCGCCCGACCGGGATTGCGGCCACTGCCGCGACGAGCAGGAGCAGCAGCACGAAGACGACGAGGCGCCGCGGCGGACGCCGCCCGGCGAGGGCGCGCAGGCTAGGCACTGCCGGTCACCTCGTGCAGCAGCTCGCGATAGCGCGCCACGGCAAGCTCCCTGCCGCCTTCGGCGACGACCCAGTCGCGGCCGCGCCGCCCCATGGCGCCGAGGTCGTAGTTGCCGTCGTGAGCATCGCGGATGGCAGCTGCCAGCAGCTCGGGCCGACCGGGTGGCACGACCACGCCGCAGCCGACACGCTCGACGAGCTGGGCCGTCTCGCTGCGCGCCTCCGCGGCCACGATCACCGGGCGGGCCGCGGCGAGAATGCCGTAGAGGCGGCTCGGCACGACGTAGCCGGCGAGGCCACTGGCAAGTCCCACGACGTGGACGACAGCGGCCGACAGCGACTGCGAGAGCACCTCGCGCGACTGATAGGGCAGGAACTGCACCTTGTCGGCCTCGAGGGACTCGGCGAGCGCCACGAGCGCATCGTGCCGGGCGCCGGTGCCGATGATCGCAACGTCGAGCCCGTCCAGGTCGCGCAGGAACGTGGTGGAGCGAACGAGCGCGTCGAGATTCTGCGCGTGGCCGACGTTGCCGGAGTGCATCACCACGAAGCGGCCGGCGAAGCCCTGCTCGCGCGACCACGGGTTGTCCTGCGGCAGCGGCCCAATCTTCGTGGGATCGGTCCAGTTCGGGATCACGCGGACACGGTCGGCCGGCGCACCCTTCTCGACGAGGCGCGTCCGCATCGTCTCGCCGATCGCGACGATGCGGTCGGCGCGGCTGAGGTAGAAGCGGACGAACACCCGCAGCAGCCCGATCAGGAGCGGGCTCTCCAGCCGCTTCAGCGCGACGGCGATCTCCGGGAACACGTCCTGGCTGATGACGACGACCGGCACCCGGAACCGTCGCGCCACGACGAGCGCAATGTCGGCGATCACCGGCGGGTCAGTCATGCAGACGACGGCATCAGGACGATCGGCGAGCAGCGCCTGCCGGAACGACTGGGCGAGATAGGTCAAGTAGTTGACGGCACGCGGGGCGAGCTTGCTGCGATCGTACGAGGTGGACTTCACCCGCACGATGCGCACGCCGTTCCGCTCGCTGACGCCGACTTCCGATTCGACGCCCCAGAGCATCCCGGTGACGACCGTGATCTCGAACTCGTCGGAGAGCGCCTCGCAGAGCTGCGAGAGCAGGTGGGCGGTCGCCTCAACACCCGGCCAGTAGTACTGGTTCATCACCAGCAGGCGCGGCCGGCGTCCAGCTCCGCGCGGCGTCGCCATGCTCACGCAGCGTCCTTGCGGAGCACGGTCAAGCCGAGCAGCAGAGCGCCGATCCAGAATGCGGCGGTTGCGACGTTGCCGACGGAGTAGACGTAGGACTGCGGCAACGCCATCACCGCACCGGAGAGCGCGATGCCGGCACCGGCAACCCCGACGCCGCGGACACTGCGCAGGCTCCGCCAGCCACGAAGCAGGTGCAGCGCAAGCAGCGCCAGCAGCAGCAGGAACAGGGCGAGGCCGACAGCACCCACCTGGAGCCAGAGGCCGAGATAGGAGTTCTCGATCCGGCCGCTCTCGAAGACGTAGTAGTGGTCGATGAACACCTGGTCCTCGGTGCCGAAGCCGTAGCCGAGCAGCGGACGCTGCAGGCTCTGACGCAGGCCACCGTCCCACGCCTGCGCGCGACCCGACGAGCCGAACATCGTCCGGTGGAACTCGACCAGCGGTCGGCTGATGCGCGGTCTGCCGATCTCGTTCGGATCGTTTTCCAGGTCGAGAATGCGGTCGGCGGCATGGCCGTCGGTGAGCAAGATCGCTGCGGGCGAGGGGATTGCCGTGGCAACGACCGGATCCGGAACCGCGGCCTGCGTGAGCGACACGGCCGGCGCTTGGCTGCCGGCGACCGGCGCGCTGCTCGACGGCACCGCGACCGTCGTGCCGCCGACGGCGATCGCGAAGGCGGCGACCGTCGCCGCGAACGCGACCAGCAGCAGCCGCCCGCGCAACGAGAGCACCGCGACGAGCAGGGTTGCCGGCAAGGCACCGATCATCGCCCCGCGAGAGCCCGAGGCGCTGATCGAGCCGAGGAGGAGGAGGGCCGTCGCGAGCCAGAGCAGCCTGCCTCGCCACGAGAACGCGGTGAAGCCGAGCCATGCGAGCGACGGAAGGGCCACCGCGTAGAGCATCGGCAGCGTGTTCGGATTCTCACCGAAGCCGCGCAGCCGACCGCCAGTACCGGGCGTAGCGCTCTGCATCGCGAGCGATGACCGCGCGAGGTAGACGACGATGCCGGCCAGGGCGAGCAGGCCCGCCGCGACGGCGATCGCACCGATCAGTCGCCGGGCGAGCGTCGCGTCCGCCGCGGCAGCGGTGCTGAGCAGGGCGGCGGCGAGCAGCAGCACTGCGAACGACACGGCGCGCTGCAGGGTGATTCCCGGGAGCACCGACCACCCGGTCGAGACGATCCCGATCCCGGCTAGCGCCGCCGCCGCGATCACGACGGGCGGCATCCGGAGCGGGACACGACGCACCACCACGAGGGCGATGGACACGGCGAGGAGGGCTGCCAGAGCGACCCAGCGGCCGGGCTGGCCGACGCGATGCGCGAAGCCGACGACGCTCGAGCCCGACGCGATCAGGATCATGACGGCAGCGAGGGTCACGGACGCGAGAAGGTCGAGAGAGGCTCGGCGCTGCTTGTCCTGCACACGCGGAGGATACCCTTGCGCCGATGAGTCACCCCGAACGGATCATTCCGGACAGCGAACTGGCCGGCATCGTGGCCGCCCACCTGAAGCGCTACGACTTCGCGCTGCCCCTCTGCGCGGGCACGGATGTGCTCGACGCGGCCTGCGGTGTCGGGTACGGCTCGGCGTTCCTCGCCCAGGCTGCGAAGAGCGTGGTCGGCGTCGACGTGGACGCCGACTCGGTCACCTATGCGCGCGGCCGCTACGCTTCGCCGACCTGCTCGTTCGACGTGATGGACGTCGAGTCCCTCGGCTTCGCCGACGCGAGCTTCGACATCGCCTGCTCCTTCGAGACGATCGAGCATGTAAGCCACCCCGAGCGAGCGCTGGCCGAGCTGCACCGCGTGCTGCGGCCGGGCGGCACGCTGGTCGTCTCGACGCCGCACGTCGCGGTGACGACCCACGCACCCGCCAACCCGTATCACCGCCTCGAATTCTCGCGTGGCGATTTCGAGGCACTGCTGCGCGGAGCGTTCGCGGAGGTCGAGATCTTCGGACAACGTCGCGTCCAGTCGGACGCGCACCGGCTCGTCCAGCGTCTCGACGTGCTCGGGCTCCGCCGACACCTCGGCGTGCTGCGCCGCGGCTCGCGGCTGCTCGGCACGCCGTCCACCGAGGAGATGACCCTCGACGACCTCGTGATCGATCGCGACGGGATCGACCGGGCGACCGAGATCGTCGCCGTCTGCCGCCGGGCATGAGAGTCGTCCACCTGGTGATCGGCGGCGAGGTCGCGGGCGGACAGCTCGTGGCGCTCCGGCTGATTCGCGCAGCCCGCGACCGCGGCGACCAGGTGTCGGTCGTTGCCCCCAGCGAGGGCGCCTTCCTCGACCTCCTGCGGGCCGAGGGGATCGCCATCCACATCGCCGACGTCAATCGCACGTTTCGCGTGTGCGACCTGATGCGCCTGGTCAGGATCCTGCGCGTGGAGCAGGCCGACATCCTGCACACCCATACGGCCCTGGCAGCCAACGTGCTCTCCCGTGTCGCGGGGCGCCTGGCTGGTGCCGCCGTCGTCTCACACCTGCACATCGAGAACCACTTTCGGCCGCAGCGGCTCCCCGCCGCCATCCTGCGCGCGCTCGACAACCTCACGGTGCGCCTTGCGGCCCGCGTGATCGCCGTGTCGGACGGCACGCGGGACGCGCTCGTGCGGCAGGGCTACCCAGCACGGCGCATCGAGGTCATCCCGAACGGCGTCGACGTCATCCCCGACGACGCGCCTCGCCGCCACGGCCTGCGCAGCGAGCTCGGCATCCCGGAAGGCGTGCCGCTGATCGGCGAGGTTGGCCGGCTCTGCGCCGTGAAGGGGCAGCACGAGCTGATCAGCGCGCTGGCCGATGTCCCTGCCGCCTGGCTGCTGCTCGTGGGCGCCGACCTCGAGCAGGGCGGCGTCTACGAGGGCCTGCTGCGCGATCTCGCGGCGAGCCTGGGCGTGGCCGAGCGGGTCGTCTTCGCCGGCTACCGCGGTGACGCCGGCGACTGCATCGCCGAGCTCGACATCTTCGCGCTCCCGTCCTGGACGGAAGGCATGCCGCTCGTCGTGCTGGAGGCGATGCAGCGCGGGAAGCCGGTCGTCGCCACCGCAGTCGGCGGCACGGGCGAGGTCGTGGTCGACGGCGAGACCGGCCTGCTCATCCCGCTGCGTGATCCGGCGAGCCTGGCAGCCGCGCTGCGCCGGCTGCTCGACGACCCGGAGCAGGCTCGCCGGCTCGGCGAGGCGGGCCGGCAACGGGCCGGCAGACTCTTCTCTGCAGAGAGCTCGGTGCGTCGGACACTGGAGGTGTACGACGAGCTCGCCCGCTGAGCTGGTGACGGTGGTGATCCCGCTCCGAGGCCGGCAGCAGTGGCTCGGGGAGGCGCTCGCCTCGGCCGCCGCGGAGCGACCCGCCGAGATCCTGGTCGTCGAGGACGGCAGCAGCTGGGTCGATGCAGCGACGCTGCCCGCAGGTGCGCGGCTGCTGCGCTTCTCGCCGATCGGGCGCTCCCGAGCACGCAACGAGGGTGTTGCCGCAGCACGCACGCCCTACGTCGCCTTTCTCGACGCCGACGACGTGGCGCTCTCCGGCAGGCTCGTCCGACAGGTGGCAGCGCTCGAAGCCACACCCGCTGCAGCGCTCTGCTTCGGCGACATCGACGCGATCGACGGCAAGGGCGGGCTGCTCCTGGACGAGACGGCCGTCCAGCGCGAGCGCATCGCCGGGCTGCGGATGCGCGGACCGACCTACGAAAGCCTCCTCGTTGACTGCCCGATCTACACGTCGGCGACGACGGTGCGGCGCGACCCGTTCCTGGCCACCGGCGGCTACGACGCCCGTCACGACGCCTACGAGGACCTCGACCTCTATCTACGGCTCGCCCGCACCCACGTGCTGGTCGACACCCCGGGCGAGCCGGTGTCGCAGCACCGTCGCCACGGCGGCAACACCCCGTCGGACTGGCTCTTCGCGGGCGCGCTGCGCGTCGCCGACCGCCAGCTCGCGGCGGGTCTCGCCGAGCGGCGGAGCCGCGCCCGCCGACTGCTGCTGGAACGCAGGGTCGACAGCCTGTGGGGGCTCGGCGACGTCCGTGGCGCCCGCAGGGCAGCCCTTGCGGCAATTCGCCGGGAGCCGTCGCTGCTCGTCCACCCGCGCCTGTGCAAGCGCCTCGTCGCCTCGCTCGCACCGACGTCGACGCTCGCCGCACTGCGAAGGCGGCGCTGAGATGCGGCGGCTGCGCATCGCCCTGCTGACCGAGATCCCGGCGCCCTTCCGGACGCCGCTCTTCAACGCGCTCGCCGCGCTGCCCGAGATCGAGCTGCGCGTCCTGTTTCTCGCAGCGCGCGACCCGAAGCGGCCGCACTACCGGCTCTATCCCGAAGAGATGCGGTTCTCCTGGCAGGTGCTGCCCGGCCGTGAGGTCAGCCGGGGCGGGCGCTGGATCGTCTTCAGCCGGGGCACGGTGCGCCGACTGCTCCGCTTCCGGCCCGACATGGTGGTCGTCGGCGGCTGGAACCAACCGGCTTTCTGGGCGGCGCTCGTCGCTGCCCGACTGCTCCGGCGGCCGCTGGTCGCCTGGGTCGAGAGCACCGCCCGCGACGAGCGGTCGGGGGGCGGCGCGCTTGAGCGTGCGAAGTGGGCGATGATCGCGCGCTGCGCAGGCTTCCTCGTACCCGGCCGGGCCGCGAGGGACTACCTGGTGGCGCTCGGCGTTTCGCCGACCCGGATCGCGATCGCGCCCAACGCGGTCGACCTGAGCATCTTCGGCGACGCGGTTGCAGCCGCGAAGGCTGCGGGGCGCGGAGAGCTCCGCGCCCGGCTCGGCATTGCCGAGGGTTCCTGCGTCGTGCTCTCTGTGGGCCGGCTCGACCCGGAGAAGGGCATCGATGTGTTGCTCGACGCAGCAGCCTCGCTGCACGCCGCCGGCTCGACGGCGGCGTTGGTGATCGTCGGGGGCGGCAGCCTGGAGGGAGAGCTGCGAGCCGCCGCAGGCGCCAACGTCCGCTTCACGGGCGCGCTCGACCGGGACGCTCTGGTGCCGTGGTACGCAGCCGCCGACGTGTTCGTGCTGCCGTCGCGCTCGGAGCAGTGGGGCATGGTGCTGAACGAGGCCGCCGCGGCCGGCCTGCCGATCGTCGCCACCGAGGCGGCGGGCGCCGCCTGGGATCTGGTGGACAACGGGGCGAGTGGCTTCCGGATCCCCGTCGGTAATGCCGCCTCGCTCGCCCAGGCGCTGGCCGGACTTGCCGCCGACAGCGGCTTCCGCGAGCGCGCCGGCGACCGGTCGCGCGCGCTTTCGTCAGGTCACACGGCAGAGGCCTGGGCGGCGGCGGTCGCCGACCTCGCCAGTAAGCTGCTGGCACGCTGATGACCGACGCGTGCCTACCGCTCCTGACATCCGACAGCAAGCCGGTTCACGTCATCCGGCCGGAGCGCCGCTGGGCTGCGGCCGGGCTCCCGGAGCTGTGGCGATACCGGGAACTGCTGCTGTTCTTCACATGGCGCAACATCCTGGTGCGGTACAAACAGACGGTTCTCGGCCTGGCCTGGGCGATCCTCCAGCCGGTCTTTCTGATGGTCGTCTTCACCGTCGCCTTCGGGCACCTCGCGAAGATGCCGTCCAACGGCATCCCGTACCCGCTGTTCGCCTACGCGGCTCTCCTACCGTGGACGTTCTTCGCCGGGTCGATGACGCAGGCCTCCGGCAGCCTTGTTGGGAGTGCGAGCCTGCTCTCGAAGGTCTACTTCCCTCGACTGGCCCTGCCGATCGCCGCAGTGTTCTCGGCCCTCGTGGATTTCGTTGCCGCGTTCGGTGTGCTGATCGGGCTGATGGTCTGGTACGGCCGGTATCCGCATCTGATCGCGCTCGCGGTGGTGCCAGCGCTGCTACTTCTCACACTCATCACGGCACTCGGCGCAGGCCTCTGGCTGTCTGCGCTCGCGGTGCGCTATCGCGACGTCCAGTACGTCGTGCCATTCTTCGTCCAGCTTCTGCTCTTCGCGACACCCGTCGTCTATCCGGCGAGCCTCGTCGGCGGCACCTGGCACACCGTGCTCGGGATCAACCCGATGGCGGGCGTCGTTGAGGGCTTTCGCTGGAGTTTGCTCGGCTCCGGGCCCGGACCAAGCTGGATGCTGCTGGTCTCCGCTCTCGTCTCGCTCGGACTGCTCGTGAGCGGACTCGCCTACTTCCGCCGCTCCGAGCGGTCGTTCGCCGACGTCGTCTAGCCGATGCGCATCCTCTTTGCCTGCTCGAACGTGCCGTCGCCTGGCCACACCGTGGGCGGCGCCGTGACGATGGTGTCGTTCGAAGCGGCGCGCGCCTTCCAGGAGGCGGGGCACGAGGTGGCCGTCCAGCCGATCCTCGACGGTGCCCGGGGCTCTGGCTTGACCTCCGGGGAGGAGGCCGACATCCTGGCCATGGAGCGCGTGGGACTGCGTGTGCTCGACCCTCTCTGGGGTCAGCACTGGGGTGGGGGAAGCGCGCGCAGCACGATTGTCCGCCAGGCCGTCCGTCCAACGACCGAGAGCTTCTACCCGACGGTCGCCCTGGCTCCCGAGATCCGCCGTCGCAGTGATGAGCTCGGCGCCGACTTCGTCTTCCACGTGTGGAGCCCGGAAGCGCTCGCTGCCTGCTCACAGGCAGAGGTACCCGTGTTTGCCTATCAGGGCAATCCCGACCACCTGCCGACACAGGCCAGGCTGCGCCATCCCGACCTGTTCGACCTTCCCAACAGCACCGTCCGCCAGCGCGCCGCCGTCGCGCTGCGCCGCGTCGGCACGGCCAACTGGCGCCGCGAGCATCTCCGGATGATGGCGCGCTGCCGCTGGACGGCGAACAACAGCGCGCGCGACGCCGCCTTCTACACGGAGCACGGCCATCCGCGGTCGTACTACGTGCAAAACATGTGGGCCGACCTGTATCCCGACACGTGGCAGGAGCGACGACAGAGAGCGCGACCTGCGGTGCCGAACATGATCGTCGGAAGCATCGGCAACCTCCGCGCCACCGGCAACACGTTCGGCCTCCGCTTCCTTGGCGACGAGATCGTTCCGGCGCTTGAGCGGCTGCGCGGGCCGTCGTTCCGGATGGACGTATTCGGCCCGGGCTCGCCGCATACGACGGTGGAGCGGGCACTCGCCAATCCCCTGATCGAGCGGCGGGGCTTCGTCGACGACATCGACGAGGAGATCTTCGGGTCGGAGGTCTTCCTGCTGGCCAACAACTGCTGCGAGGACTTTCGCGTCGGTCACACGCGCCTTCTGCACGCGTGGACGCTCGGCGCGTGCCTGGTGGCTCACCGCAACATCGCAGTCGCAATGCCAGAGGTCGTCCACGGTCAGAACGCCCTGCTCGGCGACACCGCCGAGGAGATCGCCGCGCACCTGGCCACCGTGCTCGAGGACGCCGCTCTGCGCCGTCGGCTCGGCGACGCGGGCCGGCGCACGTACGACGAGATCTTCACCCCGCGCGACGTGATTGCCCGGACGCTGGAGATCGTGGCAACCTGACCGCTGCGCGGCCCATCGGCGTTGGCATCGTCGGGCTCGGCTTCGGGCTTGCCGTCCACCTCCCGGCGTTTCGGCTACTCGCACCGCTCGGCGCCGAGGTGGTGGCGCTGTGCTCGCGCGACGCGGCACGGGCACGCGCAGCAGCCGACGAAGCCGGTGTGTCGCGCGCCTACGGGGACTGGCGAGAGCTCGTCGCCGACCCCGCCGTCCATCTCATCGCTGTTGCCACCCCTCCCTCGGAGCATGCAGGACCGGTACTGGCCGCACTCGCCGCGGGCAAGGCCGTCCTGTGCGAGAAGCCACTCGCGGCAACTCTCGAGGACGCCACGGCACTCGCCGCCGCAGCCGCAGGCCGGACGGCTGCGATCAGCTTCGGCTACCGGGCGCTGCCGGCGTTTGTAGCGGCGCGGGCGGCAGCCGCGGACGGAGCAATCGGGCACGTCGTCTCGGTCGACGTGTCGTGGCACCTGGGCACGCGCCTAACCCTGCCGCCCGGAACCGGCTGGAAAGACGATGCTTCGACCGGCGGCGGGGCGCTCGCCTCGTACGGCATCCACATGCTCGACTACTCGCGCCTGCTGCTCGGGCCTGTGCAGCGCGTGTGCTGCCGGCTCGAGAACCGGACGCGCGACGGGCACGTGTCCGACGACGCCTGCGAGATCCTGCTTGACCATGCCGGCGGCGGCCGCTCGACATTGGACATCTCCCTGGTCTCTACGGGCGAGCGCCGGCACAGGGTCGTCGTGAACGGAGAGCGCGGGCGGATCGTCATCGAGTCGACACGGTGCGACGACCACGTGCGGGGATTCGTGGCCCGGCTTGAGGCGACGGGCGCCCCACCGCGAGAGCTCCCGCTCAGAGCTTCCCCGTGGCCGGCGCCGGCCTCGCTCGACGGCCGCGTTGAGCCGGTCGCAGCGATCGCGGCCGCGCTCTTGCAGCTACCTGGCGCTGCGTCAGAGGCACCGTCGTTCGCTGACGGCCTGACGGCGCAGCGGCTGCTGGCTGCTGCCAGAACGTCGGCGGTTAGCGCTTCCTGGACAGCCCCCTGACCGGAGGGTGACCACCGGAGTCTTACATATACTCGAACCAATGAGCGGCCAAACAGTCCCACTGCCCGAGGTTGTCCGGGGAGCACTCACGCACTGTCAGGGCTGCGGCCACGAGACCCTCGAGAGGATCCTCGACCTCGGCCACCACCCCCCGTGCGACTCGCTGCTGATGCCCGCGCAGCTCGACGAGCCGGAGGTCGCCTACCCACTGCGCTTCTGTCGCTGCACGAGTTGCGGTCTCGCCCAGATCGACTACGCCGTCGACCCCGAGATCCTCTTCTTCCGCGAATACCCGTACCGCACGGCAATGACACGTCTGCTGCGCGATCACTTCGGCGTCCTCACGACCGAGGCAACGCAGCGCCTCGGCCTCGGCGCGAACGACCTGGCGATCGACCTGGGTTCGAACGACGGCACCCTGCTACAGGGATTCCAGGCTCACGGCGTCCGTGTCCTCGGCGTCGAGCCCACCGGGATCGCTGACATCGCCATCGCGAACGGCGTGCCCACCGTGAACGCCTTCTTCAGCGAGGAGGTGGCAGACCAGATCGTCGCCGAGCACGGCCATGCGTCGGTGATCACCGGCACGAACATGTTCGCGCACGTCAACAACCTCTACCCCATGCTCCGCGCGGTCTCAACGCTGCTCGGCCCGGACGGCGTTTTCGTCTCTGAGTCGCACTATCTCCTCGACCTCCTCGAGGACGTCCAGTACGACACGATCTACCATGAGCATCTCCGCTTCTACGCGCTGCGGCCGCTCATGGCGATCCTCGAGCGCAGCGGCTTCTCGGTGTTCGACGCCGAGCGCTCGCCGACCCACGGCGGCTCAATCCGGATCTGGGCCGACCGGGGACAGCGCGAGCCCGGACCCCGCATCGCGGAGATGCTCCAACTCGAGGCCGAGCGAGGCCTCGACGACGGCAGTGCCTTCCTGCGCTTCCGCGAGAACGTCCTCGAATCCAAGCGGCAGCTGCTCGAGATCCTCGTCGAGGCCCGCCGCAACGGACGCATCCTCGGGCTCGGCGCACCCGGCCGGGCCAGCACCATCCTCAATTTCGTCGGGCTCGGCCCCGATGTCGTTGAGGCCACGCTTGAGCTTGACGGCTCCCTCAAGATCGGGCAGTACACACCCGGCACCCACGTGCCCATCATCGAGGAGCAGGCTGGCCTCGCGACGAACCCGGAGACCCTGCTGGTGCTCTCCTGGCACATCGGCGAGGAGATCGTCCCCAAGCTCCGAGAGCGCGGGTTCAAGGGCAAGTTCGTGATCCCGCTGCCGCAGCCCCGGGTCCTGTGAGCGCGGTAGGCATGTCAGCCCGCGAGGGACTTAAGCAGCTCATCTTCCGAGCCACCGCAAGCACCGCCGGGCGGCGCATGCTCGAGTCCGCGATCCGTCACGATCCCAGCCTCGCGTTCGAGTCGCTCGGCCCGATCGTCAACCGCCCTGCGAGCTTCGACACCGCACCCGACCAGCCGGAGCGTATCGAGGGCTTCGAGAGCCTCTCCTTCCTCTTCTCGAGCAATCCGCTGAACTGGGGCATCGCCCTGCTGATGTTCGACGAGGCCTCGTACCTCTACGGCCTCGCGCGGAAGCTAGGTCAGGCCCGCGGCGCCGAGATCGGACGCTGGAAGGGCGGCAGCACGTTCGTTCTCGCAGCCGGGCTCGCGCCCGGGTCGTTGCTGACCTCCTACGACCTCCACGTGAAGCTCACCGGAGAGTTCGACGGGAAGCAGCTCGATGCGTCGCTCCAGGCAGCATTGACACGGTACGGCCTCGCTGACCGAGTTGAGCTGCTCGTCGGGGACTCCAGGATCGTCGAGCCGCCGACGATGCTCGACTTCGTCCTGATCGACGGCGATCACAGCTACGAAGGTGTGAAGGCCGACTACCTGCACTGGCGCTCGGCACTCAGGCCCGGAGGCAATCTCCTGTTCCACGACGGCGCCGCCCCGAAGCCGCTGCAGACGTGCCACCCGGAGGTGGAGCAGCTCGTGCGGGAGATCACTCGCGACGACGGCGCGCTATTCACGCGCGTGGGTGGCGCGGGGTCGATCGTGCACTTCGTCAAGCGCAGTGACGGAGACGGCTACGCCGCCTGACAACGGCATCGTCGCCATCTTCGGCGCGGGCCGCAACGGCAGCACGCTCCTCGGACGCCTGCTGGACGGAAGCCGGGGCCTGTGGGCCCATGCACCCGAGATCAACTACCTCTGCGCCTGGGACGATCTGGCAGCGAACGGCGAGCTGTCGATTCCCGTCCGTCAGAACACGACGACGCGAGCGCTGACGCGCCTGAACTCCTTGCTACCGGCCGCAGCGCTCGTCGGCGAGTACAGAGGTCACTGGGAGGAGATCGAGGATCTCTACATCTCGAACCTCGTCGAGCCGTTCGAGCGCCGACGCGATCCGGCAGCCGAGTTATTGCGGCGCGACGAATGGGACGTCGCGTCCTTCCTCCCTGCCTTCCTGGAGGAGACGCGGATCGCGTACGCCAGCGACACCGCCCCGGCAAAGGTCACGCTGTTCAAGACGATCGAGACGCCGTACATCGACGACTACCTGCGTGTCTTCCCCGGGCTGCGCTGCCTCCACATCGTCCGCGACCCGGTCGGCAACTTCGGCTCCGCCAAGCGCACCTGGAGCGTCCACAAGGATTTCTCCTTCTACCAGTTCGGCCACGACCAACTGGAGACGTTCCTCGACGCGCGCTGGCTGCCACACGCGCGCTCGATGCTTCGCCTCGTCGCAGAGCAGCCGGACGTCCACCGGATCGTCCGCTACGAGGACCTGAAGGCCGATCCAGCCAGTTGTATCGGCGCGATCTGCGGCTGGCTGGGCGTCGAACCGCCTGCCGATCCCGATCACCTCACGGTCCTCGGCGGCCGCGCCTTCCGGCGAATGCCCTCGAATCCCAGCCAGCCAGGTATCGAGCCGCCGGCCCGCGTGGTTGCAGATATGGCTGCGGCCTTCGGCTACACCGATGTCCTGTCGGCGCGGGAGCGCGCCCTGATCCGCCACGCGACAACGCCGCTGGCCGAGCAGCTCGGATACGCCACTACCGCTGACACTGCCCCGGCGGGCCGCCTCGCGGGTCTTCGGCTCTGGCTACGCTGGCTGCCGATCGACGACTCCGAACGCTTGAATCGACGTTCGCGGCTGCGCTTCATCGTCGAGATCGTGCGGCGACGCATGTACCTGGCGCGGCTCCTCTCTCGCAGGCGACAGTCGGTGTGAGCGAAGCCGCGATCAGCCTGAGCGGTATCGGCAAGCGCTATCAGCTCGGCTCCCGGCGCGCCGCCTACACGACGGTTCGCGACGCGATCGGAGAGAGGGGCCGGCGGCGTGCAGGTAGCCGCGACGCCGGCACGCTCTGGGCGCTGCGCGACGTCAGCCTGGAGATCCCGGCGGGCGAAGCGGTCGGCATGATCGGCGCGAACGGCGCGGGCAAGTCGACGCTGCTGAAGATCCTCTCCCGGATCACGGCGCCAACGGAGGGGGAGGCAGTCATCCGCGGCCGTGCCGGCTCGCTGCTCGAGGTCGGCACCGGCTTCCACCCCGAGCTGAGCGGGCGCGAGAACGTCTATCTCAACGGCGCGATTCTGGGGATGCGGCGAGCCGAGATCGCGCGCAAGTTCGACGAGATCGTCGGGTTCGCCGAGGTTGAGAAGTTCATCGACACGCCGGTGAAGCGCTACTCCAGCGGCATGTACGTACGCCTCGCTTTCGCGGTCGCCGCCCACCTCGACGCCGACATCCTGCTCGTCGACGAGGTGCTCGCGGTCGGCGACATCGCCTTCCAGCGGAAGTGCCTGGGCAAGATGCAGGAGCAGACGGCGAGCGAGGGGCGGACTGTGCTCTTCGTCAGCCACAACCTCGCCTCGATCAAGGCACTGACGAGACGTTGCATCTGGCTCGAGCACGGAGGCGTGCGCGACTTCGGGCCGACCGAGAGCGTATTCCGCGACTACATCCTCGAAGCGTCGAGCGGCTCGGACGCGGGGGTCACCGACCTGAGTGACATCACCCGCGGCAGGCCGTCGGCGAAGCACTTCGACCAGAAGGTGACGTTCGAGCGGGTGGAGCTGTACGACGCCGATGGCCGTGTGACGGACACGCACCTCGAACGCCAGCCGGTGACGGTGCGGGTCGTGCTGCGCTGCCGCACGGCGATCGACGAGGAGTTCGAGCTGCTCGCGCGGGTGCGAACGCTCGACGACACCTGGGTGTTCGCGGTGTTCAGCGGGCGCCGTCCGCTGCGCCTCGAGCCCGGGCTCTGGGAGACGGGGTTCACGATCGACCCGAACCCGTTGCGGGCCGGCACCTATCAGCTCGAGTTCTACTGCCTCACGCACATCGCGCAGGATCTCGTGCCGGCGGCGGTCACCCTGCGCATCGCGTCGAACGCCTCCCCGGACGACGACCCCCGCTACGCCGGTGGCACGGAGTACGGTGTCGTCCGCGTCGACTACGAGTGGTCGGCCCTCGAGCAGATGGGCGACAGGTGACCGTCCTCGGCGTTATCCCCGCTCGCGGCGGCTCGAAGGGAGTACCAGGCAAGAATCTGCGGCCGTTGGCGGGCGAGCCGCTGGTCGTCCACACGCTGCGGGCCGCGCTTGCGGCCACGGTGCTCGACCGGCTCGTCGTCTCAACCGACGACGCGGCCATCGCCTCCGTCGCGCGCGCCGCCGGCGTCGAGGTGATCGACCGGCTCGCGGAGCTGGCGACCGACGCCGCCCGCACCGAGCCCACGCTGCTGCACGCCGTGGACACGCTCGTCGCGGCCGGGTGGCCGGAGCCCGAGTGGGTGGTGACGCTCGAGCCAACCTCGCCGCTGCGCACCGCCGAGTTGATCGACCGCTGCGTCGAGCTGGCGCTGCGCGAGAAGCCGGGCGCCGTTGTCACCGTTGCCGAGACGCGCGAGAACTACGGCCGCCGAGAAGGCGACCGCTTCCGCTACCTCTTCCCCGGCCAGCCGCGCCGGCGGCAGGAGCGGCAGCCGCTGTACCGCGAATCCGGCACGGTGTACGTGACCCGCACGAGCCTGCTGCGCCGCACCGGCCTGGTGCTGTGCGAGCCGCTGCTCTCGGTGGTCGTCGCCGACGAGGAGGGCATCGACATCAACGCGCTCCTAGACTTCGAGATCGCAGAGGCAGTCTTGCGGGCACGGAAGGGGAGCTGAGTGGCAGAGATCCAGGTGGGCGAACGGGCGATCGGCGACGGGCAGCCCTGCTACGTCATCGCCGAGGCGTGCATCAACCACAACGGCGACTTTGCCACCGCGCTGCGTATGGCGGAGGCCGCGCGCGCCGCGGGCGCCGACGCTGTGAAGTACCAGGTGCACTACCTCGAGCACGAGATGCTGCGCGATGTTCCCACCTCGGCGAACTTCCCCAAGCCGCTGTGGGACGTGCTCGAGGAGACGAACCTCAGCGACGAGCAGCACGTCGCGCTCAAGGAGCACTGCGAGCGGCTCGGCATCCAGTACCTGTGCACCGCCTACTGCAAGGAGAGCGCCGCGTTCCTCGCCGCGATCGGCGTGCCGCTGCTGAAGACCGGCTCGGGCGAGACGACGAACCTGCCGTTCCTGCGCGCCATAGCGACGCACGGCATCCCCCTGCTCGTCTCCACCGGCATGACCGACCTGGACGAGGTCGACCGTACCATCGAGACCCTGCGCGCCACCGGCACCCCGTTCGGCATCACGCACTGCACGAGCGAGTACCCGCCGGTGTACGAGGACATCAACCTCGGCATGATCCCGCTCTACAAGGAGCGCTACGGCTGCGTCGTCGGCCACTCCGACCACAGCGCCAACATCTACACGGGGCTCGGCTCGGTGGCATTCGGGGCGAGCGTCGTCGAGAAGCACTTCTCGCTCGACAAGACGCAACCCGGCGCCGACCACGCCGTCTCGATCGAGCCACAGGAGCTGTACGAGCTGGTACGCGGCATCCGCATGATCGAGGCCGCCTCGGGCAGCCGCAAGGCGCTGTTCGAGAAGGAGAAGCCGATCCGCGCCTGGGCCCACCACAGCGTCGTCTCGCTGCGGCCGATCCGCGCCGGCGAGGCCTTCAGCGAGGAGAACACGTGGGTCAAGCGGCCCGGCACCGGCATCCCCGCCGCCGACCTCGACAGGGTGCTCGGCCGCACGGCGGGCCGTGACCTGGCGGCCGGCGTGCTCGTCTCGCGGGACGACCTGGCGTGAGGAACGTCGTCGTCGTCGCCGAGGGCCGCATGACCTGGGGCTACTCCCGCCCCGTCATCCGGGCGATCCAGGCCGACCCCGACATGACGTACTCGCTCGTCGTCACCAACCAGCACCTGCTGCCGACCTTCGGCTACAGTGTCGAGGAGATCGAGGCCGATGGCATCGAGATCAGCGACCGCATCTACAACACGCTCGACGGCTACACGACGGCGACGATGTCGAAGTCGCTCGCCGTGTTCATGCTGAGCTTCACCGACACGCTCGTGCGGCTGCGTCCCGACATCGTGCTCGTCGTCGGTGACCGCGGCGAGCACCTGATGGCGGCCATCGCGGCAGCCCACATGAACATCCCGGTCGCGCACATCCAGGCGGGCGAGCGCTCCGGCAACATCGACGGGCTGACGCGCCACGCGATCGCGCGCTTCACGCACATCCACTTCGCCTCCGGGCCCGACGCCGCCGAGCGGCTGCGGCGCAGCGGCGAGGAGGAGCACCGGATCTACATGACCGGCGCGCCGCAGCTCGACGAGCTCGTCAACGGCGACTACGCCTCGCGCGAGGAGATCGCCGCCCTGTTCGACGTCGCCCCGGACGAACCGCTGCTGCTCGTCGTTCAGCACCCCGTCACCGAGGAGTTCGGCGACGGCACGCGGCAGATGGAGGAGACGCTTGAGGCGGTGTGCGAGCTCGCCCACCCGACCGTGCTGATCTTCCCCAACAACGATGCCGGCAGCGACGACGTGAGGCTGATGATCGAGCGCTATCACCGGCCCTTCATGCGTATCGAGCGCAACCTGCAGCGCCGCGTTTACGCAGGCCTGATGCGCAGCGCCAGCGCACTCGTCGGCAACTCATCGAGCGGCCTGATTGAGGCCCCGGCCTTCGACCTGCCGGCAGTGAACGTCGGCGGCCGCCAGCGCGACCGGGCGCGTGGCCCCAACGTGATCGACGTCGACTACGATCGGCACCAGATCGCCGACGCCGTCAGGCAGGCGATCCGGCCGGAGTTCCGCGAGCACATCCGCGGCTCCGAGAGCCCGTATCTTTGCGACGGGAGGGTCTCGCAACGTATCGTCGAGATCCTCAGGACTGTTCCGCTCGACGACCGCCTGATCCGCAAGCAGCTCGCCTACTGATGACTCACGATCTCTCCCTCTACGTCGTCACCGCCACCGACACCGTGCGCACCGCCATGGAGCGCATCGAGGCGAACAAGCACCGCGTCGTCGTCGTCGTCGACCAGGGCAAGGTCGTCGGCACCGTCTCGGACGGTGACATTCGCCGGGCGTTCCTCCACGACATGCTGCCGGTCGCGCCGGTGACGCGCATCATGCAGCTGAACCCGCAGGTGACGACCGAGACCGACCCGGCGCAGCGCGCGGCCCTCCTGCAGGCCGCGAAGGTGACGCTGCTCCCCGTCGTTACGACCGACAACACGCTGGTTGACGTCGAGCTCGCGTACGAGCCCGGCTTCCAGCAGTAGCGGATGGCAGGCAGCACTCTCTTCCTCCGGCGGGTAGCCGGGCGCGCCCGGCGCGAGCTGGCCTACCTCACGATCCGCCGCGACCTCGCGCGCTGGCGCCGCGAGTCACGGGGCCTGCGCAGCGCCCGGCCGCGCGCGGCCGACGAGGGCGTCGCGCTCATCATCAGCCTCTCGGACTTCGTCTTCTCGCTCAAGCTCGAGGCGATGATCGCAACGGCGCTGCGGCTCGCCGGCTATCGGGTGGTCGTGCTGACGCTGCCGAATGCCCGCTGGGCGCGCGCCTACCTCGGCGCCGCCGGCGTCGAGGAGTTCGTGACGCCCGTCGAGGACATCCCGGCCGACCTCGTGGCTGAGGCCCGCGCTGCCGCGGCCGCAGCTCACGCCGCCAACCCGGGCGTGCAGGAGCTCAAGGACTTCGAGTACCGGGGGGCGTACGTCGGCCAGCAGGCGATCTCGACGCTCTCGCGGACGTTCGAGCGGGGCCGCATTTCGTTCGACGACAAGGACGTGCGCGCAGCCCTGGCCAAGCTGCTGCCCGAGGCGGTGCAGTCGACCGTCGCCGCCGACCTGCTGCTCGACCGCGTCCGGCCCGGTCTCGTCGTGTTCAACGAGAAGGGCTACGCGGGCTACGGCTCGATCTACGACCTGGCCTTGAGGCGCGGTGCGAACGTCGTGCAGTTCGTGGCAGCAGGCATCCACACCCGTGACGCGCTGCTGTTCAAGCGCTACACGCTGGAGACCCGCCGCATCCATCCCGCATCGCTCTCACGCGACAGCTGGGAGAAGGCGCGCGCCTTGCCCTGGACGCCGCAGCGCGAGGCCGCGCTGGAACGCGAGTTCGCCGTCCGCTACGACTCGGGCGAGAAGCACCCGGACGCCGGCCTGCAGGAGGGCAAGGAGCTGAAGGGCGCCGAGGACGTGCGCCGCCAGCTCGGGCTCGACCCGGCAAAGCCGACTGCGATCGTGTTCTCCCACGTTCTCTGGGACGCGAACCTCTTCTACGGCGACGACCTCTTCGCCGACCAAGAGACGTGGCTAGTCGAGACGGTGAAGGCCGCGTGCGCAAACCCGGCGGCGAACTGGGTCATCAAGCTCCACCCGGCGAACATGTACAAGGCCCGGGCGGGCGAGCTGAACGACGAGACGGCGATCCGCGAGGCCATCGGCGAGCTGCCGCCGCATGTGAAGCTGCTGCACCCCCAGACGGACATCAACACGTACTCGCTGTTCGCCGTCGCCGACGCCGCCGTGACGATCCGCGGCACGATCGGCATGGAGGTACCGTGCTTCGGCGTCCCCGTGCTCACCGCCGGCACCGGCCGCTACTCGGGGCTCGGCTTCACGATCGACTCGGCAACGCCCGAGGAGTACCTCGACCGGCTCGCGTGCATCCAGGAGCTGCCGCGCCTAGACGACGCGGCGGTGCTGCTTGCGAAGCGCCACGCCTACGCGCTGTTCCGACTGCGCGCCTTCGTCTTCAGCTCCTACCGTGCGAGCTTCGCCAGCGCCGCGCGCCTCGCCCACCCGCTCAGCCACAACCTCCGCCTGACGCGGCGGACGCAAGCCCAGGTCGAGGGCGCACCCGACCTGCGCGAGCTCGGCGAGTGGCTCGCCGACCCGTCGCTCCTCGACTACCTCGCCTCGCAGATGTCGAGCTCATGCGGCGCGCGCGAGGCTCGCCGAGCCGGCGCAAGCGGCGCAGCCGCGGCTGGCGGCCCCAGTACACCGGCAGCGCCGAGACCGTGAGTAAGCCGCCGCCCTCGACGAGCGCGGCGAACGGGGCCGGGTCGAGCGAACGCTACCGCCGTCCGCGATTGCATCTCCCGTTTCGTGACGACGGCTACGTCGAAAGCTTCGGCGTTCAATGGCAGCGCTGGCGTACCGTGCAGCTCGACTCCGCGGGCGCGCACCAGCACAGCCGCGAGCGCCTCTACACAGGCACCGGCTGGACACGCGAAGAGCTCGCCGGCGAGCGTATCCTCGAGGCAGGCTGCGGGGCCGGACGGTTCACCGAGGTGCTCCTGGAGGCCGGCGCCTACGTCACTGCCGTCGATGCCAGCTCGGCGGTCGAGGTCTGCCTCGCCAACAACGGGCCGAGCGACCGCCTGCGCGTGCTACAGGCCGACGTCATGGCGCTGCCCTTCGCCGCCAACAGCTTCCGACCGTGTCTTCTGCTTCGGCATGCTCCAGCACACCCCCGACCCGCAGGCCACCTTCCTGGCACTCGTCCGCCAGCTCCGGCCAGGGGGCACGATCGCCGCCGACTGCTACCGCACCCTCCCCTACGTCGACCGCTGGTCAGCGAAGCTGTGGTGGCGGCCACTGACCACACGCTTGCCGCGCGGCCTGGTGCGGCGCGTCATCGAGTGGTACGTCCCGCGCTGGCTCCCGATCGACACCCGGCTCGCTCGCGTCCCGAGGATCGGCCGCTTCCTCGTCGCGATCGTGCCGTGCTGGAACTACACAGGCCTGCTCGATCTCGACCCCGACGAACTGGTTGCCTGGGCCATTCTCGACACCTTCGATGCGCTGACGCCCCGCTACGATCGGCCCCAGACTGTCGAGTCGGTGCAAGCCTGGTGCCGGGCAGTGGGCCTCGTTGACATCAACGTCCGCTACGGCGGCAACGGCGTTCTGATCAATGCCCGGAAGGCTTCGTGACGAGCTCGCGCGGATTCGCAGCGACGGGCGACTAGGCGATATTCCCGGAGCGGTTCAGTCTCAGCGCCCGCGCAACTTGCGGAGCCACCCAACGAGCAGTGGGGGCAGTAATGTCCGCACAAAGACGCCAGCTGTCCGCAGCGTCAACATTCGCGGCTCAAGTCTGAGTCCATGGAGCAGGTGTGAGCGCCCGAGCACCCGATCGCCGGCGGCGTAGTAGTGCTCGCCGGCGGCTACATGACAATTGGCTCGCGCCAACCGCTCTAGGGCGCGGACATCCGGAGGCAGATCGTGGCTGAAGAAGGCGTCAATAACCCGAAGCTGATCGTCCGCCTTGCGCCGAAACTGGGACACACTCTTGGAGTCCGGGTGAAGCCGGTAGGTTCCCAACGGACGCTCAAGCCGAATGAGCGGCCCGCGAAGCGCCAGCTCCAGTACAAGCTCGAAATCAAAGTAGTAATACCCTTCGCGCGCCAGGCCACCGACTTCGTCGAGAGCCCTGCGCGGAAACAACGACCCGGGCTGCGGGACCGGATTCTCAAAGAGCCGCAGCATCGTCTCAAGCCGAGCGTCACGTGCAGGCAGCAGGCCGATTTCCACGGACTCCGCATCAGTGAGGACGTTGTCGCCGTAGACCAACAGCGCGTCTCCTCCGCAGCGTTCATAAGCCTCAACAACGGCAGTAACGGCGCCCGGGAGGAGGCAGTCGTCTGAGTTGATCCATCCGAGGAGATCACCGGTTGCACGTTCAAAACCGCGCATCAGCGCGGCGACCTGACCAGCGTTCGACTGGGTTGTCCACCAGGTGAGGCGGTCGGCGAAGCGCTCGACGATTTCGAGACTCCCATCGGTCGACCCGTCATCGATCACGATGTACTCAATGTCCTCATAGTCCTGCGCTAGGACCGACTGAATCGTTTCCTCAAGGAACGCGCCCTGATTGTACGAGGGCGTGACAATCGTGACGCGAGGCCTCCTCAACCCTGACTCACCAGCTCGCGATTCGGAAGCATCTGCCTCGTGCTCTCCAGCGGTGCTGCATGCTCTCGCACCTAAGGCTTCCGCCCACCCTGAGCAAGCCGCTCACGCGACGACGCGTCTCGACGCATGTTGTCAATTCTCCGGTTGAGGCCCACAGTGTCGCCATGCTCCGCCTGACACCCCGTCTCGCCACGGTGACTGGTGGTAGACAACCCCCATCGGCGGACGAGCCGCGCGCCGACCCGCAGGCGAAGGGTGCGACAGGAGGTTGTCGGCGATGATGGAACTCGAGGGTGTCGGAGACGCCGCCGATCTGGGGAGCATCGCTCGGGGGTGTAAGCAGAAGGGTGAAGTCGCAGTGTCCCACGAACGCTGGCGGTGCGAGGCCCAAGGGCATTGGCTGAGCCTATCGCATCATGCAAACCCAATCGAACAGCACTTAGAGCCTATTGCGGTAGGCGTTCCCAGTTTGTGGTGCGCCAGGTGATCAGGCCGCAGGCGAGGTGGAGCATGGCGAGGTAGGTGTCGGCGCGTTTCTCCCAGCGGACGAGGATGCGGCGGAAGCGGTTGAGCCAGGAGTGGGTGCG
>CANFDS010000034.1 GCA_947445525.1 Actinomycetota bacterium | reverse complement strand
GGGCGCCGACGACGTCGTCAACGACGGCGACACCTTCCAGGTGCTGTGCAGCATCGACGCCTTCGGATCGGTGCGCGACGCGGTCGAGGCCGCCGGCTTCTCGATCGAGTCCGCCGAGCTGACGATGGTGCCCAAGGTCACGGTGGACGTCACCGAGGAGCCGGTGGCGAAGAAGCTGATGAAGCTGATGAACGTGCTCGAGGACAACGACGACGTCCAGGAGGTCTTTGCCAACTACGACATTCCCGAGGAGATCCTCGAGGCGGTCGCGGGGTAGGCCGGCTGGCAGCCGACGCGTGCCGGCCGGGCACCGTTGTCAGCCGATCGTCCGGCTCCTCTCAGCCAGGTCGGCCTGCTCTGAGTGAACCCTGTCGTTCCGGCGACCGTCGGCGATCGCAGCGCGGATGAGGACGTACAGGCCACCGGCCACGGGGAGTGTGAAGAAGGCGCCCGTCAAGAACATTGCGACGTTACTCATCTCGGCTCCCGCTGATCAGCAGCGCGACTGCGCCGAAGGAGAGAATCGAGGGCACCCAGATGCCGACGAAGATCCCTTGCTCGTGGTGATCGGTGAACCACAGCGTCACGGACAGGACGAACGAGGCGAAGGCGGCAATCAGGATTGCTGCGGCGGCTCGCAGTCGCAACCTCTGTCTCTGCATGATCACATCTCCTGGCGTCGTAGTGCGTCTTTGGCGGAAGCGGCGGGGCGCTAACGGTGGGTGGAGCGACGGGGGCCGAGCAGGGAACGAAGGGCAAAGCCCGTGCTCAGGCGGACGTGGGGCATGTGGAGCAACCGACCGACTAGTCCGGTTCCGGCCTCCTCGCCGGCAATCAGCAGCAACCGCCCGCGGCTGCGCACCCGCAGCGTGCAGCCGGCTCGTGCCAGTTCCTCGGCGAGGATGCCGAGCGTGCGGCGCCCGGAGAGTCCGACCAGCGCCGAAGGCCGGTCGATCTCAAGTTCCAGGCGCTGCCCGTCGGCCAGCAGACGGCCACGTCCCCCGTCGAGAACGATCTCCACATCGGCATGGACGTCCAGCATCGCAGAGCTACCGGCCTGTCTCCGAGGTGCGGATCCGAACCGTTCCGTTCAGCTGCCACCGTGCCCTGGGCGCGTCGTCGGCGCCATCCCGTGGAACCAGGATGTCGAGCTTGTCCAGCTCGTACTCGATCGTCGCACCCCGGCCGGTGAGGAATCCGTACAGCCCCTCGGCGAGCTCTGGCCAAGTGGTCGACCCGGTCTGATCAGTGGTGGTCATCGCAACTCCCTTCATACTTGGACATTACCTATTACGGAACTGTACATGCTGCCGACTTCAAGAGACGGTGACATCTAGACATTACCTGGACATAATGCTCTAGGATGGCATCAAACGGAGTGACGGAAAGGAACGGTACAGGCATGTCTTTCAGCGATCGCACGCTCGGCTCGAGCAGGCGCCGTAGTCCCGCAACGTCGTATGCCCGAGCACGCCTCCGGCTGGGGATCGCGTGTGTCGGAACGTTCGTCGTCCTCGCCGCGTCGCTGCTCGCGACGGATGCGCCGCGCCGCCTGCTCCCTGAGTCGACGGCCTGGTCGCCGACAGACGTCGGCTGGCTGCTCGCGCTGGCCGGCCTGTATGTGGTGCTCTCGGCACCGTTCGATCTCGTTGGCGGGCGGCTGCTCGAGTCACGATACGGCCGGCAGTCACCGGGGCGCTATGCGCGGGCCTGGGCTCGCGGCGTCGCCGTGCATGCGGCGGCACTGGTCGGCATGGCGCTCGTGCTGCTGGTGATCGGACGGGCGGGCGGCGACGATCTGGCAGTGGCCGCGGCTGCCGGGCTCGCACTCGCCCTCGTCGCCGGTCAGGAGCGGATCGCACGGACGATCGGCGGCGTCCGCCGCGATGGTGCTCGACTGGTCTCTGACGAGCGCGCCTTCGTCGGCGGCGTGCTCGGTCTTCCGGGTCGTGATCGCACGGTCGCGGTAGCCGGCTATGACGACGAGACCGCGGAGGTTCAGCTGCTGCGACGCGAGGCGATGCGGCGAGGCGGGAGCCGAGCGGCAGGGGTGGTGCTCGCCGTCTCCTGGTCGGTCGGCACCTCGGCCCTGACGCTGCTGGTGCTGCCCGGCTCCGCCGACTCCGTGGCCGGGCTGGCGACGGCATCGCTCTGGGCCACGCTGCTGTCGTTCGCCGGCCTGCTCTTGCTGCCCAGCCTCTCGCGGCAGGCCGTGCTCGCCGGCGACCGCGCTGCGCTGGAGGCAGGCATCTCTCGTGCGGCGCTCGAGCGCGCGCTCCGCCTCCTCGATGCACGGCAGGAGGACGAGCCGTCGAGAGGCGCGCTCGTCGAGGTTGTGTTTCACCCGGTTCCCGCGCTCGACCGCCGCCTGGCTGCGCTCAGCCGGCCCCACGTCGACCGGCTGCCCCGCCCGTGGAACACCGCCCGGCTGGCGCTCTACCTCTCGTGGGGGTCACTTGGGCTGCTGTCGCGGGCCGTTCACTGCAACTGCGGCCGGCCTGCGCTCTGGGCGATCTTGCCAGGGGACTGAGCAGGGCGCGCCGGATCCGGACCAGCGGTCGCGTCGGTGGCGCGCGATACTCCGCCGCCGTGGAGCTGCCCGAGGGCATCAGGGACGAGGCGCAGCTCCGCGCGATCATCGGCGAGCCGTCGGAGCTCGTCGTCTCGAAGCTCGCCGACCGGCTCAACCCGCTGACGCGCCAGTTCGCCGAGCGGTCGCCGTTCGTCTGCGTCGCCACCGCGCGGCCGGACGGCGGGATGGACGTCTCGCCGCGCGGCGACCCGGCCGGCTTCGTGCGCATCCTCGACGAGCGCACGCTGCTGCTGCCCGACCGGCCCGGCAACCGCATCGCCGACACGCTGACGAACCTCCTGCGCGACCCGCGCATCGGCCTGCTCTTCCTGATCCCCGGCGTCGGCGACACCTTCCGCGTCAACGGCCGTGCCGTGCTGACGGACGACCAGGAGTTGCTCGCACCGTCGGCGGTCGAGGGGAGGCCGCCGCGCCTGGGCATCGTCGTCGCCATCGAGGAGGCGTACACGCAGTGCTCGAAGGCGCTCATCCGCTCCGACCTCTGGAACCCCGCCGGCCACGTCGACCGCGCGGAGCTGCCGACGAACGGCGAGCTGCTGAGGCCGGTCGGCCTACCGGATCTCGATCCGGCGCAGTACGACCGCGAACGGGCAGAGCGGTACGCGCGGCGCGAGGGGCTCTACTAGACGGCTTGTCCAGAGCTCTCGATCCGCGCGAGCAGCTCGGCCGGCGTCACAACCTCGACGTCCTGCCACGTTCCCAGGGCGAGCAGGTGTCGGTCGCCCGTCGCGATCAGGGCTGCGCCGCCCGCGAGGGCCGCCTCCAGCACGCGGTCGTCGTCGGGATCGGCGATGACCGCGCGAACCGGCTGCCCTGGCTCGGCGAGCTCGCCGAGCCGTAGCAGCTGCAGCACGACGACTTCGATAGCCCCCTCCGTCCAGTTGAACTTCACTGCGAGTACCCGCGCCAGCTCGGAGAGGAGCTGGGTTGACACGACGAGGGTGAATCGCCGCTCTGCTGCGGCCTAGTAGAGTCGGGACGGCACTCGTCCGTGATGCACGAGCGCCGAGACCAGCACGTTCGTGTCGAGGACGACCCGCACTACGGGTACGTCACGCCGCGGAACTCGTGGATCAATTTGACGACGTCCTCCTCGGTGTGGATGCCGAGTGCCGCGGCCCGGTCGGCGCCGTAGCGCTGGAGGCGCCTGAACTCCACGAGCTCGCGCTCCACTCGGTACACCTCGAGCATCTCCCGGAAGAGCTCGCTGCGGTTCTTGCCCGTCTCGGCAGCAAGCCGGTCGAACTCGGCGGCCGCCTCGGGCGGGAGAGAGATCGAGATCACTTTCGACGTCCGTTCCTGGGCCATGTCATACAGAGTAGTACAGCATACGGTGGCCGTCGAATCGTGCCCAGCGTGCGTCGCGGTCGTGCTGAGAGCGTGCCGACGACCGGGAGCGGGCTCACGCGAGTGCTACGCTCTACAGCAGATAGCTGATCGGACAATTCCGCAGCGCGAGCTCCGCAACAACGTCGCGGCGATCCTGCGTGCCGCGGAGGCCGGCGAGACCTTCACGGTGACCGTCCGCGGCCGGGCGGTCGCGCGCGTCGTCCCACCCGGCGAGCCCGGCCTGCCAAGAGTCGATGTCGACAGGCAGACCCTGTTGCGCATCCTCGAGGTGCCTGTCGACATCGACTTCGCCGCCGACCTCAACGCGGTCGAGGCGCCCGTCGACGATCCGTGGTCGGTCGGGTGAGCGGCAGCCTGCTCGATACGAGCATCCTGATCGCACAGAGCGCTCCCGGCGTCGCCGAGCTACCTCCTGCTGCCGCCATCTCCATCGTCACGCTCGGCGAGCTCCAGGCGGGAGTGCTGCTTGCCCAGGACGACAGCGTCCGTAGCGCCCGCCGTCAGCGTGCCGATGCGGTTCGTGCTGCATTCGCCCCGCTCGTCGTCGACGAGCCCGTCGCGGAGCGCTACGGCGAGATCCTCGCTCTCGCCCGGTCGCAGCGGCGGGCCGAGAAGGCGACCGACCTGCTGATCATCGCGACCGCGCTGGCGACGGGTCGGACGCTCTACACCCGAGATGTGCGACAGGCGCAGCTCGCGGGCATAGCCGGCGCGTCCGTCGTGACGGTCTGAGGGCGGTCGGGGTGGCGAGGCCGAACGTTCTGCCGAGAGCGGGTGGAGCCAGGCGGGGAAGGTTCGGAATGGCGCGTCGCTGCTCCTGCAGCGACGCGTTATGAGCTCGAGCCTGCGAGCACCGCGGCGAACACCTGCCAGGCGAGCAGCGCCTTCGCCGTCAGGCTGAGCAGGATGTAGACCTTCTCGCCGACGAGGTAGTCCTGCCAGGGGCCGATCCGCCTGTACTGCAGCCACATGTTGACTGCGAACACGTTGAAGAAGAGGAAGAGGCTGGCGATGATCGCGTACACGAACGCCGGAGGGCCGTCGGTGTCGAGCCCGGGGCTCCATACGTAGATCACGATGGTGAGCCACGGGATGATGCCGGCGAACGTCCCAAACAGGAACGAGAGCCAGCTGGGCCTGCCCGGCGTCTCGTACTTCTCCATGAGCAGGCCGAACAGGATCATGCTTGAGTTGACTCCGAAGAGCGCGAGGAGCGCGGCGACGTCACTGACGCCGGTGATCATCGCGATCAGCACGATCATGATCGACGAGCTGAAGAAGTACTCGATCCAGCGCCCGTAGTTCCGGTTCTCGAGCAGGTTGCGCCTGTACCACGCGAATACGCCCGGTGAGGCGATGATCAGCAGCGCACCGGCCGAGATGGCCAGGAACGCGAACACGCCCCAGCCGAGCGGGACGTCGAACAGCGTGTGGAGCTCCGCCGGCGTACCCGGAGGGCCGGTCATGAAGGTGGACGTCACGGGCAGGCTGAAGCCGTTCGTGAGCAGCGCAATGGCGACAGCCTGGGCGGCCAGGATCAGGCCGACGACGACGTTCCAGTGGCGCAGCCGGCTCAACCGCAGGTCGTTCGTCGGGTGCTCGTTCATCTCGTGCCCTTCTGTTGCCGTGTTCACTCTCCCGAACATTGAACAGCTCAGAACTGCCTGCAGCCGCGGGGACTCGGGTCTCGGCCGATACCCGGCCGGTCGGTCTGAGCGATCATGACGGTAGTTGATCTCCTCGAGCTCGGCGCCCGCCATCCGTCGCCGCGCCTACCCTTCCGCTGTGAGAGTCCTCGGCATCGATCCGGGCACGGCCGCCTGCGGCTTCGGCGTCGTCGTCGAGCGCGACGGGCGGCTGCGCGAGGTGTGCCATGGCGTGATCAGGACGCCGGCGGGGCAGCGGCCCGAGCTGCGGCTGCGCACGATCTTCGAGGCGGTGCAGGCGCTCATTGTCGAGCACACGCCCGACACGGTTGCGATGGAGGAGTCGTTCGTCGGCGCCGACCCCAGGACGGCGCTGATGGTGGGCCAGGCGCGCGGCGCGATCCTCGTCGCGGCTGCGCTCGCCGGGCTCGAGTGCACCGAGCACATGCCGAACCGCGTCAAGCAGACCGTCGCCGGCCACGGTCACGCCGACAAGCAGCAGGTGCAGCGCATGGTGCAGATCCTGCTCTCGCTGCCGAAGCCGCCGATGCCCGACCACGCCGCCGACGCGCTCGCCGTCGCGATCTGCCACGCGCTCGCCTCGCCGCTGCTGAGGGTGAGCGCGAGGTGATAGCACGTCTCCGCGGGAAGCCGGTCGCGCTGCGGCCGGAGGGGCTCGTCCTCGACGTGGGTGGCGTCGGCTACCTCGTGGCGGCCACGCCGCGCGCGACGCGCAACTGGGACGTCGCCGACGAGCTCTCGGTCGAGACCTATCTTCACGTGCGCGAGGACACGCTGCAGCTCTTCGGCTTCGCCGACGTCGAGGAGCGCGAGCTGTTCGAGCTGCTGATGACCGTGCAGGGGATCGGGCCGAAGGTCGCGTTGGCAATCGTCTCGGGGTCGACGCCGGCGGAGCTCGTGCGCGCGGTCGCGCTCGAGGACGAGGCACGCTTCATGGCGATCCCCGGCATCGGCAAGAAGACGGCGCAGCGGATCGTGCTGGAGCTGAAGGACAAGCTCGGCAGCTTCGGTGCGGGCGGGCCGGGTGGCGCCGGAGCGGGCGGAGCCGGCGCGGGCGGGGGAGGGGCTCTCGGCTCCGACCACCTCGCGGCCCGCGAGGCACTCGTCGCCCTCGGCTTCTCGCTGGGCGAGGCGGAGGAGCGCCTCGCCGGGGTCGACCCCGAGCTGCCGCCGGAGGAGCGCGTCAAGCGGGCGCTCCGGGCGGCGTAGGCAGCCATGGCGGAGGAACGCTTCCTGGCACCCGGCCTGCGCGCCGAGGACGACGAGGTCGAGCGGTCGCTGCGGCCGAAGACCCTCGACGACTTCGTCGGGCAGGAGCGCATCCGCGAGCAGCTCGCGGTCGCGCTCTCGGCGGCGAAGGCGCGCGGGGAGGCGCTCGATCACGTTCTGCTGGCGGGGCCACCGGGCCTCGGCAAGACGAGCCTCGCGGCGATCGTGCGTGAGGAGCTCGGCGTGGGGATGCGCACCGTGGCAGGCCCGGCGCTGGAGCGCAAGGACATGGCCGCGATCCTCATGTCGCTGGGCGAGCGCGATGTCCTCTTCATCGACGAGATCCACCGGCTCAACGCCGCCGCCGAGGAGATCCTCTACCCGGCACTCGAGGACTTCCGGCTCGACATCATCGTCGGGCAGGGGCCGGCGGCGCGCACGCTCACCCTCGACCTGCCGCCATTCACGCTCGTCGGGGCGACGACGCGCACCGGCCTGCTCACGACGCCGCTGCGCGATCGCTTCGGCATGACGTTCCGGCTCGCCTACTACGAGCCTGCCGAGCTCGTGCGCATCGTCGTCCGGTCGGCCCGCATCCTCGCCGTCGAGATCGCCGACGACGCCGCCCACGAGATCGCCCGCCGCTCCCGCGGCACGCCGCGCATCGCCAACCGCATCCTCCGCCGCGTCCGCGACGTCGCGCAGGTGCGCCACCAGGGCAGCATCACCACTGCGGTCGCCGCCGAGGCGCTCGACTTGCTCGAGGTGGACGGCGAGGGCCTCGAGCGCACCGACCGCGAGCTCCTCCACGCGATCGCAGTCAAGTTCGACGGTGGCCCGGTCGGCCTCTCCACGCTCGCCGCCTCGCTCGGCGAGGAGCAGGACACGATCGAGGACGTCTACGAGCCGTACCTGCTGCAGCTCGGCTTCATCCAGCGCACGCCGCGCGGGCGTACGATCACGCGGCTGGGGCGCGCCCACGTGGGGCTGCCGCCGACGGGGCCGGACGCCGGGCATGGTGCGGACGCCGGGCGCGGCGCCGGGCGTGGTGCGGACGCCGGGCCCGAACCCGACCCCGGCACGCCCGGCCTCTTCTAGCCATGGCCGACGGCCCCGACCGCGACTTCGTCGGCTACGGGGAGCACCCGCCGCACGCGCGGTGGCCCGGCGGCGCCCGGCTCGCGCTCAGCTTCGTGCTCAACGTCGAAGAGGGCGCCGAGCACGCGATCCCCGACGGCGACGATCACAGCGAGACGATGACCCTCGAGGTCGTCGGGGTGCAGCTCGTCCCCGGCCGCCGCGTGCTGCACTTCGAGTCGATGTACGAGTACGGGAGCCGGGCCGGCTTCTGGCGTGTCCACCGCCTCTTCAGTGAGCGCGGGCTGCCGCTGACCGTGTTCGCCGTCGGGCAGGCGCTCGAGCGCAACCCGGAAGCCGCCGCCGCGATGAGCCGGGCCGGCTGGGAGGTGATCGGCCACGGCTGGCGCTGGATCGACTACGGCGACGTGCCCGAGGAGGTCGAGCGCGCCGACATCCGCCGCACCAACGAGACGATCGAGCGGCTCTGCGGGCAGCGCCCCGTCGGCTGGTTCACCGGCCGCGCCAGCCTGGCGACGCGCCGTCTCGCCGTCGCCGAGGGCGCTCTCTACGACTCCGACTCCTTCGCCGACGAGCTGCCCTACTGGGTCGCCGTCGAGGGGCAGCCACACCTGGTGATCCCGTACAGCCTCGACGCCAACGACTTCAAGTTCGCGCTCCCCAACGGCTGGTCCAGCGGCGACGACTTCACCGCGTACCTGCTCAACACCTTCGAGCAGCTCTACGAGGAGGGTGCCCGCACGCCCCGGCTGATGAGCGTCGGCCTGCACAGCCGTGTGATCGGGCGGCCCGGGCGGGCCCGCGCGCTCGCCCGCTTCCTCGACCACGTGAGCGGCTTCCCCGACGTGTGGGTCACGACCCGCGCCGAGATCGCCCGGCACTGGTCGGAGACGCATCCGCCGCCGGGTGAGCTGCCCGCGGGGTGAGGCCCGGCCGCGGGGTGAGATCCGGCCGCAGGGCCCGACCTGGCCGCGCGGAGTGAGTCGGCCGCGGCCGCGTTCAGCGGCGCTTGAACTGCAGCGGCTGCCACGACGGTACCGGCGCCAGCTCGAGCAGCGCGCGGCCGCCGCGCGGGTCGCGATAGGCGAACTCCGCCTGCTGCTCGTCCCACACGATCTCCAGCAGCCGCTCCTTGACGCGGTGGTCGAGCCAGGCGCCGCGGAACACGATCTTGCGCAGCCAGTAGACGAGCGACTCGCCCTCCTGCGCCGACACCTTCTCCCAGTTGCGCACGAGGTAGCGGCCGAGCCCGCTGCGCGGCTCGGCGATGCGCCCGTCGGCGACGAGCTCGACGAGATCGGCGGTCTCCTCGGCCTCGAGCTCGCTCAACGGCAGGAGGCGCAGCTTCACCGCGGCCGCCACCGTCCGCTGCTCGAAGTCGGCAGCATTGAACGAGAACCGGTAGCCGACGAACTCGACGACGAAGTCGTTCCCGGAGCTGTAGTTCGCCTGGCGCACCCCGGAACGGTAGCGCCGGGGCTCCAGCCGGGCGGGGCCCAGGGCATCTACACTCGTGGCGATGGCAATCTTGAAGCAGCTGAAGATCACGGCGGGCGCGCTGGTCGTCGCCGTCGCGACCGTGCTGTTGGCGACCGTCGCGTTCGACATGTCGATCGAGCGTGCGGTGCTGCTGGCACCGGTGCTCGTCGCCTCGGTGGGCGTCATTGCAGGGCTCATCATCTTCTGGTGCCGGGTCGCGTTGCAGCAGTGGCGCGGCGACGACCGCCACCCCGAGCGGTAGCAGGCGCGGTCCGGTCCGTCCGGACCGGCTCGTACCGTTGCCGGGAATGAGTGACGGCACCTGGACGATTCGGCCCGCCGACAGCGGCGCCATCGAGGCGATCACGGTGGCGCTTGGCGTCGACGAGGTGACCGCGTCGGTACTCGTGCGCCGCGGCTACTGCGAGCCCGCCGCGGCGGGCGCGTTCCTCGACGGCGCGCTCCCCGGCCACGACCCGTACCTGCTCGGCGACATGGCGGCGGCGGTCGCGCTGCTCCGCGAGGCGGCCGCGAACGGCACGCGCATCTGCGTCCACGGCGACTACGACGTCGACGGCATCTGCGCCACCACGCTCGCGGTGCTCGTGCTGCGCGAGCTCGGCGCCGATGTCACCTGGCGCCTGCCCAGCCGCTTCGGCGACGGTTACGGCCTCAGCATCGGCGCCGTCGAGGAGCTCGCTGCCGAGGGCGTCGGGCTGATCCTGACCGTCGACTGCGGCATCACGGCCGGCCCCGAGGTGGCCCGGGCGCAGGAGCTCGGCCTGCAGGTGATCGTCACCGATCACCACCGCCCCGGCGACGTGCTGCCCGACTGCCTGATCGTCGCGACGCAGCCGTCCGCCTACCCGTACCCGTCGCTGTGTGGCACCGGCGTCGTCTACAAGCTCGCGCAGGCGCTGCTGCCGCCGGACGCCCCGAGCCTCGATCGGCACCTCGACCTCGTCGCGCTCGCCACCATCGCCGACGTCGTGCCGCTCGTCGACGAGAATCGCGCGTTCGCCCTGGCCGGCCTCCGCCGGCTCGCCCGCACGACGCGGCCCGGCCTTCAGGCCCTGATGCGCTCCGCACGGGTCGATCCTGCCGCGGTGGACGAGGGCGCCGTCGGCTTCCGGCTCGCACCGCGGATCAATGCCGCCGGCCGCCTGGGCCGGCCCGAGGCGGCGCTCGAGCTGCTCCTTGCCGAGGACGCCGTCGTCGCCCGCGACCTCGCCGCCCAGCTCGAGGACATGAACCGTGAGCGGCAGGCGGTCGAGGACAGGATCCTCAACGGCGCGATCGCCAAGATCGAGGCGCTCTCTCCCGCCGAGCAGGCGCGCAGGGCGTTCTGCCTCGCCGACGAGGTCTGGCACGAGGGCGTCATCGGCATCGTCGCCTCGCGCCTGGTGGAGCGCTACCACCGCCCGATCGTGCTGATCGCCGGCGGCGAGCACTCCTGGAAAGGCTCTGGCCGCTCGATCCCGGCGTACGATCTGCACGCCGGCATCGGAGCCGGCAGCGCCCACCTCGAGCGTTACGGTGGCCATCGCGCGGCCGCCGGGCTCACCATCCTGCCGGCCAGCGTGGCGGCGTTCACCGAGGCGTTCCTCGCTCACGCCGACGCGAGCCTCTGCGACGACGACCTCCTTCCGGGCCTCATCGTGGACGCGGTCGTGCCGGGCGACAAGCTGACCCTTGGCCTGGCCGGCGAGCTCGCGCGCCTCGCGCCGTTCGGCTTCGGCAACCCGGGAGTGACGCTACTGGTCAACGACTGCGACATCGCCGACCTGCAGACGATGGGGGAGGGCGGCAAGCACCTCCGCTTCCGCGTGCGCCAGAACGGTCGCGATGCCGGCAGTGCCGTCGGCTTCGGGCTCGGCGCCGACGCCGACCGCTACCGGCAGCCACAGCGCTGGGATGTCGCCTTCCGGCTCCAGGAGAACCGCTGGAACGGTATCGTCGCGCCCCAGCTCGTCGTCCGTCGCGTGTTCGAGACGCCGGGGCGGTACGCCGAGCTGCGCACCTGGCTGACCGAGCAGTGGCGCGCCGGCGAGCCGGCCTGGACGGTCGAGGCGCGAACCGTGTTCGGCGAGCTCAAGCTCGCCGCGGCAGGCGGCTCTGGCAGCCCGGGTGGCCCTGCCGGTCGCGCCCGCCGCAACCTGTTGGAGTCGGCGACGTTTCGCACCCTGCTGATCGACGGCGCGGCGGCCGGCCCGATCGGGAGCAGCGTGGAGCCAGGGAGCAGCGGCCGGCCCGAGCCTTCAGCAGCTGCCGCCTAGCCGTAGCGCCTACGACGGCCGCAGCGCGCCCAGCGAGACGCTGCGCCGCCGACCGGGCAGGCGCCCCGACGCCTCGGCCGTGCTGTCGAGCGAGGCCAGGATCCGGGCGAGCGCGCGAGCGCGGCGGCGATTGCGGCGGCGATTGAGCATGGGAGGGCGGTATTCGCGCCCGCCCCGCGGCCTCCTGCCGGGCGGCGGGCCTCGCGCCGTGACTTGCGCCGGGCCTCGCGCCCGTGTCCCGGGGCGGCGACAGGGCTCCGAAGTAGACTGTGACGATGGCTGTTGCCGAGGCTGTGGAACGTCACCGGCACCTGCTCGACGAGCTGGTCGACGACCTCTGCGCGTACAAGCCGGACGCCGACACCGAGATCGTCCGCCGCGCCTTCGAGTACGCGGCCCGCGCCCACGAGGGCCAGGTGCGCCGCTCTGGCGAGGACTTCATCATCCACCCGATCGGCGTCGCGCTGATCTGCGCCGAGCTGCGGCTCGACGAGCAGACGATCGCGGCCGCGCTGCTGCACGACGTGGTCGAGGACACCGGTGTCGAGATCGAGGAGATCGCCGCCGAGTTCGGCGACGAGGTCGCGCTGCTCGTCGGCGGCGTCACGAAGCTGTCGCGCATCAGCTTCCAGAGTCGCGAGCAGGCCCAGGCGGAGAACTACCGCAAGATGATCCTGGCGATGGCGCAGGACGTCCGCGTCATCCTCGTCAAGCTCGCCGACCGCCTCCACAACATGCGGACGATCGAGTACCTGGGCAAGCAGAAGCAGACCCAGAAGGCGAAGGAGACCCTCGAGGTCTACGCGCCGATCGCGCACCGCCTCGGCATCAACAAGGTCAAGTGGGAGCTCGAGGATCTCGCCTTCCAGGTACTGCACCCCCGCAAGTACCAGGAGATCAAGGCGATGGTCTCCGAGCGCCGCGCCGACCGCGACGAGCACGTGCGCGAGGCCGCCGAGGTGCTGCGCGCCGAGACCGAGAAGGCCGGCATCGCCGCCGAGATCCACGGCCGCGCGAAGCACTTCTACTCCATCTACGACAAGATGGCGCGCAAGGGCAAGGAGTTCAACGAGATCTACGACCTCACGGCGATGCGCGTCATCGTGCAGCACGAGGGCGACGAGGGCACACGCGAATGTTACGGCGCGCTCGGCATCATCCATGCGCTGTGGAAGCCGATGCCCGGCCGCTTCAAGGACTACATTGCGATGCCGAAGCTGAACGGCTACCGCGCCCTGCACACCACGGTGATCGGGCCCGAGGGCCGGCCGCTCGAGATCCAGGTGCGCACCAAGGACATGCACGAGACCGCCGAGTTCGGCGTCGCCGCGCACTGGCTCTACAAGGGCACGCGCCGCGACAAGCTCGACCCGGAGTGGGCCGCCTGGATCCACGGCCTGATGGACTGGCAGCAGGACGACGGCGATGCCGGCGAGTTCCTCAAGAACCTCCGCACCGACCTCTTCGACGACGAGGTCTACGTCTTCACGCCCAAGGGCGAGGTGAAGACGCTGCCGGCCGGCTCGACGCCGATCGACTTCGCGTACTCCGTGCACACCGACGTCGGCCACCGCACCGTCGGCGCCAAGGTCAACGGGCGCATCGTGCCGCTGCACTACAAGGTGAAGAACGGTGACTTCATCGAGATCCTCACCTCGAAGGTCGGCCGCGGGCCGTCACGCGACTGGCTCAGCCTTGCCGTCTCGTCGCGGGCGCGGAACCGGATCCGCTCCCACTTCTCGAGGGAGACGCGCGACGACGCCGAGCAGAAGGGCCGCGAGGCACTCGAGACCGCGCTGAAGGCGCAGAACCTGCCGTACCGCAAGCTGGCCGGCTCCGGCGTGCTGGCCCAGGTCATCCGCGAGCTCGGCTTCAAGAAGGCCGACGAGTTCTACGTCGCGCTCGGCTCTGGCAAGGTCTCCGGCCACACCATCGTCAACAAGGTCATCAACCGGCTGAAGACGGATGAGGTCGAGGATGACGTCTCGATCGCGCTCAAGCCGACGCGCGTCCGCCGGCCGCAGTCGGGCGAGAGCTTCGGCATCGCCGTGCCCGGCGTCCCCGACGTGCTCGTGCGGCTCGCGAAGTGCTGCAACCCGGTGCCGGGCGACCCGATCTGCGGCTACGTCTCGCTGGGCAAGGGCATCGCCATCCACCGGGACGACTGCCCCAACGTGCGTGCGCTGCGCAAGCAGGCCGAGCGCTTCACGCCGGTCGAGTGGGACGGCGGCGCCAACGCCAGCTTCCGCATCCAGATCGCGATCGACGCGTGGGACCGCCCGCGCCTGCTCGAGGACATCGCCCGCACGTTCTCGGAGCACGGCGCCAATATCGTTGCCTATGGCGGCACCACAGTCGACCAGCTCGCGAAGAACTGGTACACCGCCGAGCTCGGCGACGTACAGGCGTTGCGGTCGCTGCTCGTCGGCCTGCGCAACGTCGACCAGGTCTTCGACGCCTACCGCGTCACGCCGTCGTAGGGCTGGCAGGCGCGCCGGCGCTCCGCCGCCTCTAGGTGACGCGCCCGCGCTCAACGGGCTCCTGCAGCTCGAGGATGATCCCGTCGGGATCGAAGAAGTTGACGGCACGGCCGCCCTTGAAGTGCGACGTCAGCTCGCCGTCCGCGCCGGCCGCGCCGGCCGCCACCTCGGGCTGCCACCAGACGGTCTGGATCACGCCCTCGCCCATGAAGCGCGTGCCCGCCGCCCGCAGGCGCTCGTAGACCTCGTCGATGTCCTCGACGGCGAAGCCGATGCGCGCGAGCCCGGAGGCGCGCGTGGACGCATCCGTCGGGAAGTCGGCGGGGGAGAGCACCTCGATCAACTCGATCACGACGCCGCCCAGCTGCAGCACCGCGAGGTTGATGCGCGCCCCTTCGGCGTTGACGACCCGGTCGAGGAACTCGCCGCCCCAGCCATCGTTGCGGTTCAGCAGCTCGAAGCCGAGCAGGCCGACGTAGAAGTCGAGCGACCGATCGAGGTCGGTGACGAAGAGCGCGGTGTGATGAGGATGCGTGATCGGCATCCTGCGAGCCTATTCTAGAGTGCGTCCCAGGGGACGCCGCCGGTGTCCCAGCCGACGAGGCAGTGGCCGGCCAGCAGAGCTGCCAGGTGGTCGAGCGCGGCCTGCTCCTCGCCGTCGGGCGCCGGGCCGGCCACGCCGAGCTCGGCGACCGTGGTGCCCTGGAAGCGGATCGGCACGCGTAACGGCGGCGGCGCAGCAGGCGCACGCTCGGCGCCGGCCCACGGCCCCAGCAGCAACGCGCCCTCGTCGACGAACGAGATGCCGACCCAGTCGTAGCCCGGCACCTGCGCCTGCACGGCGGCAACGGCCGCGCGCAGGAGGTCGTCCGCGTCGCCTCCGCTGTCGAGAATGCGAGCGACCGTCTCGGCCGCTGCGCCCAGTGCCTGTGCTCGCTCGCCCGCCATGGCCTAGCGGGGAGCGGCCAGCTCGAGCGCGTCACCCTCGAACTCGACGAAGATCTGGCGGAAGTCGGGCGGGATCGGGACGGGCGACCGTTGCGCGAGGTTGACGAGGACAAGGGTCTGCTGGGCCGTCACCATTAGCACGTCGTCGGCGACGTGCCACGCGTGGAACTCGTAGGTGATTGAGGTCGAGCCGATCCGGCGCATGCGCACGTACACCTCGATCAGGTCGTCGAAGCGCGCCGGCGCGAAGTACTCGACCGTGTTCGCGCGCATCACGAAGTCGTAGCCGCCGGCCCGCGCGCCCGTGATGCCGAGATGGCGATGGTACTCGGTGCGCGCCAGGTCGAAGTACGGCATGTAGCGGCCGTAGTAGACGATGCCCTGCGCGTCGGTGTCCGAGAACGCCACCCGCGTCTGCGCCGCGTAGCGGAACGGCGGCTTGCGGTTGGTCTCCGCACCGAACTCGAGGCTGTACGGCATCGCTGTCATCCTAGCGGCGACCTCGACCGGCTACGACCGGATGAGCCCGAGCACCTCGTCGCGCATCCGCTCCATCAGCTCCTCCGTCCGCGCCTCCAGGTTGAGCCGCAGGAGCGGCTCGGTGTTCGACGGACGGACGTTAAAGTGCCAGTCGTCCGCGTCCACCGAGATGCCGTCGAGGTGGCTGATGCGCGCGTTCGGCGCGTAGCGCTCCTTGATCTCCTGCAGCTTGAGCGGCACGTCCGCGACCGGCGTGTTGATCTCGCCGGTGATGAAGTACGTGCTGCGGTATGGCGCGAGGATCTCCGACAGCTTCTGCCCGCGCTTCGAGATCAGCTCGAGCATGAGCAGGAAGGGAACGACGCCGGAGTCGGCCTGCACGAAGTCGCGGAAGTAGTAGTGCGCCGAGACCTCGCCGCCGAAGACGGCGCTCTCCTTGCGCATCCGGTGCTTGATGTACGCGTGGCCGACGCGGTTGACCAGCGCAACGCCGCCGGCACGCTCGATCGTCTCGGGCACCGCCCAGCTCGCGCGCACGTCGTAGATCACCTTGCCGCCGGGCTCGCGGGCGAGCATCAGCTCGGCGAGCAGCGCGGTGACGAAGTCGCCGGGGACGAACTCGCCGAGGTCGTCGACGAAGAAGCAGCGGTCGGCGTCGCCGTCGTAGGCGACCCCCAGGTCGGCGTGCTCCGACGTCGTCTTCGCGACGATGAACTCGCGATTCTCGGGCAGCAGCGGGTTCGGCTCGTGGTTGGGGAAGCTGCCGTCCGGGTCGAAGTAGCAGGTGACCGCCTCGATCGGCAGACGCGCGAGGACGGGCGGCAGCATCGCGCCGGCCATGCCGTTCGCCGCGTCGATGACGACCTTGAGCGGCTTGATGGCGGCGACGTCGACGAACGACAGCACCTTCTCGACGTAGCCGGCCTGGACGTCCTGGGTACAGATCGTGCCGCGCTTCGTGACCGGGCCGAAGCCACGCAGCGCACGGTCGCGCACCTCGTTGAGGCCCGACTCGCCGCCCACCGGGAGGGCCCCACGACGGACGATCTTCATGCCCGTGTACTGCTTCGGGTTGTGCGACGCGGTGACGGCGATGCCACCGTCGAGTCCGAGCTCGCCGACGGCGAAGTACACCATCTCGGTGCCGGCCATCCCGATGTCGACGACGTCCGCGCCGCCGTCGGCAGCGCCCTCCATGACCGCGCGCGCCATCGTCGGCGCTGAGAGCCTCATGTCGCGCCCGACCGCGATCCGGCGCGGCTCGAACTCCTCGACGTAGGCGCGGCCGATCGCGTACCCGCCCTCCTCGTCGAGTTCGACGGGGTGGATGCCACGGACGTCGTACGCCTTGAAAACCCTGGGGTCGAGCATGTCCTCGATGCTAGATGATTGTTGACACGCTCTCGGCTGTCCGGATGCGCGATCTGCCGGCTCCGGGCGTGACCGGGCACGCGCTGGCGGTATCAGCCGGCGCTGACCAGAACGACGCCGGCGAGGGCGACGGTGACCCCGGCGACCTGGATACGGGTAATCCGCTCGCCGTGCACGAGGTGCGCCAGCACGACCGTCACGACCGGGTAGATCGAGCCGAGCACGGCGACGAGCGAGAGCAGGCTGCGCGTGCTCGCGGCCACGAAGAGCCCGTTCGCGACGACGTCGAGCAGGCCGACGGCGAACACTGCGGGCAGAGCAGCGCGGGGCAGCCGCGGTGAGCGGCGCAGCAGCAGCCCGGTCGAGAGCAGCGCCAGCGAGCCGAGGCGGGCCCGATCAGCGCCGAGAACTCGGAGCCGCCCTGCCCGGCCAGGCCGAGCAGGTAGATGAAGATGCCGAAGCCGACGGCCGTCGCAACGGCCAGCAGCATCGCCTACCGGCGGTCGCCTGGCCCGGCGCCATGCTCCTGCACCGATGCGAGCACCGCGCCCGCGAGCGCGATCGGCGCGCCGGCTAGGGCGATCACCGCCAGTCGCTCGCCGGTTGCCAGCGAGACCACCAGCGGTAGCGCCGCACCGCAGGCGGAGATCGGCGAGACGATGCTCATCGTCCCGATCGCGAGCGCCTTGTAGAAGCACGCCAGGCCGATGCCGCCGCCCAGCTCGCCGAGGGCGCCCAGCCAGATCGCGCGGCTGTCGAGCGGCTCGCCGACGATCCCCCAGACGACGAGCAGCCCCGCGAAGCCGGCCGCCTGCGACAGCGCCGCGACCGTCAACGCAGCGAGCTGCCGGGTCAGCGTGCCGCCCCAGAAGTCGGCCGTTCCCCACACGAGCGACGAGGCCAGAGCCAGGACGATCGCTGTCATCGGGCCATCCTAGATCAGGCTTTCTGTCCGTCCGACGCGGTTTCTACCCTCGTCGTATGGCCCCTCGCCCCACCCGCGTCGACCTGCTCGAGCTCGACATCGACCTCCGCCTCGCCGACCTCTGGCGTGAGGCAGGAGAGGTCGGCGAGTGGAACATCGACGTGGTCGCGGCCTTCATGCGCGCCGCCTACGGCAAGGGCTACTGCGACGCTCTCACCGAGGAGTCGCCGGGCAGCCTCTGCGTCGAGCACGGCTATCGGGTGCCGCCGCGCCGCCGCCAGCTGGCTCGCGACTAGCGCCCCCGCCGCGGTCTGCCCTGATCTGTCTTCACCGGACGGCCCCGACGGGTGCAGCCGCTAGAATCGCGGCGTGGCCCGCAAGCGCAGTCCAGCCCGCCTGCTGATCGCGCTCTCGGTCGCGGGCGTCCTCGCCGTGTTCCTGCTCTATACCTCGCTGGCGGGCGGCGGGACGCCGACGCTGCAGCCGAGCGAGCTAAGTGGCCGTACAGGCAAGGTGGCGCTTGCCGGCAAGGTGATCGGCCCCGTGACGGGCGACGCGCACGCCGGCGGCCTCCGCTTCACGATTCGCGACGTCGGCGGCACCGCGAGCGTGCCGGTCGTCTACACGGGCACGGTGCCGGATCTCTTCACGGTCGACAAGGACATCACGGTGACGGGGGCCCTGGCCAACGGCGTGTTCGTGTCGCAGAAGGACTCGATGATCACGAAGTGCCCCTCGCGGTACGTCCCGAAGAAGGACGCTGCGCCCGTCGCCGACGGGTCGTAGGGCGTGTCCGAGCTCGGTCGCGCAGCCCTCTTCGTCTGCCTCGCGCTCGGGCTGTATGCCACAGTTGCCGGCGTGGTCGCCGCGCGCGAGCGCCGCCGTCGCCTCGCCGTCTCGGCGCAGAACGCGCTGATCGCGAGCTTCGGCGCGACGCTCGTCGCCTCGGTCGTGCTGGCCGTAGCAATGCTGCGTCACGACTTCACCTTCACGTATGTCGCCGACCGCACGTCGAGCCAGCTGCCCTGGTACTACTCGCTGTCCGCCTTCTGGGGCGGCCAGGAGGGTTCGCTGCTGCTCTGGCTGCTCGTGCTCACTGCACTCTCTGCGGCGGCCGTCTTCCTCCAGCGGCGCGCCCACGACCTGATCGCCTGGGTTGTGCCGATCCTCGGCCTGAACTGCACCTTCTTCGCCTTCCTGCTCGTCGCCGTGACGAGCCCGTTCGCGACACAGACCGCCCCCGTCGAGGGTGCTGGCCTCAACCCGAGCCTGCAGAACCCCTACATGGTCACCCACCCGGTGGCCCTCTACCTCGGCTACGTCGGGCTGGCGATCCCGTTTGCGTTCGCGATGGGTGCCCTCCTGTCGGGACGCACCGACGAGCGCTGGATCATCGCGACGCGCCGCTGGACGCTGCTCGCCTGGGCGTTTCTCGGCATCGGGCAGCTGATCGGCGCGAAGTGGGCCTACGAGGAAGTGGGCTGGGGCGGCTACTTCGCCTGGGATCCGGTCGAGAACGCGGCGCTGATGCCATGGCTCGCCGCCACGGCCTTCCTGCACTCGGTGATGGTGCAGGAGAAGAAGGGAATGCTGAAAGTGTGGAACATGCTGCTCGTCGCGCTGGCGTTCGGCCTCTCGCTGTTCGGCACCTTCCTCACGCGCTCGGGCGTGCTCAACTCGATCCACTCGTTCACGGAGGGCTCGCTGGGGCCGTGGTTCCTCGGCTTCATCTGCCTCGTCGTCATCGGCTCGCTGGCGCTCATCCGCTGGCGCCTGCCGCTGCTCCGCTCGAAGACCAGGCTCGAGTCGCTCGTCTCCCGCGAGGCCTCGTTTCTCTACAACAACCTGCTGCTCGTCGCGCTGTGCCTGACGATCCTGTGGGGTGTCATCTTCCCGATGCTGTCGGAGGCGGTGCGTGGCGAGGCGGTGACCGTGGGCGCTCCCTACTACAACTTCTTCCTGCGCTCGTTCGGGCTGCCGCTGCTGATCCTGATGGGGATCGGGCCGCTGATCGCCTGGCGCCGCGCGAGCCTGCGCTCGCTCGGTCGGACGTTCCTGATCCCGGCGGCGGTCGCGCTGGTCGCGGCGGTGGCGCTGCTGGCGGTGGGGGCCGGCTCCTCGACCCCGGGGATGATCGCATACACCTTCTCCGCGTTCGTGCTGGGCTCGATCGTGCTCGAGTTCGTGCGCGGCACCCGTGCGCGAAGGTCGCTCACCAGCTCGTCGTGGTCGCGCGCGCTGGGCCAGCTCGTGTCGCGCAACCGGCGGCGCTACGGCGGCTACGTCGTGCACGCGGCGATCGTGCTGCTGGCGGTGGGCATCGCCGGCTCGAGCGCGTACGACTCGGCGGCCGAGGGGAAGCTGCGGCCGGGCCAGTCGCTCTCGTCGGGGGGCTATACCGTGACGTACAGGTCGGTGACGCGGGAGCCGAAAGGCAACCACGTCGCATTGCGCGCCCAGGTCGACGTGTACCGCGGCAACAGCTATCTCGGCCGCCTCGAGCCCGGCAAGAACCAGTACCTTACCGAGCAGCAGATCTCGAACGAGATGGCGATCCGGACGGACTTGCTTCGCGCCGAGGACCTCAACCTGATCCTCGAGCAGCCGAACGCCGACGGCTCGATCTTCCTCAAGGTGATCGTGAAGCCGCTCGTCAATCTCATCTGGCTTGCCGGCATCATCTTCGTGCTGGGCTCCGTCATCACGCTCTGGCCGGACGCGCGCGAGCAGCGCCGTCTCATCGAGCGCTACCAGGCGGCACGCACGTTCTCCCGGGTCTGAGATGACGGCAGTCGCGCTCGTCATCGGAGTCATCCTCGCCGTCCTCGTGGTCGTCTACGTCGCCAGCCCGTTCCTGCGGGAGCCTGCGGTCGAGGGCGCTGCCGACCGCTTCGACGAGCTCGATCCGGAGAGCCAGCGTGCCCTCGAGCTGGCCGAGGAGCGCGACCGGGCACTGGCAGCGCTCAAGGAGCTCGAGTTCGACCACCGCACCGGCAAGCTCTCGGACGACGACTATCGCGAGCAGATCGGGCCACTGCGCCGGGAGGCCGCAGACGCGCTGCGCGGGCTGGAGCGCCCGGAGCAGTGATGCAGGCAGGGACGGCGAGTCAGGCGCCGAAGTGGCTCGACATGAGCCGCCGTTTCGCCGCTGTCGTTGTCGCGCTCGTCGTGAGCCTGGCCGTCGTGGTCGGTGCGGGTGCCGCCGACATCGTCCAGGAGAAGCAGCAGGTCGACTCCAGGCTGCAGCAGCTCAAGGGCAACATCGCCGAGATCAAGCGCAAGGAGGAGGGGCTCCGCGCCGAGATCGTCGAGGTCAACGGCGTGATCACGCAGCTCGAGGGCAAGGTCGGTGCCGTGTCGAGCCAGCTCGACCAGCTCCGGCACGACCTCTCGCTACGCCGGCAGCGTGCGGCCACCCTGCGCCAGCTGTTCAGGCTCGAGACTCAGCGGCTCGGCACGTTGCGGGTGCAGTACCGCGGCGCCATGCGTCAGCTCGAGCGCCGGCTCGTCGATCTCTACCAGCAGGCAGACCCGACCGCGCTTGATGTCGTCTTCTCGGCCGCCAGCATCCAGGACTTCCTCGACAGCTTCGAGTACGTGCAGAAGATCGGCGCGCAGGACCGGCGGATCGTGACGGAGATCGCGACGGCGCGGCGCGACATGACCCGGGCCCGGGCCCGCACCCGCCGAGCTGCCGCCGGCGTCACCGCCGAGGCCCGGGTGATCGCGGCGCGCGCCTCGCAGGTGTCGGAGGTGCGGATCCGGCTCGTCTCGGAGCAGGGGCGGCTCACCAGCACGCGCAACGGCAAGCGGCAGTCGCTCGACTCGCTGAACGCGCAGGAGCGTGCCGAGGCCGAGGAGATGGATGCCTTGCAGGCGGCGAGCGCACGGCTCGGCGACCAGATCCGGGCGGCGCAGGAAGCGGCTCGCCGCGCCGCCGAGCAGGCGGGCCGACAGCAGTCCACCGGGCCGACCGGGGGCCTGGCCTGGCCGGCGCCGGGCGCGGTGACAAGCCCGTTCGGCCAGCGCTGGGGCCGCATGCACACCGGCATCGACATCGGCTCGTCCACGGGTGCCCCGATCGTCGCGGCGGCGGCCGGCACCGTGCTTGTCGCCGGCTGGGGCGATGGCTACGGGAACACGGTCGTGATCGACCACGGCGGCGGGGTTGCCACGCTCTACGGCCATCAGTCGAGCATCGGGGTCGCCGTCGGCCAGTCGGTGACCCGGGGCGAGACCATCGGCGCAGTGGGCAGCACCGGCCGCTCCACCGGGCCGCACCTCCACTTCGAGGTGCGCATCAACGGCTCGCCGGTCGACCCGCTCGGCTACCTGTAGGCCGGCCTGCCCGGCCGGTGACGATGCCGAGCGTCGCCGACAGCGTCTGAATGAGCATCGTCATCAGGTTCGAGGCGACGATCACCCAGAGCAGGGTGCGGCCGAACTTCACGCCACCGGCGATGTTCGTCGCGAAGTTGCCGGGGTAGATGTAGGCGCCGCTGCTCGCCGCGCAGGACGCGCTCGCCGGCGCCGGGCGCCGCCGCCGCCCTCTCATGGCCAGCAGCCTTACCGTGAGCATAGAGTCCAAATCATACGCGTCTAAACAAGCGTCGGATGCCTGTGGTCTCTGGGTGCCGCTCCGGTGCCCGCGCCGGCACGGGTACCATGCCGCCCATGGCCGATCCCGGAACTGTAACGCGTGAAGAGGTGCTGGATGCGCTCCGTGCCGTCGAGGACCCCGAGCTGGGCATGGACATCGTCGAGCTCGGCCTGGTGTACGACGCCGCGATCGACGGCACCTCGGTC
>CANFDS010000033.1 GCA_947445525.1 Actinomycetota bacterium | reverse complement strand
TGCCAGTCGGGGAAGTTGAGCGCGTCGAAGTTGTACTTCGTCGTCTCGACCTCGCGGCCGTCGATCACCTCGTAGCCGAGGCCGAGGAAGACGTCCTCGATCTCGCGGCGCGTCTGCGTGATCGGGTGCAGCGAGCCGGCCGGGAGCGCGCCGCCGTGGAGGGACGCGGGCTCGGTCGGGTCGAAGTCGAGGCCGCGGGCGCCGGCAGCGGCAACCAGCCGTGCCTCGGCGTCGGCCGCCGCCTCCTCGATCGCCTTGCGCACGGTGTTGAGCAGCATCCCGGTCTCGCGGTCGCGCACCTCGCGCAGCGCCAACGGCAGGGCGGCCTTGCGGCCGAGGAAGCGGACGCGGGCCTCCTCGACGGCGTCGGCGTCGGTGGCGGCGGCGAGCGCGGCGACCCCGTCGGCCTGGTAAGCGTCCCAGTTCACGGGGGCCAACGGTACCATCGGGCCGTGGACGCCTACGACGGTCTCGCGCCCCTGTACGACCGCTGGGCCGAGCACATGACGGACGACGTCCCCTTCTACGTTGCGCTCGCACGCGGGGCTGCGCCGGGGCCCGTGGTCGAGCTGGCGGTGGGCACGGGGCGGGTCGCCGTCGAGATCGCGCGGCAGGTCGAACGCCCCATCCTCGGCGCGGACCTGTCTCCCGGGATGCTTGCCCTCGCGCGCGACAAGGCCCGCGCCGCCGGGGTCGAGGCGCTGGTCGACCTCCGGCAGGGCGACATGCGCGAGCTCGGCCGCGGGCCGCTCGCGCTTGACGCGCCGGCCCAGCTCGTGATCGCGCCGTTCCGCTCCCTCCTGCACCTGCGCGGGTGGGAAGAGAAGGCCGCCCTGTTCCGCGCCGTAGCCGCCACGCTCGCACCGGGCGGCCGCTTCGCCTGGAACGCATTCGTCTTCGACCCGCACATCGCCGCCTCCAACGACGGCTACGCCGCCCGTCACGGCGAGCTGTGGGAGTACATCGAGCACGCGCCCGCCGACAACCGCATCGACCTGACCGTGTACGCCGGCGCCCCCGGCATCGAGCCGCGCACGGTGCAGCTGTGGTGGGCCACCCGCTCCGAGTGGGAAGGCCTGGTGGCGGCCGCCGGGCTGGAGGTCGAGGCGCTGTACGGCTGGTTCGACGGCCGCCCCTACGACGACCGCAGCAGTGAGCTGGTGTTCGTGGCGCGGAAGCCGCTGTGAGCGGCGCGCCCGGCCCGGCACCCGCGCCCGGCGCCCCGTCCAACTACGACGCGATTGCCCGCATCTACGACCCGTGGAGCGTGTCGGTGGTCGAGGACGTGGCCTTCTACGTCGAGGAGGCGGTGCGCGCGACGGGCGGCGCGGGCGGCGGCGCGATGGTGGAGCTGGGTGTCGGCACGGGCCGCATCGCAGTGCCGACCGCGCGTGCCGGGGTGCGCGTGATCGGCGTGGACACGTCGGCGGGCATGCTGGAGGTGGCGCGCGAGGCGGCCGTCGCCTCCGGTGTCGAGGCGCTCATCGATCTGCGCCAGGGCGACATGCGCACGCCGCCCGTCAGCGAGCGGGTGACCCTGGTGACGATCCCCTTCCGCGCCCTCCTGCACATGGAGACGGAGGCCGACCGCCGCCGCGCGCTCGGCGCCGTGCGCGAGCTGCTGCTGCCCGGGGGCCGCCTCGTCTTCGACGTCTTCACCCCCGGCGAGGAGGACATCGCCGAGACGCACGGCCAGTGGCTCGAGCGCGAGCCGGGCATCCACGAGCGCGCCGACTGGGACACCGGCAGCCGCACCCTGACCCTCGGCGTGCGCGGCCCCGACGGCGAGACGACGATGTGCCTGGCCTGGATCAGCGTGGTCGAGTGGGCGGTGCTGCTCGACGACTGCGGCTTCGACGTGGTGGAGCGCTACGGCTGGTTCGACCGGCGGCCCTGGCGCGGCGGCGAAGACTCGGTGTGGGTGGTCGAGCGGCGGAGGTAGGATTTTTCATCGTCACGGGCTTTCCCCGGAGGTCGTTTCCATGAGCGTACGGATCGGAAGCATCGACTTCGACGGCTCGCCCGAGGGCCATCACACACGCTACGACGCGACCGGCACCCTCGTCGGCATCACGATAGTCAACGCGCGGTACATCCTCGAGCTCGAAGGCGCGATCACGGTGACGCTGCCCGATCGCGTGCTCGAGTGCCGCGACCTCGGCGACGTGCTCAGCGCGGCGTAGCGCGGCGGGCGCCGCGAGCGTGGCGCGAACTCGGTTAGTGTTGCCCGACTATGAAGATTGCGATCATCGGAACGGGTGCAATGGGCTCCGTCTACGCCGGCCTGCTGGCCGCGGCGGGCAACGAGGTGTGGGCGATCGACCGCTGGCAGGAGCACGTCAGCGCGATCAACGCCAACGGCCTGCGCGTCGAGGGCGCCAGCGGCGACAGGGTCGTCCGCATCCGCGCGACCAGCGACCCCGCCGAGGTCGGCCCGGTCGACCTGGTGGTGATCGCCACCAAGGCCGCCGACGTCGAGGTTGCAGCGGCCGCGGCGCAGGCGCTACTGGGCCCCGACACGGTCGTGCTGCCGATCCAGAACGGGCTCGGCAGCGCCGACCGCATCGCCGCCGTCCTCGGCGAGGAGCGCGTCGCGATCGGCATCGCCGGCGGCTTCGGCGCGTCGATCCGCGCCCCCGGCCACGTCCACCATCACGGGCTCGAGCTGATCCGGCTGGGCGAGCGCGACCGCCCGGTGACGCCGCGCATCGAGGCGATCGCCGACGTCTGGCGCGCCGCCGGCTTCAACGTCAAGACCTACGACGACGTCGGCCGGCTGGTCTGGGAGAAGCTGATCTGCAACGTCACCTTCAGCGGCACCTGCGCGCTCACCGGCTTCACGATCGGCGAGGTGCTGGCCGACCCCGACGCCTGGGCGGTCGCCGAGGCCTGCGGGCTCGAGGCGTATGCCGTGGCGCGGGCGCTCGGGATCGCGGTCGTGATCGACGATCCCATCGAGTACATCCGCGACTTCGGCTCGAAGCTGCAGGGCGCGCGGCCGTCGATGCTGCTGGACATGCAGGCCGGCCGCCGCTGCGAGGTCGACGTGATCAACGGCGCGATCCCGCCGCTGGCCGAGCGGCTCGGCCTGTCGGCACCGGTCAACACCACCGTCACCCGCCTGATCAGGGCGAGAGAGTCGGCGCTGTTCGCGGGCACCGGGCAGGGAGCGGCCTGATGGCGATCGGCAAGCGCATCCACCACATCGGGATCGTCGTCGACAACCTCGGCGCCGCCGTCTCGTTCCTCACCGACACCGTCGGCCTCGAGGTGACGCAGACGCTCGACATCCCCGAGCGTGGCGGCCTGAAGGCGGCCTTCCTGCCCTGGGGCAACGCCGAGATCGAGCTGATCGAGGTGTCCGAGCCGGAGGCCCGGCGGACGCGCCTCGGCGACAGCGCCGCCCGCATCGAGCACATCGCCGTCGAGGTCGACGACCTGGCAGCCGCGGCCGCCGCGCTTGCCGCGAAGGGCGTCGAGTTCACGACCGCGGAGCCGCTCGGCGCCGCCGGCATGACGTTCTACTTCACCCGGCCGGAGACGACCAACGGCGTGATGTACCAGTTCATCCAGCCCGCCGGCTAGGGCGCCGGCGCCGGCCCGGCTCTCTCCAGCTACCCTTCACACGCGCGACCGAAGCTCTTGCCGAGTGGACCGTTTCGTACCGCTCGCCCTTCGATCGACAGGAACGCCTTGCCACGTCTCACGCTTGCACGCCCGCGCGCGCCCCGCCGCGCCCGCACCGCCCCGCGCGCGCCGCGTTGCACCGCCCTGCGCACCGCCGCTCGCGCCGCCCGCGGGAGCGCCGCCTGATGGCCGTCCTCATCGCCAGCAAGCTGCGCAAGGAGATCGGCGGCACCGTGCTGTTCGACGGCGTCTCGTTCAAGGCTGCGCGCCGCGACCGGATCGCCCTCTCGGGCCCCAACGGCTCGGGCAAGACGACGATGCTGCGCACGCTCGCCGGCCAGCTCGGCGTCGACGGCGGCGACCTGGCGATCGCCAAGGGCAGCCGCATCGTGCTGCACGACCAGCGGCCGCCGCGCGAGCAGGGCAGCTCGCTGGAGGACTACGTCGTCAGCGGCGCCACCGAGCTCGTCGCGGCCGAGAAGGAGCTGCGCCGGCTCGAGCAGGCGATGGCCGACGGCCAGTACGACGAGGCCACGCTCAACGCCTACGCCGACGCGATGGCCGCCCTCGAGCACGCCGGCGGCTACACCTGGCGCGAGTACGCCGCCTCGGTGATGCGCGGCCTCGGCTTCGTCGAGGAGCAGTTCGAGCGCGACCTCTCCACCTTCAGCGGCGGCGAGCTGACCCGCGCCTCGCTGGCCCGCGCAATCGCCGCGAAGCCCGACCTGCTGCTGCTGGACGAGCCGACCAACCACCTCGACCTGGCCACGCTGGAGTGGCTCGAGAACGAGATCAAGTCGATCGACGCCGCCGTCATCCTGGTGGCGCACGACCGCTGGTTCCTGGAGGCGGTGACGAACGCCGTGCTCGAGATCGGCGGCGGCCGCTCGACCTACTTCGCCGGGCCGTGGAGCAAGTGGCGCATCGAGAAGGCTGCCCGCATCGCCGGCGCCGAGCGCTTCGCCGAGCGCGCCACCGCCGACATCGAGCGGCTCGAGCGCTTCCACGCGCGCTTCGGCGCCAAGGCCTCGAAGGCGACACAGGCGCAGTCCAAGCTGAAGCAGTCGGAGCGCCTGCAGGAGCTGAAGGAGGGTGCCGAGGTCGAGATCAAGAAGCTCAACGCGCGCCGCAAGACGCTCGGCTTCGAGTTCCTCGACCCGCCCCGCTGCGGCCGCATCGTGCTGGAGGTCGAGGGCCTGGAGGTCTCGATCGGCGAGCGCACCCTGATCGACGGCGGCGAGTTCGTGCTGGAGAACGGCGAGCACGTCGCGCTGGTCGGCCCCAACGGCTCGGGCAAGACGACGCTGCTGGAGACCCTGATGGGCAACCGCAAGCCCGCCGCCGGCGAGCTGCGCTTCGGCCCCAGCGTCGTGCCCGCCTACTTCTCGCAGCACGAGGCCGAGCTGGACGAGGAGATGACCGCGCTGGAGGCCGTCGTCGACGGCACGAAGCTGTCGCAGGGCCAGGCGCAGTCGCTGCTCGGCCGCTTCCTCTTCACCGGCGCCGACGCGCACGCCAAGAAGATTCGCGTCCTCTCGGGTGGCGAGCGCCGGCGCCTCGCGCTGGCGATCCTCGTCGCTTCGGGCGCCAACCTGCTCGTCGTCGACGAGCCGACCAACCACCTCGACGTCGAGAGCCGCGAGGCTTTGGAGCAGGCCCTGGAGGCCTTCCCCGGCACGGTGCTGATCGTCTCGCACGACCGGGCGCTGCTCGACGCCGTCGCCGAGCGCACGCTGGCGATCGAGGACGGCCGCATCGTCAGCTACGACGGCGGCTGGGCCGACTACATCAGGGTGAGCGAAGAGAGCACACGCACGGGGCGGGCGGCCGCGGCGGTCGTCGCGGCCTGAGGCTTCAGGCGCGCACGACGGTCACCCGGGCGCTGAGCTTCGCCCACGACTCGTCCCCGCTGAGCAGGACGTCCGCGCCGAGCTCGTCGGCGCAGGCGATCACCAGGGCGTCGGGCAGGCGAAGACCGGGGCGCTCGCTCCGCAGGCGCGCCGCCCCACGGGCAACGGCGGCGGTGATCGGCTCGACCCTGATGCCGAGGTCGCCGAGAAATGCGTCGACCCCGGCAACAGCTCCGGGGCCGGCGCGATAAGGGGCGACGAGGATCTCGGCGTAGACGGATGCGGGGATCACGAGGTCGTCGTGCTGGCGCTCTGTGAGAGCGGCGACGCAGCCCCGGTGCAAGGCGTCCCCGGGGTCGAGAAACCCGATGACCACCGAGGCGTCGAGGACGACTACCGCCACTCGTCGCGCAACGTGTCGAGCTCGCCGGGCGCGTAGACCCCGGGGAGGCTGCCCGCATGGCGCTCGACGATGTTCACGTCGAGCTCCAGCAGGAGGCGACCTCGCCCGTCCGCGACCACGCGGACCTCATCTCCCGCCTGCAGGCCGGCGTCCCGCAGCGCCTGCACCGGGATGGTCGCCTGGTGCTTGGCGCTGATGCGAGTGAAGCCTCTCTGCCGATTCCTTACTTCTTTTATAACAAGTAAGGGTATTGGTGAAGAGGTTTCTCGTCAAGCCCGAGCGAGAGATCGGTGTAGAGCCTTGCGACGACGTCTGCGGAGCAGCGGATGCCATACCTGGCGTGGACCGTAGCGGCGTGGAGCGCCACACTGCAAGGTGTCTGTTTCCAGCAACTTTGCATCGAAACTGTCATGAGACGGTGGAAACCGCGGAGCGGTACTGAACCGCTCCGGGTTTCATGCAGGCAACGAGATGAACGGGTATCGGCAAGCGATTCTGGACACCGTCGCGGCTCCGACGATGATCCGTCAGGGGCGCGCAACGAACGAGCGTCACTACTTTCGCCGGCGGGTCGGGCCTAGCATGTGGCTCCACGTAGTCGTGCACTACGATGACGGCTCCGGACGAATCACGACCGCCTTCGGGCGGAGGTTGCTCCCATGATCGTGTCGATCGACGGCTACACGTTCGATAACTGCTTCTACGACCGGGAGGTGGACGTGCTCTATCTGCACAAGGGCCCCTCCAGCGACGCCGTCGATTTCGACGCGTGCCCCGAAGGGCACCACACGCGCTACGACGCCCAGGGCAACCTGGTCGGGATCACGATCCTCAACGCCCGCCTGCTCCTGGAGGAGGACGGCGTGATCACGGTGACGCTGCCCGACCGCGTCCTCGCGACGCGCGACCTGGGCGACGTGCTCACCGCCGCGTAACGCGCGGGAGACGCAGGCCGCCCCCACCGGCCGCCCCCTACCCCTGGGCCTTCGCCCAGCTGTCCTTCAGGCCGAGCGTGCGGTTGAAGACGAGCCGCCCCGCCGCCGAGTCGTCGTCCGCGCAGAAGTAGCCGAGCCGCTCGAACTGCACCGTCTCGCCCACCGGCAGCTCCGCCAGCCCCGCCTCGACCAGGCAGGCGTCGAGCACCGTCTCCGAGGCGGAGTTGAGGTCGTCGACGGGGTCGCCGTCGGCGCCCGGGTCGGGCCGCGAGAAGAGGCGCTCGTAGAGGCGCACCTCGGCGGGCACGGCGTGCTTGGCCGACAGCCAGTGCAGCGTCCCCTTGGGCTTGCGGCCGTCCGGTGAGTCGCCGCCGCGCGTCGCCGGGTCGTAGGTGCAGCGCAGCTCGACGATCTCGCCGCTCTCGTCCTTCACGACCCCGATGCAGGTGACGAAGTACGCGTAGCGCAGGCGCACCTCGCGGCCCGGCGCGAGGCGGAAGAACTTGCTGGGCGGCTCCTCCATGAAGTCGTCGCGCTCGATCAGCAGCTCGCGCGAGAACGGCAGCCTCCGCGTGCCGGCCGAGAGATCCTCCGGGTTGTTGACGACGTCGAGCTCCTCGACCTGCCCCTCGGGGTAGTTCTCGATCACGAGCTTCAGCGGGCGCAGCACTCCGAAGCGGCGCTGCGCGCTGCGGTTCAGCACGTCGCGCACTGCGTGGTCGAGCATCTCGACCTCGACCAGGGTCTGCCCCTTGCCGCCCACCCCGACCGCGTCGAGGAAGTTGCGCACGCCCTCGGCCGGGAAGCCGCGCCGGCGCAGGGCGCTGACCGTGGGCATGCGCGGGTCGTCCCAGCCGCGCACGTGGCCCTCGTTGACGAGCCGCGCGAGGAAGCGCTTCGAGAGCAGCGTGTACGTGATGTTGAGGCGCGCGAACTCGTACTGGCGCGGGCGCGACGGCACCGGCAGGTTCTCGATGAACCAGTCGTAGAGCGGCCGGTGATCCTCGAACTCGAGCGTGCAGATCGAGTGCGTGATGCCCTCGATCGCGTCTGACTGGCCGTGCGCGAAGTCGTACAGCGGGTAGATGCACCACTCGTCGCCGGTACGCGGGTGGGTCGCGTGCAGGATGCGGTAGAGCACCGGGTCGCGCAGGTTGAGGTTCGGCGAGGCCATGTCGATGCGGGCCCGCAGCACGCGCGCCCCGTCGGGGAACTCGCCGGCGCGCATCCGCCGGAACAGGTCGAGGCTCTCCTCGCTCGAGCGGTCGCGCCACGGGCTGTCGCGGCCCGGCTCGGTGAAGGTGCCGCGGTGCTCGCGGATCTCGTCGGCCGAGAAGTCGTCGACGTACGCCTTGCCCGCCTCGATCAGGTGGGTTGCCCACGCATAGAGCTGCGGGAAGTAGTCGGAGGCGTAGTAGAGGTGCTCGCCCCAGTCGAACCCGAGCCAGCGCACGTCCTCCATGATCGAGTCGATGTAGCGCTGCTCCTCCTTCACCGGGTTGGTGTCGTCGAAGCGGAGGTGGCAGCGCCCGCCGAACTCCTCGGCGATGCCGAAGTTGAGCGCGATCGACTTGGGGTGCCCGATGTGCAGGAAGCCGTTCGGCTCGGGCGGGAAGCGCGTCACCACCTGCGTCACCCTGCCCTCGCGCAGGTCGGCGGCGACGATCTCGCGGATGAAGTCGCCACGCTCGCGGGGGGCCGGGTCGGGGGTGGGCGGCGGGGTGGTCAAGGAGTCGGGAAGCGTAGCTGCGGAGGGAGGACGGGTTGGCGGGGCAGCGACTGCGAACGCGGGCGGCGGCTCTCGGCGGCTAGCCTAATCCCAGAATTCCGCTGCTTCGGGCGAGGGGCCGTCTGCCCAGTCATGACACGCATAGGTCAAGCTATCTTTTACTCATGCATGACGAGAAGCCGGACATCCGCGGCCTTGAAGCCGAGGCGTATCTGCAAGGCGGGTATTTCAGCATCGCCCAGGCCAGCGTTCACCGCGTCAGCCGTCAGCTGCTGAACCACTACGTCACCCACGGACGCTTCGAGCGCATCGGCCGGGGGCTCTACCGGATCAACGGCTTCCCGCGTTCCGACCATGACGAGATGCGAGAGAAGTGGATGATGCTCGGGCAGGACAACGCGGTGCTCTCCCACGAGAGCGCCCTCGCGCTCCTCGAGCTGAGCGACAACCTTGCGGACGAGGTGCATCTGCTGGTCCCGCGCAGCCGTCGGGGGCTACGACGCCTCGCCGGCGTTGTCATCCACACTCGCCCCGATGAGGAGCAGGTTGCGACCGTCTGGCGAGATGGCCTCCCGCTCACAGCCCCGGCACGGACACTCGTCGATGTGGCCGGCGAGATCCAGCCCGACCAGGCGATGATGGCCATCCGCCAGGCGCTCGAACGTGGGCTCGTCACCAGGTCGCAGCTCGAGCACGAGGCAATGCAAAGGCGACGGCCCCAACTGATCGCTCGACTGCTCCCCGACCGATGAAGTACGCGACAGGAGCCGCATTCCGCCAGGCCCTCGAAGACCGCCTGAAGGCCGAGGCCGCGCAATCCGGGCTCAGCCTGGCTCGGCTCCGAAAGCGAGTCGCGTTCGAGCTCTTCCTCAGGCGCCTCGTCGCCGTTGCGCCCGACCATGGGTGCTCAAGGGCGCCGTCGCGCTCGACTTCCGTTTCCAGGGCACGACCCGTCCGACGCGCGACATCGACCTTGGCCGCACCGACGACGAAGAGGCAGCCATCCGGGACATCGGCGCCGCACAGGAACTCGTGCCCGACGACTACTTCACGTTCGTCGCCGAACGCACGAATTCACTCACCGACGCAGACGGGCTCAACGCCATCCGGTTTCACATCACTGTCGATCTCGCGGGGCGCGTGTTCGAGAGGTTCGTCGTCGACATCGGCTTCGCCGAGGAGGCGACCTGGACGCCGGATGTGGTCGTCACGTCCGACCTCCTCTCATTTGCAGGCATCGACGCGATCCGCCTGCCGGCGCTCCCGCTCGCGCAACACATCGCCGAGAAGCTCCATGCCTACACGCGCCGATACGGCGAGCTGCAACGCGAGAGCACGCGCCCGAAAGACCTCGTCGACATCCTTCTCATCGCACGATCGGCGCCGCTGGATGCCTCGTCGCTCCGACGCGCACTCGAGACCATCTTCGAGCAGCGCGGCCAGCAGGCACTTCCAGCGAGCCTCCCGCCCCCTCCTGCCGGCTGGACCCGGTCATTCGCACAGCTCGCAGCGGAGGTCGACGTCGAGTCTGACCTCGACGCAGCGTTCACGACAGCCGCCGCATTCCTCGATCCGATCCTGGGCGGACGCGACGACGGCACCTGGAATCCCCGACAGCGGGCGTGGCTGTAGCTGCGGGCACCCGTCGGCAGCAAAGGCCCTGACCTCTACACGCCACGCCCACTGCTGCGCATCGTTCCCGGCAAGCCGGCCGGGTCGCCGCACATCGCCCACACCCGGATCGAGGCCCTTGCCAGCGACGCGCTTGACCTGGGGCGCCAGCTTCGCCGGACGCTCCGGCCTGTGCCACGTTAGGGTCACCGAAAATCTGACAGTCCCCAAGCCGGACACGATCAACAGCCGAACAAGTCGTGCACCTTTCGCTTACCGAACCCGGTGCAGTATTGGGCGCCCGACATCAGTCGTCACGGCGCAGGCCGTCTTGACGAGCCCGGGCAGGCTTTCACGAGCGGCGCTCGACGACAGACACTGCGAGGGACGGACGACAGCAGATGTCTTGTTCTCGGAAACAGCCATGCTCGAGCCTCTCTACTCCAGCTCGTTCCTCCACGCGAGCGTTCTCATGCCGCTCCGATTGACTGTCGAATGCTCGGCGACGGGGTGGCGGGCGCGTCCTTGGCGACGAGAGCTGAGCGCCCGTCGCTACGTTGCAATTCGCCGCGGGCGATTCGCGGTGTGGTCGTCGCCGAGCGCGCGCACCCCGCGGTAGTCCCGTTCGCCGAACGTCGTGCGCCACGGCTTGCGCAGACCCGTGATCACGGCAATTGCCGGGCGCTCGAACCCGCGGTGATCGAGCTCGTCCTGGCCGGCATTCTCGAGGAGGCAGAAGAGCCGGAACTGCTCCCGCGCGGGGCCTGTCGCGCGCACCTCGTGATAGCCGGCCATCGCGCCGTGCATCGCTTCCCACTTCCCACCCCCTGAGTACTGCGGCGGCGGCGCGGTCGCGACAGCGTCGAGGACGGCGAGAAGGTTCGCGGCGACCTTCACCGGGCAGCCGGCGAGAAAGTCGACGGCAGGGATGGTGCCGTCAGCGGCCGCGTAGTAGACGACGTCCCAGGCCACGCGCGCTCACGCGGCGGTCGAGCGCCGGCGCGACGCGGCCCTGGCCTTTCGCGGGACGATGCGGATGTCCGCGCCGAGGTCTTCGGCGATCGACGCGACGAGCATCAGCTCGGGATTCGACTTCGCCGTGAAGAGCCTGCGAACGCTTGCCGGATCACGATCGATGTGTCGGGCGAGCTCGGCCTTCGAGAGCCCTGCCTCCTCACGCAACTGGTCGAGCTGGCGGATGACCGAGTCGACCTGGTCGATCTCGCGCCGCGCCCGCTCGTACTCGGCGCGGAACTCGGGATCCTCCAGCCGCTCGGCCAGCATGCGCTCGTGGAATCCGGTGTCGACTCTCCTGGGCATCGTCCTCGACCTTCCGTGGGCACTCTCCGTGGCCTGATCGCCACAACACGACCGTAGCATAGGTGCAACGCCTTGCCTAGATGTCCGACTACGGCGTGTCCGTTTCGGAGGTATTCGCGAGCCACTACCACCACTCGTTGCGCAGGGCGTCAAGCTCGCCGAGCGCGAAGAATTAGGGCAGGCAGCCCTCTGCCAGATTTCGTGAAGCAGGACAGTGGACATCTGTCGCGACGACATCTACTGGGCCTTCACCGGCGAACGGTCGAGGCACGTAACAGCCTGGGCCCCTCCCGCCCTGCTGATGAGATGTGTGGTTCAATCCTGGGCGGAAGGGCCGTGAAGAGCATGTACATCGTCATCGATACCCTCAGCCGCAACGTCCTGGGCGAGTTTGACTCGCTCATCGAGGCGAAGTCGCTCTTCCTCGGACTCGTCGCAGCCACGCCCGACGCCTACCGGGATCTCAGAGTGCTCTCCGAGGACGGAGTCGAGCAGATCGTGCCCCGGCAGGAAGTTCACGACGCCCTTCGCTCCGCGATCGCTTGACTCGCAAGAACGACAAGATCACCGAAACCCGTGTCGCCCTCGTCGAGCCATGTATGACGTTCCGTGTCAAGACACGGTTTATCATTCTCTCGTCACACTTCGTGGCCCGGGAGGATTGAAGCCCCTACGGAGCCCGTAGCGGCGCCTACGGCGTCGTGGACAGCCGGGCGACGATGGCCGCGGCGCGGTCTAGCACAACAGCGACTCGATCCATCGCTGCCGACCCGTAACCCCGCACGACGTCCTGGATCGCATAGTCGAAGTACGGAAGCGCGCGCAGGGCCTCGAGTTCTGCAGCGACGTAGTCGCGGAGCTCGGCAGGCTGCCCGGCAAGCTCCTCCGCCAGGTCGCCTCGGCCGCGCCCTAGCCAGGCAGCGAGCTTCGTAGCGACCACGACCGCCGGCGCGACCGCGCGAATGACCGCGCCGGAGCCGAGCGTGCGCTCGACCGCCGTCTCGATGCCGAGCGCGTACCAGCGGTTCGTGAAGCCGAGGACGTCACCGGCCACCGGCATGATGTCGATCGCAAGTCCGGTCGCGCGGTGACGCCACCGACAGGTCACCGGCTCGTCCAGCGCCTCCGTGAGATCCCGCTCGCACAACCTCTCGGCAACCGCGTAGTACGCGCCCCGCGTGTGTACGTCACAGATCACGTCGACGTCATCGGTCGCCCGGGCAGGCGGAGCGGCTTCGTCGGTCAGCCACAGGTGAATGGTCGCCCGCCGACGAAGACGACCTCGTCACAGAGCGGCCCGAGGATCTCGGCGGCGAGGCTCAGCTGCGCGTCGCTCATGCCACTGCCTGCCCCGACCCACGCAGCAGATCCTCGATGACAGCCGCCGCGATCGAACGCACCCGGAGATCGCCCGCTCGGAACGAATCGACGACTGCGAGCGCCTCGCCGAAGCCGGGGTGACGGCTCGCAGCCTCGGGCGCCGAAGCATGAAGCGGCTGCAGCGCCTGCCCGCGCACACGCCCCTGCGCCCACGGCTATACGGGCGGCAACTCGTCGCCCGCCTCCACGATCAGCCTCGACAGCGGCGGTGCCGCCCACGCGGCCGGCACACCCGCAACCCCCCCTCCCCCCCCGAGCTGCACCGGCGCGACCGAAGTGCAGATCGTGTCCGATTTGTGGCCTTTGTCACTTGCGATCTCCGAAGAAGCGTTGCACATCTCGACCTGCCCGTGTGAGCGCTTCGTTGCACAGATCTTCAACGATCGGGGGACGCTCGCGGCGCAAGCGCCTCAGCTCTCGTGTGCCGACCTCAGACAGGGCGAGGTGGTTACCCGTCCAGCGGAAGGTGTCATCCGTGAGCCCGTCGAGCTGCTCGCGCCAAACGGGATCTTCTTCCTCCACGCCGTCCTGCCGGACGACGAACAGGTCGATGTCACTCGACGTGTCTCCGTCAGCACGAGCGGCGGAACCGAAGATCGAGACGTAGTCTGGCTGGAGACTCCAACTCTCGATCTCCTCTGACAGCCGGCGCTCGAGCTCGGTTCGCATGTTTGCAAGCACCTCGAGCGCCGGGACAGCCAGGTGGTCTCGGTTGAGGGTGTAGAGGAGCGCTCGTCCGGCTTCCTGCGCGCCGATGATCCCGTGTGAGGTCAGCCGGGCGAGCGCCTTCCTGATGCCCGCCTCTGAGCCTCGGCTCGCCAAGCGGGCTCCGTCGCGCCCGGCGATCCGCTCGGCAGGACGGAAGACCTGCTCGCCCAGCCCGGGTCGGTCGATGTCGAGATCGGCTACCGCGAAGGCATCTGCCGCGAACCCGACAACGTCGAGATCGGCCCGCCGTTCTACGAGCCGTTCACGATCCCGGCGACGGCGGCGTGCCAACGCTCTTCGGGTTGACATCGACCGCCAAGCCGGGCACGGGAAGCCTGCGGATCATGTTCGCTCCTGCTCGTTCTGACCAGGAACCCGCGCCGCAAGATCCGCCGGCTCGGGGTAGAACTCGCCGGCGCCGATCGCGTCGACCGCTGCCCAGAAGCGCGGGTCGGCAAGCTGCGGATCGTCCTCCAGGTTCCAGCTCTGCCGCCGGAAGCACCAGCTCTCAGGGACGAGCCGACTTGCCTCGGCGAAGTGGCGGCGGGCGCCCTCGCCGTTGCCGGCCTCCCACAGCAGCTCGCCCAGGCGGGCGTGGGCCGCGGCCAGCGCGTCGGCCGCAGTCGGCAGCCGCAGTCGGCGGCGCACCTCGCCGGGGGCGAGCGCGTGGCGGCCCTCCAGCACCCAGGCTCGCACAGCGTCGGAGTAGACGGCGCGCACCCGGCCCGCCTCCTCGAGGCCCCGCGCCGTCCGGTCGAACGTCACGCGGTCGAGCTCGGTGCGAAACGCCTCGCTCGACCCGGCGATCTCGGCCGGCCGCACGATGGTGCCGCTCTCGTCGATCCACACCGCCATTGGCACGTTCACCATCCCGTACAGCTCGGCGACGGTGTGCCGTTCGTCGATCAGGCACGGGTAGGTCGGAGCGGCCGCCCCGATCCACTCGCCCGCCGCCGCTGCGCCGCGCGCGTCCAGCGCCACTGCGATCGGCACGAAGCCGTGCGGGCCGAGCTCCTCGTAAAGCGCCTGCCAGACCGGCAGGTCCTCGCGGCAGCCTCACCACGAGGCCCAGGAGACGACGACGACCTTCCGGCCCCGGTAGTCGGAGAGACGGTGGAGTCGGCCGGCCAGGTCGGGCAGCTCGAAGTCGGGCGCCTGCAGGGTCGCAAGCGCCTCGGCGCGGGCGGCGGCCGGCTCGCCGGCGACCCAGGTCGCGCCCTCGTGCACGAGCGGGCGGCCGAGGGCGCGCGCGAGCGTGGCAACGTCGACGAGCCCCGGGCGGCGGGCCGCCGCGCCGAGCGGTACGCACACCTCGCCCAGGCAGGCCCCCTCCGGCTTCAGCTCCCAGCCGGTGGCGGCGGGCAGCTCGCCGACCGGAAGGAAGAGGGCGTCCGCGGCCATGTCCGCGTCGCCGCCCGCAAGCGCCTGCGCGCCCGGCGAGCGATGCGGGGCGCGGTCGCCGAAGTGGAGGGTCGCAGCCACGATGCGCCCACCCTAGCGATCGGCGGCGGCCGCTACTACAGCCGAGCTAGAGCGGCGCGACCGCGTCGCCCACGCGGACGCGCCCCGCCGCCACCACGTCGGCGTACATCCCGAAGCTGATCCGCCCCTCGGGCGCGCCTCGATACGCGGCGATCTCCTTGAGCGTGTCGGCATCGGTGCGGCCGGTGTCGGGGCTGTGCCCGGTGATAACGCACCGCCCCACATCGCCGGCGACGTCGATCACGGCGTCGCCGATCCGCACGCGCCGTCCCTCCCACGTGTCCTCCTCGTGCGCAGTGCAGCCGTCGACGACGATCAGCATGCGGAAGCGCCGGTCGTCGGCGAGTCGCGGGTCGCCCGAGCGGCGCGCCAGCTCGTCGCACGACCCGCGCGAGAGGAGCGACACCGGGTGGAGGACATCGCAGGCGGCGCTGACATGGTCGGCCCGCACGAGTCGCACCGCCCGCCCGGCCGTCTCGGACAGCGCCTCTGCGAACGGGCCCTCGACGACGCGGCCCGTCACCGGGCGCCCGTAGAAGCTCGTCTCGACGGCGGCGCCGAGAGTCCGCGCGTCACCCTCGACAACGGTGCCGCCGCCGGCCCCACCGCCACCGGCCCCACCGCCAGCGCCCCCGCCCCCCGGGAAGCGCAGCGTCAGCCGGTCGAGCCCGGCGTCGAGCCGAGCCTCCACCTGCACGAGTTCGCCCACGAGCTTCCCGTTCGCCATCCGGCCTTCGCTATCGACGAGGTAGAAGACGCGGTCGCCGGAGACGCCGTCGAGATCGATCTCGATCGAGTCGGGGTGGAACAGCCTGAGGCCCTTGACGGGCGAGATCGAGAGACGCGCGACGGTGGGCATACGCCGCAGGCTATCGACCCGGGCGCCCGTCGGCCGTGGCCGCTCCGGCCAGCTTGCGCGGCGGCCGCTCCCCGGGGCACACTCGAGGCATGCTTCGGCGCCGTGCCACGCAGCCCCGGATGGGGCTTCCCATCGAGCGAGGTGAGACGATGGCGATCATGATCGGCCTGATGAACATCGACGCGAAGCTCGACACGATCACCGAACTGCTGACGGAGGACGGCGATGGCGAAGCAGCAGAAGACCTCTGAGGAGTGGGCTGCGCTGCAGACGCAGTGGGCAGAAGACCTCGCCGAGCGCATCCACCGGATCCTGACGCTCGGCCTCGGCCGGGCGGCGTAGCACCGCGCCGAGTCGTCGCCGGCACCGCGCCCCGCCCTCCCCGCCCCGCCCCGCCCCGCCCCGGGAGCGGCGCCTACGCCGCAGCGAACACGAGCGAGACGCCGTCGCGTTCCTGCGTGACGTTCCGCTCCCGGGCACGCCGCGAGACCAGACGCGGTACCCGCGTTGCCGGACCGATGGAGATCATGAACTCGATACCAGTAGCACGTGAGATATTCACCAGCGTTTCGAGCTGCGGATTTGTCTCCCCGGACTCCAGCCGCACCACGAACGGCTGCTTGACGCCGAGGATCTTCGCGAACGCGCGCTGCGAAAGCTTGTGCGCGCTCCGGTACCTGATGATCTCCGTGGCTACGGCACGGGCGAGTGCAGTCCTCTCCCACTCGCGACGAAACTCGGGGTCGCGCTCGAACTCGGCCGCGAGGACTTCCTCAAATGTCTTGGTACCGGGATAGTCGATCGTCATCGCAGCGCTCCTCATTCCGAATAGAACGAACGATAACTCTTTCGTTATCGAGAGTCAAGACTCGTACCTCACGTACCTTGTCCGCGCAGCAGCAACAGCTCGACCGAAATCGGCCTTGTCCGCCTTGACCGCGGCAGCAAGGATCACAAAGGCATCGCCCCGGCGCCGGTAGATCAGGCGCACCGGAGATGCGCCCTGGCGGGGCCGGAGCTCCATCAGCCCCGACTCGCCCCTCAGCAACTTCATATGCGGTGGGCCCAGTCCGGCACCAAGATCGCGCAGCTTCCCGATAGCGGCGAGCGCAGCTCTCCGCTCGGCTCGATTCGTCAGCGCTTCGAAGTCGTCGAACGCATCCGCATCCCACGTGACCACGACCTCCGGCTCCATGCCACGACGCTAACGCCACCCGCGTCACCCGCGAGTCACAGCTCTGTGTCAGCTACGCGACGACCGCCCCTACCCGCGGCGCCCACCCCCACCCGGGGCGACCCACCCCTACCCCCGGCGGCGCGACCACTCGTAGAGCGCGATCGTGCCGGCCATCGCCACGTTCAGCGAGTCGGCAGCGCCCTGGAGCGGGATCTCGGCGAGCAGGTCGCAGCCGCGCCGCACGTGATCGGGCAGCCCGGCACGCTCGGCGCCCAGCACGAACAGGTCGCCGTCGGCCAGCTCCACCTCGGCCAGCGGCCGCCCCGCCCGCGCCACGAGGCCGATCCGCCGCCCCGGCGCCTCCTCGAAACCGCAGCGCGGCACCCGGAAGCACGCGCCGCTGGAGCCGCGCAGCGACTTCGGCCCCGTCGAATCAGCGCAGCCCTCCGACAGCGCCACGAACGCCGGCCCCAGCGCGTCGGCGGCACGGAACAGCGTGCCAATGTTGCCGGGGTCGCCGACGTGCCACAGCGCGACGCCCACCGCGGGCGCCTTCGCCGTCCCCGCCGCCACCGCGTCCAGGTCGAGCCGCGGCATGTCCTCGTCGCGGAAGATGGCGATCACGCGGGGCGGATGCGCCAGCGTCGAGACCTCGCCGAGCAGGCCCGGCACGCACAGGTCAACGTGGCGCAGGCGTGACTCCAGCACCGGCCGCTCGGCATCCACGAGTGCCTGCACGGGCTGGATCCCGGCGGCCAGCGCCGCCTCGACGATGTCCTCGCCCTCGGCCACGAACAGGCCGAGCCGCGCCCGCTGGGCGCGGCTCTCGAGCCTGCGGATGAGCTTCAGGTGCTGGTTCGCAGCCGACGTGATCACGACGGCGCTCCGGCGGCCCTGGCGCTTCGGATCAGTTGCTGAGCGCGGCCTTCGCGCGCTCGGCGACCTTGGTGAACGCGGCCGGATCCTTCACCGCGAGGTCGGCGAGCACCTTGCGGTCGAGCTGGATCTCGGCCCTGTGCAGGCCGTTGATCAGCTGGTTGTAGGAGAGGCCGTTGTCGCGGGCCGCCGCATTGATGCGGACGATCCAGAGGCGGCGGAACTGGCGCTTGCGCACCTTCCGGTCGCGATAGGCGTAGACGAGCGAGTGCTCGACCTGCTCCTTCGCGTAGCGGTAGTTGGTGCTCTTGAGGCCCCAGTAGCCCTTCGCCTGCTCGAGAACTTTGCGGCGCTTCTTGCGCGCGGCAACGCCACGCTTGACGCGAGGCACTCTCTACCTCCTTCCCAGCATGCGCAGGATCGCGGGGCGGTTCGTGTCGTCGACCGGCTGGTCGTGACCGAACGCCCGCTTACGCTTCGGGCTCTTCGCCGCTCCCAGGTTGTGACTCTGGTAGGCCTGCCGCCGCGACAACTTCCCCGTCGCCGAGAGCTTGAATCTCTTCTTCGCTGAGCTGTGTGTCTTCTGTTTCGGCATCTTCTTTATGTACTCCGGCGTATTTGTTGGGACCCAGCAACATGACCATGTTGCGACCGTCCAGGATGGGTGCCGACTCGACAACCCCGATGTCCTTGACATCTTCGGCGAGGCGGATGAGCAGATCGCGGCCCCGTTCCGGATGGGAGGTCTCCCGCCCGCGGAACATGATCGTGACCTTGACCTTCGCGCGCTGATCCAGGAACCGGCGCACGTGGCCGCGCTTCGTCTCGTAGTCGTGAACTCCGATCTTCGGTCTGAGCTTGATCTCCTTGACGAGAATCTGGGACTGATGCTTGCGCGCGAGCTTCGCCTTCTGCTCGAGCTCGTACCGGTACTTGCCGAAATCCATGACCTTGGCAACGGGCGGATCGGCCGCAGCCGCCACCTCGACCAGGTCGAGATTCTTGGAGAACGCGTACTCGAGGGCGTCGCGTACGGCAACGATGCCCTTCTGCTCGCCGTTCTCGTCGATCAGGCGGACGGCCGGCACACGGATCGCATCGTTGATGCGCGTGGCGGGCTGTGGCCTGTTCGGCTCGACAAAGCGACGGGGCCTCAAAGGGCTATCACCTAGGTACGACGTCCTTTCCGCAATACGACAAGACCGCTGCAAGCAGCGGCCCGGTTCCTCGTTGTCCGACTTCTCGGTTGACCCCCGATAGGCCTGTTGCCCCGGAGGTGAGGAAGCTCGCGCCCCTGCTTGGCAGTGTCATAGAGTAGCCAACTCTGACACAAGCGCGTCAAGAGACAAAGTGCGCACCCCTTCGTGGCCGCGTGAGCGCACCGGCAGCGCGTCCTCGGAGTCGCGGTCGCCGTAGACGATCACGTGCGGCACGCGCAGCAGCTCGGCGTCGCGGATGCGCCGGCCGATGGTCTCGTCGCGCTGGTCGACGCCCACCCGCACGCCCGCGGCGGCGAGGCGGTCGTGCAGCGCGGCGGCGATCCCGCGATGCCCCTCCCCTACCGGCACGAGGCGCACCTGCTCGGGCGCGAGCCACACGGGCAGTTCGCCGCCGGTGTGCTCGAGCAGGATGCCGATGAAGCGCTCGAACGAGCCGATCAGGGCGCGATGGATGACCACCGGCGTGTGCTCGGCGTTGTCGGCGCCCTGGTAGCTGAGGCCGAAGCGCTGCGGCAGCTGAAAGTCGAGCTGCACCGTGCCGATCTGCCAGCCGCGGCCCAGCGAGTCGCGCATGTGCAGGTCGATCTTGGGGCCGTAGAAGGCACCATCGCCGGCATTCACCTGGTACTCGAGCCCCTTGCGGGCGAGCGCCTGCGCCAGCGCGGCCTCGGCGCGGTCCCACTCCTCGTCGGTGCCGAGCTTGTTCTCGGGCCGGGTCGACAGCTCGACCCTGATGTCGAGGCCGAAGCGGTCGTAGATCGAGTAGCCGAACTCGAGGCAGCCGAGCACCTCGTCCTCGATCTGCTCGGGCGTCACGAACAGGTGCGCGTCGTCCTGGGCGAACATGCGCACGCGCAGCAGACCGTGCAGCGCACCCGAGAGCTCGTTGCGATGCAGGTTCCCCGCCTCGGCCATGCGGATCGGCAGGTCGCGGTAGCTCCACGCGCCGTCCGAGTAGAGGGCGCAGTGGCCGGGGCAGTTCATCGGCTTGAGGCCGTACTCGCGCTCCTCGGCCTGGAACGTGAACATGTGCTCGCGGTACTTCTCCCAGTGCCCCGAGGTGACCCACAGCTCCTTGTCGTAGATCTGCGGGGTGCGCACCTCGACGTAGCCGCGCGCGGCGTTCTCGCTGCGGCGCAGGTCCTCCAGCACGTTCCAGACGACCATGCCGCGGGGGTGCCAGAACGGGCTGCCGGGGCTGAGCTCGCTGAAGTGGAAGAGGTCGAGCTGCCGGCCGAGCCGGCGATGGTCGTTCTTGCGCGCCTCTTCCAGGCGGGCCAGGTGCGTGTCGAGGTCGGCCTGGGCGAAGAAGGCGGTGCCGTAGATGCGGGTGAGCTGCTGCTTCGTCGAGTCGCCGCGCCAGTAGGCGCCCGCGAGGCTCGTCAGCTTGACCGCCTTGATCGGCTTCGCGTCCTGCAGGTGCGGGCCGCGGCAGAGATCGGTGAAGGCGCCCTGCGTGTACAGCGAGATGCCACCCACGGCGGTGTCGACCAGTTCGACCTTGTACGGCTCGCCCTCGGCGGCGAAGCGGGCCTTCGCCTCGTCGCGGGAGATCTCGTCGCGGCTCCAGCTGCGGCCCTCGCTGATCAGCCGCTGCAGCTCCTGCTCGATCGGCTCGAGGTCGGCATCGCTGATCGGCGCCGGGAAGTCGAAGTCGTAGTAGAAGCCGTTCTCGATGGGCGGGCCGATCGCGACCTTGACGCCGGGGTACAGACGGCGGACGGCCTCGGCCAGCAGGTGCGCCGTCGAGTGGCGCAGCACGTAGAGCGCGTCCGGGTCTTCCCGATCGCGCGTCGTCAGGAAGCGGATGCGGGCGCCGTCGGGGAGCGGCAGGCGCAGGTCGGCCGGCTCGTCGTTCACCTTGACCAGCACCGCCTGCTCGGCCAGCTTCGGGCCGATCGTGCGCGCGGCGTCGAGGCCGGACGCGCCGTCCGCGAGCTCGAGCTCCTTGCCGTCGGGGAGAATGACCTTCATCGGACCGGAAAGGATACGGGCGACCGCCCGCTCACGCCCGCTTGCCCCGCCAGAAGCACAGCCGGGTGATGCGGCCCTCGCCGTCGAAGCCGAACACGTTGCACGTCCGCTCCTCGTAGACGGCGCCCGAGTCGCGCTCGTCGCGGTACTCCTGGACGGTCGCGACCGAGCCGGCTTCCCCGTCCACCGCGATCCAGACGACCGGGTGCACCATGCCCCGCGAGCCGTCGACGACGCCGTGGAAGAAGGCGCGCAGCTCGTCGTGGCCGCGCGGGTTGCGGCCGTCGGTGACGCACTCGAGCGTGGCGCCGGGGGCGAACAGGGCGACGGTGGCCTCGACGTCGAGCGCGTCGAGCGCGGCGAAGTAGCCGTCGACGGCGGGGCGCAGGGCGGCGGTGCGGGCGGCGGCTGCGCGCGGGGCGGCTGCGCCAGCGCCCGGCGCCCCGGATGGGCCGGGCCCGCTCATCCCTTCGCGAAGTCCCACGCGGTGACGCGCTCCGGCGTCAGCACGCACATGGCGTAGCTGGTGCCCGGGGTGCGCGGCAGGGTGGCGTCGGGGCCGCGGTAGCGTCTGATCAGCCGCTCGCGCGCGGGGTCGACCAGCGCGGGGTCGTCGACGAGGGTGACGGCGCAGCGGAACGAGGCGGCGCGGGCGGCGCTGCCGCCGCGGGGCCGCGCGTCCTCGTCCACGAGCAGGGTCGCGCGCGGGCGCCGCCGGAGGTTGGCGAGGTGGAGGCGCCGGGTCTCGAGGAAGACGAGCAGGCGGCCATCGGGCTCGGCGAGGTACCAGACCGGGGTCAGGTGGACGTCGCCGCCGTCGCGCACGGTGGCGAGCCGGGCCTCGCGCGGCTCGGCCAGGAAGGCAGCGACCTCGGCCGGGGTCATGGCGTTCTGGGCGGTGGCGGTGCCCTTGCTCATGCGCCCGCTGCGTCCGTCGTGCCCGCTGCGCCCGCGTCGCCATCGCCGGGGGCGTCGCCACCGCCTGGGGCCGTCTCCCGGCCGCGGCGCAGCGCCGCCGAGATCGCCTCGACGGTGATGGCTCCCACGATCTCACCGCCCGGCCGCACGACGAGGACGCTGGCGGTGCCACCCCCGATCAGCAGCGCGAGCGCATCGCGGGCCGACTGCTCGATGCCGAGGCGCGGCACGGCGCCCGGGCTCCCGGCGGCGGCCCCGGCGGCGCCCACGCCCGGCCCCGGCGCCACCAGCGGCAGGTCGCCCAGCCGCAGCAGCGCGAGCGCCTTCAGCGCGCGGTCGGCTCCGACCAGCTGCGCGACGAAGTCGTCGGCGGGCCGCGCCAGCAGCTCGGCAGGCGCCGCGACCTGCACCAGCCGCCCCTCCCGCAGCACCGCGATGCGCGTCCCCATCTGGATCGCCTCGTCGATGTCGTGCGTCACGAACAACACGGTCTTCGGCAGCTCGCGGTGGAGGCGCAGGAAGTCCTGGCGCAGGCGCTCGCGCACGATCGGGTCGACCGCCGAGAACGGCTCGTCCATCAGCATCAGCCGCGGGTCGGCCGCCAGCGCCCGCGCCAGGCCGACGCGCTGCTGCTGGCCCCCGGACAGCT
>CANFDS010000032.1 GCA_947445525.1 Actinomycetota bacterium | reverse complement strand
GGAACGCGGAAGTTGGGGACGCGGACGCCTTCCTCCCGCTCCTCGAAGAACACCTCGACCGCCATGCCCGCGGTGACCGTCGCGGGGTCGCAGCCGACGACGTTGCCGACGACGCGCACACCGTCCTCGACGTCGATCAGCGCGATCACGTATGGCACCTGGTCGACGAGCACCTCGGCCACGGGGTGGTTCGCGACGACCCAGCTGTAGACCGTGCCCCGGCCGGCCGACTCGACCCAGGCGATCGCCTCGGCGCCCGCGTGACAGTGGGGGCACATCGGCGCCGGCGGCCAGTGGCCGTTGCCGCAGGCCGTGCAGCGCGGGACGACGTAGCGCCCCTCCTGGGCAGCGTCCCAGAACGGCTGCGTGTCGTGGTCGGGCCGCGGCAGCGGCATTCCTCTCAACATGTCAGTCCTTCCTCAGGATCACGGCGGCCGACAGCTGGGCGACCGCGCTGCACGACAGCACGATCTCGCAGCCTGGCACCTGTGCGGTGGAGGTGCCGCGTAGCTGGCGCACCGCCTCGATGACGTGCGGGAGGCCGTGGATGTACGCCTCCGAGTGGTTGCCGCCGTGCGTGTTCACCGGCAGCTCACCGTCGAACTCGATGCGGCCGCCCTCGACGAACGGCCCGCCCTCACCGCGCCCGCAGAAGCCGTAGGCCTCGAGCGCCATCGGGATGAACGGTGTGAAGTGGTCGTAGATCATTGCGACGTCGACGTCCGCCGGGCCGATGCCCGCCGAGGCGTAGACGTCTTTCGCGGTGAAGGTTGCCTCGGTCGTGGCGAGGTCGTCGCGGAAGACGATCCCCCGCGCGCGCGTGCCCGAGCCCTGCGAGGCGCCCATGATCCAGGCGGGCGGCTGCCGCAGCGAGCGGGCGCGGTCGGCGCGCGTGACGATGACGGCGCAGCCGCCGTCGCTCTCGATGCAGCAGTCAAGCAGGTGCAGCGGGTCGGCGATCAGCCGCGACGCCTGATGGTCCTCGACGGTGATCGGCTTGCGCATCATCGCGCGCGGGTTCATGCTGCCGTGCTTGCGCAGCGCGACTGCAACGGCGCCGAACTGCTCGCTCGTCCAGCCGAACTCGACCATGTGCCGCCGCGCGAACATGCCGAACGCCTGCGCGGGTGTGAGCAGGCCCCACGGCATCTGGAACTGCTCGAAGCCGCCGACCTGCTCGCTCATCCAGGTCGAGGCCTGCCCGTAGCGGGCGCCCGACCGCTCGTTGAGCGAGCGGTAGCAGACCACCGTGTTCGCGACGCCGGCGGCGATCGCAGCGGCCGCGTGCACGATCACCGCGTTGCCGCCGGTGCCGCCGTAGCCGGTCTGGCTCATCCAGCGCAGGTTGCGCAGGCCGGCCGACGAGGTCAGCGCCACCTCGTCCACCGTGTCCATGTCGTAGCGGACGAGGCCGTCGATCTCGTCGATCGAGATCCCGGCGTCTGCCGCCGCCTTCCCGATCGCCTCGCACGCGAGCGCGAGCTCGGTGCGCCCCGACGCCTTCGAATACTCGGTCTCACCGACGCCGACGATTGCGGCCCGGTCACGTAGCCCTTCCGACATCATCTCCCCCTAGCTCGCGAACTCTTCGTGGTGGGCGACCCACCACTCGCCGATGTGCTTGCGCGTGGTGAACAGCACGTCGCCGTGTGCCAGCGCCTGCTCGATGAACTCCCGCAGCGCCGACACGCGCCCGGGCTGCCCGACGAGCCGCGGGTGCAGCCCGATCGACATCATCTTCGGGTGGCCGGCCCGGCCCTCGCGCAGCAGCTCGTCCAGCGAGCGCGCGCACATGTCGAAGAAGTCGCTCGGCCCGCTGAAGCCCTGCGCCAGCGAGTAGCGCACGTCGTTCGTCGCGAGCGTGTAGGGGATCACCAGGTGCCGCTTGCCGTTGACCTCGGTGAAGTACGGCAGATCGTCGTTGTAGGCGTCCGAGTCGTAGAGGAAGCCGCCCTCCTCGACCACGAGCTCGCGGGTGTTGACGCTGGGGCCGTAGCGGCAGTACCAGCCGACCGGCCGCGTGCCGACGGTCCGCTCAAACGACGCGATCGTCCAGCGGATCTTCTCCGCCTCCTCCTCGCGCGACATCAGCCAGTGCTCCGACCAGCGCCAGCCGTGGCTGCACACCTCGTGATGCGACCCGCGGAGGTACGCCGCGATCGTCGGGTTGCGCTCGACCGCGACGGCGGCCGCGAAGTACGTCGTCGGCACCCCGTACTCGTCGAAGAGCCGGTTGATGCGATGGATGCCGGCGCGGCTGCCGTACTCGTACATCGACTCGACGGCGAGGTCGCGGTACTCCGGCGGCATCGAGTACGGGATCTCGGCGAGCCCCTCGTTGCGCGCATCGCCCGCCGGCACCGAGTACTCGGAACCCTCCTCGTAGTTAACGACGATGTTGACGACGAGCTTCGCGTCGTTCGGCCAGACCACCTTCGGGCCGGCGGGGCCGTAGCCGACATAGTCGCGCTTCGGGCCGGGGACATCCTGGTCGACGAGGTGCATGCCTGACGCTCCTTGAGCGAGTTCGCAGTGACCTGCGCAGCCTACGCCGCCTGGCTACGCGGCGGAAGCGGAAGCGACGCCCAGAGCGCCCTCCCCGAGGTACGGCTTCCAGCTCTGCGGCACCGACGGCGACGCGAGCCGGATGAAGAGGACGGGCTGCGGCGGGCGCGGCGGCGCTGCCATCATCATTCCCGTCTGCTCGAGCGGACGGTCGCCCTTACGCAGGTTGCACGGCGCACAGGCGGTGACGACGTTGTCCCACACCGACTCGCCGCCCCTGCTGCGCGGGACGACGTGATCGAGAGTCATCCGCCCCGCCGCGGTGCCGCAGTAGACGCAGCGCCAGCCGTCACGCGCGAACAGCGCCCGGCGCGAGATCTTGCGCGACGTCGAGCGGGGCACGCGGACGTAGTCGATCAGCCGGATCACGAGCGGCCACGGATGGGCGCCGGAGGCGGAGCGCAGCGGCCGCTCGAGCGCCTCGAGCAGCTCGGCCTTGCGCTTGTGCAGCAGGACGTGTGCGCGCCGAACGGAGCACACGTTGAGCGGCTCGAAGCTGGCATTCAGGACGAGCACGTGATCCATATCGCGCGAGTGTAACGACACGGGCGGAGACGGCGGCGTAACGGGTTGGTTACGACGTCATCGCCCGCTCGACCGCTTCCAGCTCCTCGGGGGAGAGGGCGATCGAGGCGCGGCCGCGCTCGAGCTGCTTCACGTAGATGCGGGCGTAGTCGCGGCCCTGGATGGCGGTGAGCACCATGCCGGAGCGCATGCCGTCCAGCAGCGCCACCGAGGCGGACTGGTGGCCGCCGGTGTCCTCGTAGGCGTCATAGCGGACGACGGCGACGTTGGCGAACGTGCCGTCGACGCGGCGGTCGACGCGCGAGAGCCCTGCGGCCACCTCGTCGACGGCGCGGTGGAGGTCGTCGATGCGCGCCTGCAGCGAGACCGCGAAGTCGACGAGATCGCCCTTGCCGCCACCGAGCAGCACTCGCTGGCCGGCGCGGATGCTGCGAATCCGGCCGGCGAACCAGGCCGCCGTGACCACGGCGACGCCGGCGCCCACGGCGGCGCCCACGGCGAGCCAGCCGGCCACGGACGAGGAGACGAAGGCAAGCAGCGGCATCGGCCGGCTAGCCGAGCGAGAAGATGACCGGGTACTCGGCCGAGTTGTTCGTCGTCGACTTCTCGCCGGGCACGGGCGTCACGTCGACCTTGACCGACGTCTTCTTGGCGAACTGCACGGGGCCCAGGTTGTCGAAGATCACGGTCTTCTGCTCGCCCGGGTTGATCTGGTCGATGACGGCCTTCTTCACGATCGATCGCGGCGACTGGAGGATCGTCAGGGTGACGCCCACCTGCACCTCCTGGTTCTCGCCCGTGTCCTCGACGGTGACCTCGAAGCCGAGGTCGGTCTTCGCGACGATCGTCGTCTCGGTGGTGCTGGAGAGCAGCGTGCCGGCGGGCAGCACCTTGACGGCGTACAGGCCCATGCCGTGAAGGCCGGCTGCGGTGGCGCCGCCACCCGTCGCCGCGCCGGAGATGCGCTGGAGGATCGGCACCCAGGTGCTCGAGCTGCCGAGCTCGTTGCCGGCGAGGAGATCCGAGGAGGGCACGGTGACGCCCGCGATGCCCTCGAGCTGAAGCTGAACGTCGGCTGCGCTCTTGAAGAGATCGGCCCAGACGACATCGGCTGCGACGAGCCGTTGCGCCTGCACCGCCAGCTTGCGGGCCGTCTCGGCGCTGTCCTTGGCCGTCGCGGCGGTGCGGAAGACACCGGCGAGGCCCTGCAGGCCGGAGACGCGCAGCCGGAGCGCCTCGAGCAGCCTGGCGTGCTGGTCGGCGAGTGCCTTCGGCGGCGCGATCGCCTGGGCGCTGACGACACGCTGCTGCTCCTGCTGGGCAAGGTTGCGAAGCTTCGGGTCGAGCTCAGCCGCCTTGATGCCCGCGGTATTGAGCGCGGCCATCAGCTGTTTGCCGACCTTCTGCGAGCCCACGCCGAGAACGCTGGCCTTGGCCATGTAGTTGCGGTACGTCGTGGCCTTGCTCGTGCCGCCGCAGCTCGACACCCAGAGCACGAGCAGCACGACGATCAGAATCGCGAAGCCGACCAGGCCGAGGAGGCGCAGCAGCGGTGTCGCCGGAGCGGGCCGCCGGGGTGCCTTGTCCTGCCGGGGAGCGCTGCCGCGGAAGCCGCGCTCGCTCGGCTGAGCCTCCCGGGTCTCGGGCTCGGCAAAGAAGTCGAACTCGATGTCGTCGTCGTCGCGCGCCATAGTGCTCCGGGAGGGCGCCACCACTCTACCGCTTTTCCGACCGGGCAAAGGAGTTCGTGCCTCGTCGTCCAACCAATTCATGGAGATGGGAGCAGCAGCCGACGCCCTCGCACCGACGAGCCTGGTCCTCGGCGCCTACCGGCCGCTGCGCCCGCTGGGCAGCGGCGGCTCGGGCTCGGTGTGGCTGGCGCTGCACGAGCCGACCGGCCGCGAGGTCGCGCTGAAGATGGTCGCACGGGAGGGGAAGGCCGGCGAGCGTGCCGAGCGGGAGGCCCGGGCAGCAGCCCAGCTCAGGCACCCCAACGTGATCCGGGCCTACGCGCTGGGGCGCGACACCGGCCACGTCTACATCGCCTACGAGTACGTGCCGGGCCGCACGCTGCGCGACGTCATCCGCTCCGGGCAGCTGCGCGACGGCGAGGCGATCGAGGCGGCCGCGCAGATCCTCGACGCGCTCGCGTACGCACACGGCCGCGGCATCGTCCACCGCGACGTGAAGCCGTCGAACATCCTCATGGCCGAGTCCCAGGGCGTGAACGCCAAGCTCCTCGACTTCGGCCTGGCACTGGTCGCCGAGGAGGAGACGCTGACCGCGCAGGGCGACGTCCCGGGCACGCTCGCGTATATCTCGCCGGAGCGGCTGCGTGGCGCCAAGGGCGGCCCGCCCGCCGACGTCTGGGCAATCGGCGTCCTGCTCTGGGAGGCGCTCGCCGGTCAGCATCCGTTCTGGAACGGCTCGCTGCTGGAGACGGCGCGTGGCATCCGCATCGGCGCAGAGCCGCTCGCCGGCCAGCGCCCCGACCTGCCGAAGCAGCTGCTCGGCCTTGTCGACCGCGCCCTCTCGCTCGACCCTGCCGAACGGCCCTCCGCCGAGGCGCTGGCCGCCGCGCTGCGCGCTGCTCCGCGCCGACGCGTCGCCGACCGCTCCCGCAAGCAGGACCGCCCGCGCGAGCGCGCCACTCGTGTCACCCGGGCCGTACGCCCGGCCCGGCCTGCGCTCGAGCGCAGGCCGGCAGAGCCGCGGCACGGCGGTGGCGGTGGCGGCGATGGCAGCGGTGGCGACGGGCCCACAGGGGGCGACGGCAGGCGCACGAAGGGCAGTGGCGTCCGCGTGCGCGCGCCCATCATCGAACGGGCCGGCAGCGCCGAGCGCCTCCTCCCGGCGGGTCTGGCAGCCGCGTTCGCGGCCTGGGCGGCCGCCACGATCCCCTCCTTCCCGACCGGCGGTGCGCCCCTGCTGGCGCTGATCGCCGGGCTGCTCGGCCTGGTCTCGCCGACAGGCGCGCTGGCCTTCGCGCTCGCCGTGCCGATCCTGCCGCTCGGCAACATCTCCCTGGCGGCCGGCCTGCTGTGGGCCGCGCTCGCCGCGGTCTGGTTGATCGTCTTCCGCAGGCGCCCCGCCGACGGGCTGCTGCTGGCCCTTGCCCCCGTGCTCGGCGCGCTGTCGCTGCTGGGGCTCGCCCCGCTGGCCGTCGCCCACGTCCGGTCGCTGCCGCGCCGCGCGCTCCTCGGCGGTGGCATTGTGCTGCTCGGCGTGCTGGCGAACGGGCTTGCGGGCCGCGCCCTGCCGTTCGGCGCCGCCGTCCCCGGCGCGCTCGGCATCGCGGGCAGCGAGAACCTCGCCGCCACCGTGCGGCCGCTGCTGCAGCTGCTGCAGCACCGGCCCGAGCTTGCGATCGAAGCCGTCGTGCTGGCGGCGGCCGCAGCGCTGCTGCCGCTCGTGCGCAACCGCTCGCGCTGGTGGCTCGCCGGGTTCGGCGCACTGCTGATCACGCTCACCGTCGTCCCCGTGCACGGCCTGGCAGGCGTACCACTCGTCATCTCGGCCGCGCTGACCTGCGGTGCCCTCGCGGCTCCGCGCATCCCGTGGCGCCGCGTGCGCGAGCGCGCCGTGGCCGTCGGTCGGGGCCCCCAGCTAGACTCGTGAGGGTCCCTAAAGGCTTTCCATGAGCGTCCTCCGGACCATCGAGCAGAAGATCGAGGGCCTCTTCGAGGGGGTCTTCGGGCGCGCCTTCCGGACGCACGTCCAGCCCGTGGAGCTCGCGCGCAAGCTGACGAAGGAGATGGACGACCACCGGATGGTCTCCGTCTCGCGCACGTACGCGCCCAACGAGTTCACGCTCTTCCTGAGCACCGGTGACCGCACGCAGTTCGCCGACTACGAGCCGTCGCTCGTCCTCGAGCTGCAGGACTTCCTGGGCGAGCACGCGCGCCGCGAGGGCTACGTGCTGCTCTCGCCGCCGACGGTGACGATCGACACCGACAGGGATCTGCCGCTCGGCCACTTCGGCATCGCGACCCGGATGGTGCAGACGGCCCGCGCGGAGCGACCCCGCCGCGGCGCCGAGCCGGTGCTGCCGCCGCCGATCCCGGAGCTGGCGAGCGACGAGTCGTTCCTGGCCGACGAAGGCTTGCCGCTGGTGCCGGACGCGCCGCCGCTCATCGTGCCGCGCGTCGCCGTGCCGGCGCCCGCGCCTGTCGTGCCGCCTCTTGCCGCTCCGCCTGCGGCTGCCGCACCGCCTGCGCCAGGCCCGCAACCCGAGACGATGATCTATGCCCCGCCCGCCGCCGACGAGCCCGCCCAGGCGATCGACCACGAGTTCGAGCCGCTGCCGCCGGTCGTCGCGGCACTCGTCAGCGCGGCCGGGCGCCAGGCCCTGGTGAAGCCCGCCTCCGTGCTCGGCCGCTCGCGCGAATGCGACATCGTCGTGCCCGACCACAACGTCTCGCGCCAGCATGCGGAGATCCGCCTGGAGAGCGGCGTCCACTGGCTCGTCGACCTCGGCTCGACGAACGGGACGCTCGTCAACGGCAAGAAGGTGAAACGCGTGAAGCTCGAGGCCGGCGACCGGATCGAGGTCGGCTCGACCGAGCTCGTCTTCGAGCGGACGGAGCGGTGATCGTCGGCTCCGCGATGGTCGAGACCGTCCTGCTCGTCCTCAAGGTCGCATTCCTCATCCTGCTCTACCTCGTCATCTGGCGCATCCTGCGCGCCGCCTCGCGGGAGGTGCGCAGCGGCGGCGGCGCCGGGCAGGAGAGCATGATCCTCTCGCCCCAGGAGGCGCGCAGGCTGCTCGTCAACGCGACGCTGCTGCCCGCCGGCAAGCTTGTCGTGATGGACAGCCCGACGCTCGAGCCCGGCTCGCTGCGCTCGATCGGCAACGTGCCGATGACGATCGGCCGCGCCAACGAGAACGATCTCGTGTTGCCCGGCGACCAGTTCGCCTCGGCGCTGCATGCGCGGCTCGACCCGCGGCCCGACGGCGTCTGGCTCGAGGACGTCGGCTCAACCAACGGGACGTTCGTGAACAGCGTGCTGCTCACGGGAGCGGTGCGTCTCGAGCCCGGCGATCTCGTGCGCGTCGGCGAGACGGAGTTCCGCTTCGAGCCATGAGAATCGGTCGTAGCGCAGCGCTCTCCGATGCCGGCCGCCGTCGGCGCCGCAACGAGGACTCATTCGTCCGCGAGCCCCCGCTGTTCGCCGTGGCCGACGGCATGGGTGGAGCCCTCGCCGGCGAGATCGCGTCGCGGCTTGCTGCCACCGCGCTCGAGGAGGCCGTGCACGCCGGCCCGCCGATCGACGTCGTCGCAGCCATCCGTGAGGGCAACCGGCGGATCCAGGAGCGCTCGCTCACCGACCCGGCCGCAGCCGGCATGGGCACCACCGTCACGGCGGTGCTCGTCGGTGAGGAGACGCTGTCGATCGGCCACGTCGGCGACTCGCGCGCCTACCGCCTGCGCGGCGACACGCTCGAGCAGCTCACGCCCGACCACTCGCTCGTGGCCGAGCTCGTCCGCACGGGCCAGCTGACGCCCGAGGAGGCAGAGGGCCATCCGCAGCGGGCCGTCATCACCCGGGCGCTCGGCACAGACGTGAACGTCGAGGTCGACTTCCTCGAGGTGGTGGCCGAGCCGGGCGACGTGTACCTGCTGTGCTCGGACGGCCTCACCACCATGGTCGGCGACAGGGACGTGCGCTCGATCCTGCTCCGCGAGCGCACCAGTCTCGAGGCGGCGGTGCGCGCGCTCGTCGCCGCCGCGAATGCCGCCGGCGGCGAGGACAACATCACCTGCGTCTGCTTCGAGATCGTCGCCGGACCGTCGCCGGCCGAGGAGACCGGCGAGCTCCCGCTGCCGCCCGCGGCGGCAACGATGATCCTGCCCGCCGAGCAGGCCGTGACGGGCTGGAACGACGCGGCACCGACGGACACCGAGCCGACGATCGTCGGGGCGCCCACCACGCCCGCGCAGACCGTGCCGGCGGCGGCACCCACCGAGCCGCCGCTCGTGACGCGCCGCCACCGCCGCCACCGGAAGCTCCCCTACGTCGTCGGGCTCCTCGTCCTGCTCGCGGTGGCGATCGCTGCGGGCCTCGCCATGCTCTCGCGCGTCCACTTCGTCGGCGCCGACGGCCGCGGCCGGGTCGCCGTGTACCAGGGCGTGCCGTGGGAGCTCGCGAGCCGCCTGCGCCTCTATCGCGCCGTCTACGTCAGCCCGGTGCTGGCCGCTCAGCTCTCGCAGCCGGAGCGGTTGCGCCTGTTCGACCATGGCCTCCACTCGAAGCGACTCGCGCTCTCCGCCGTCCGGGCCTTCGAGCGCGAGCTCGTGAGGTGACCTACCCGTGAGCCATCGCAACCGCGAGCTGCTGACCCTGCTCGCCGTCGCCCTGATCACGGGCGTCGGCTTCACGAGCGTCTACATCGCGCGCCAGTCCGAGATCTCGGCCGGCTCGCTCGGCTACGCCGTCTTCTTCATCGCCGTGTACGCGGCCGCCCACCTCGCCGCCCGCTTCGCGACGCCCAACGCCGATCCGTACCTGGTGCCGATCGCCGGCCTCCTGACCGCGGTCGGCGTCACCGAGATCTATCGCATCCGGCCCGAGGACGCGCTACGCCAGAGCATCTGGATCGTCATCGCCGTCGCTCTCTTCGCAGTCACCCTCTGGGCGTTCCGCAAGGACTACCGACGGCTCGAGAGCTACAAGTACCTGATCGGGCTCGGCTCGATCGTGCTGCTGATGCTGCCGGTGCTCCCGGTGGTCGGCACGACGATCAACGGCGCGCGCCTCTGGATCCGGCTCGGGCCGTTCCAGTTCCAGCCCGGCGAGATCGCGAAAATCATGCTGATCGTCTTCCTGGCCGCGTACCTGCGCGAGAAGCGCGAGGTGCTCGCTCAGGGCCGACTCAAGGACTTCGGGCCGCTGCTGGCGATCTGGGGCGTCGCGATGCTGACCCTGCTCGCCACGAACGACCTCGGCAGCGCGTTGCTCTACTTCGGGATCTTCCTGGCGATGCTGTACGCGGCCACCGGGCGCTCGCTGTTCGTGGCCCTCGGCCTCGTTCTCTTCGCCGCCGGCAGCTACGGCGCCTACCGGTACGTCGACCACGTGCGTGACCGCGTCACGATCTGGCTGCACCCGTGGACGGAGCAGCCGGTGCCCTGCGCCCTCAACGGCAAGCTGGAGCTTCGCCAGGACTGCGCCAGCTACCAGCTCGTCAAGTCGCTCTACTCCATCGCACACGGGCAGGTGGGCGGGACCGGCTTCGGCAGGGGCACGTTCACGAACGCCGGCGGCGGCGAGCTGATCCCCTTCCTCAAGACCGACTTCATCTACTCCGCGCTCGCGCAGGAGCTCGGCCTGATCGGCGTGGCCGCGCTCCTCCTCGTCTACATGCTGTTCGTGCTGCGCGGCTTCCGGGTCGCGCACATGGCGCAGGACGGCTTCTCCAAGCTGCTCGCCGTCGGGCTCACGTTCGGCTTCGCGCTGCAGACCTTCATCATTCTCGGCGGCGTCGTGCGGGTGATCCCGCTGACGGGCATCACCCTGCCCTTCGTCTCGTACGGCGGCTCCAGCGTCGTCGCAAACTTCGTGCTCGTGGCCGGCCTCCTGCTCGTCTCACACCGGGCGAACTCGCGCGCATGAACCGCTCGATCACCCGTGTCGCCGTCGTCGCGCTGCTGCTGCTGGCCGCAGTCGTCGTCGCCACCACGTACTGGCAGACCTGGGCAGTCGGCGGCCTCAACGACCGGCAGGACAACGCGATCCAGCGGGTCGCCCAGCTCACCGTCGAGCGCGGCCGGATCATCGCCGGCGACGGCCGCACGGTGATGGCGACGAACGTCGCGAAGGAGGTCAGCGACCAGACCCTCTACTTCCGCGCCTATCCCACGGGGCGGCTGCTCTCCAACGTGATCGGCTACTCGACGCAGGCGCGGTCGCGCACCGGCCTCGAGCGCTCGCAGAACGACTACCTGACCGCGGCCAACGCCGGGCTCGGCACGCTCGCCGACCGGCTGTCCGGCTCGACGGTCAAGGGCAACGACCTCCACCTCACCGTCCGCCCCAGCGCCCAGTACCTCGCCGAGCAGGCGCTCGCCGGCAGGTGCGGCTCGGCCGTCGCGCTCGACCCACACACCGGCCGTGTCCTCGTGATGGCCACCTCGCCGGGCTTCAACCCGAACCAGGTGGAGAAGGACTTCTCGAAGATCGCAGCGACGAAGGCGCCCTGCACGCCGCCCGCGCCGCTCCTCAACCGGGCGACAGCCGGCCTCTTCACGCCCGGCTCGACATTCAAGCTGATCACGATGGCAGCCGCGCTCGACTCGGGCGCGTACGGCCCCGACTCGCGCTTCCAGGACCCCGGCTACTGCATCGAGTACGGCAAGAAGGTCTCGAACTACTCCGACCAGAACGGCCCCGAGGTATTCGGCAAGGTGACGCTCACCGACGCCCTCGTCCACTCGATCAACTCCGTGTTCTGCGAGATCGGGAAGGAGCTCGGCCCCAAGACGATCCTCTCCTACGCGAAGCGGTTCGGCTTCTACTCGGTGCCGCCGCTCGAGACGCCGGCCGGGGAGCGCGCTGCGAGCGGTCTCTACAACGGCAGCACGCTCTACCAGCCGAAGTCGAACAGCGACGTCGACCCTGGCCGCTTCGCCTTCGGGCAGGAGCGGCTGCTGGTGACGCCGCTGCAGATGGCGATGGTGGTCGGCGCGATCGGCAACGGCGGCATCGTCATGCGGCCGCACGTGATCGACCACATCACGTCTCCCGAGGGGAAGCTGCTCACGGCGACGCGACGCGAGGAGCTCGGCCCGGCGATCAAGCCCGAGACGGCCGCGAAGCTGACCGAGATGATGGAGCAGGCGGTGTCCCGCGGCACCGGCGGCAACGCGCGCATTCCCGGCGTCCGCGTCGCCGGCAAGACCGGCACGGGCGAGACGGCCGTTCCCGGGGTCAACACCACCTGGTTCGTCGCGTTCGCCCCCGCGGACAACCCGACGGTTGCCGTCGCGGTCGTTCTGGAGGGCCAACGGGGCACCGGCGGCGCGACGGCCGCGCCCATCGCGAAGACGATCATGCAGGCACTCTTACGGCGGACGCCGAACTCGTGACCTCGTGAACGCCAACGATCGCTTCATCGGCCGCGTGTTCGACACGCGCTATCGTATCCTGAGCAGGCTCGGGACTGGCGGCATGGCCGCCGTGTACCTCGCCGAGGATCAGGAGCTGGGCCGCCGCGTGGCGATCAAGATCCTGGACGACCGCCACGCGAACGACGTGGGCTTCCTCGAGCGGTTCCGGCGCGAGGCGCAGAACGCCGCCAGCCTCTCCCATCCCAACATCGTCGCGATCTACGACCGCGGCGAGGCCGAGGGCTCCTCGTACATCGCCATGGAGTACCTCGAGGGCCCGACGCTGAAGGACCTGATCGTGCGCGAGGGCCCGCTGCCGATCCCGGTCGCGATCGACTACGTGCGGCAGATCCTCGCCGCCGTCGGCTTCGCGCACCGCAACGGCATCGTCCATCGCGACATCAAGCCGCACAACGTCCTCGTCGGCGAGGACGGCCGCTGCAAGGTCACCGACTTCGGCATCGCCCGCTCGGGCGCCAGCGAGATGACCGAGGTGGGCTCGATCGTCGGCACCGCCCAGTACCTCTCACCGGAGCAGGCGCGCGGAGGGCCGATCAGCCCCGCCTCCGATCTCTACTCGGCCGGCGTCGTGCTGTACGAGCTGCTCACGGGGACGGTTCCGTTCGCCGGCGAGCAGCCGCTCGAGATTGCAATGAAGCATCTGAACGGCGTGCCGGCCGCGCCGTCAACCCACCGCCGTGGCATCCCGCGCGAGCTCGACTCGATCGTCCTGCGCGCGCTCGCGAAGACGCCCGCGGCGCGCTACCGCAGTGCCGAGGCCTTCGACGCCGAGCTCGCCAGCTTCGCGCGCGGCATCGCGCCGAGCGCAGAGACCGAGGCCGCCGCCACCGCGCTGCTGACCGGCGGCAGCGCAGACGTCGGCTCCTCCACCGCCATCGTGCCGCCCGATCAGGCTGCGAAAGTGACGAAGCCGGGCGGCGCCTACTACGGCTACCAGCCGCCCGGCCGCAGCAGGCGGAAGCGTCCCCGCGTCTGGCCGTGGCTGCTCGCACTCCTCGCGGTCACCGCGATCGGCGCAGGCGCGTACTTCGGGTACACGAAGATCCAGACCCGGCTCGACGCCAGTGCGCCGGCGATCATCCCGTTCGTGGAGGGCCTCCGCGAGGAGCAGGCCATCACGAAGATCCGGGACGCCGAGCTGACGCCCGACGTCAGGCGCGTGGCACACCAGAAGGTGTCTGCCGACTACGTCATCTCCCAGGCCCCGCCGGCCGGCGAGAAGACCACCAAGGGCAACTCCGTCCGCATTCGCGTCTCGACGGGCCTGCCGAAGGCGACCGTGCCCGACGTGCGCAACATGAAGGAGAGCGAGGCGATCGCGGCGCTGCAGCAGGCGCTGCTCGTGCCGCAGGTGTTCGAGATCGAGTCGTCGAAGCCAATCGGCCGTGTGATGGCGCAGGACCCGAAGCCGGGCACGAAGGTGGCTCAGAAGGCGCGGGTGCGGATCAACGTCTCGCGCGGGCAGAAGCCCGTCGGCGTGCCCAGCCTCGCCGGCCTCACCTTCGACCAGGCGACGCAGACCCTCCAGGACGCCGGCTTCACCACCGGCCGGACGGATGTCGAGTCGAACGAAGCTGCCGGAAACGTGGTCGGCTCGCTCCCGGGCGAGGGGGCGCTGCTGCGGCCGGGCCAGCGCGTCACGCTGCTCGTCTCGAAGGGGCCGCGGGCGATCTCGGTGCCGGACGTGAACGGTCTCGACCGCGCCGACGCGCTCGTGACGCTGAAATCCGCCGGGCTCGTGCCCATCGTCGTCACGCAGGACACGACCGACCCCGTCGATGACGGGGTGGTGATCGGCCAGATCCCGATCGCCCAGGACGAGGTGCAGCCGGGGACGGTCATCACGATCACCGTCGGGAAGCTGCTCGTGGCGCCCTCGGTGCAGGTGCCGGACGTCAGCGGGTTCGACGAGGCAGGCGCGGTCAGCACGCTGGAGGCAGCGAGGCTCAGGGCGACCGTCGTCCCCGTGGATACCACCGACCCGGCCCAGGAGGGTGTCGTCCTCGACCAGCAGCCTGCCGCCCTCGAGAGCGCAGAGCCTGGAGCGAGCGTCACGATCACGGTCGGCCGGCTCGTGGCTGCCCCACCCGACACGACGCCCGCGACACCGCCGGCCAGGACGACGGCCGCCGCGGCCGCCCGACCGCTTCCCAAGGCGTGACCCGCATCCGCGTAGCAGTGCTGATGGGGGGCCGCTCCAGCGAGCACGACGTCTCGCTGGCCTCGGCTCGCTCGGTGATCGCGGCCCTCGACCCGGCGCGCTACGAGACGGTGCCCGTGGCGATCGGGCGCGACGGGCGCTGGGCGCTGTCTCCGGGCGGCACGGCTGCGCTGGGGGGCGCGCCGGCTCTCGCGGCCGGCACGGCAGCGGCGGCGGACCCGGCGGCGGCCGCCTCCCCGGCGGCCACCCTGCCGCTGGGGACAGGAGGCGGCGCCCTGGCGACGGCGGGCGCCCTGGGCGGGGTCGATGTCGTGATCCCGGTGCTGCACGGCCCGTTCGGCGAGGACGGCACGGTGCAGGGGCTGCTCGAGCTGGCCGGCATCCCGTACGTCGGGTCGGGAGTTGGCGCGTCGGCGGTGTGCATGGACAAGGACTTCTTCAAGAAGGTGCTGCGCGACAGTGGCATCCCGGTCGCGCGCCATGTCGCGCTGCGAGACGGCGATGCGATCGAGAACCCCTTCGGCTACCCGGTGTTCGTGAAGCCTGCGCGACTCGGCTCGTCGATCGGCATCTCGAAGGTGCGGTCGGCCGGGGAGCTGGAGGCCGCTGTGGCGCTGGCACGCCGACACGACGACAAGGTGCTGATCGAGGAGAACATCGAGGGCGTCGAGGTCGAGTGCGGCGTCCTCGGCAACCGCCGCCCGCTGGCCTCGATCCCCGGCGAGATCGTCGCCAACGCCGACTGGTACGACTTCGACGCGAAGTACGCCGCGGGCGGCATGGACCTGATCGTGCCGCCGCGCCTCGACGCGGCGACGATCGCCCTCGTGCAGCAGGTCTCGATCGACGCGTTCGTGGCGACGGAGTGCGAGGGCATGGCCCGGGCCGACTGCTTCGTCCGCGCGGACGGCAGCGTGCTCGTCAACGAGCTGAACACGATCCCGGGCTTTACGCCGACGAGCGTCTACACGAAGCTCTTCGAGGCGTCGGGAATCCCGTACGCCGAGCTGCTCGACCAGCTGATCGAGCTCGCGCTGGAGCGCCACGAGCGCCGCAGCAAGCTCGAGTTCTAGCGGCAGGCCCGCTCGGCGCACCTCGGCTCGGCTCAGCCCGCCGTCACCTCGTTCAGCCGCGCCGCGTCGCCCGCAAGCGTGGTGATCCAGACGACGAAGTAGCGATGACTGGCGCCGGTCGCCAGCCCGAACACGGCACGGGCGCCCACGACGCGCTCGTCCGCGACGCGCGTGAACGGCCCACCCGCGGCGTCGCCGGCGAGCACCTCCGCGGTGAAGCCGGGGGTGTCGGTCTGCACGACGAGGCGCTTCAACGCCACGGCTGCGCCCGCATCGACGACCAGGCCGACCCCCTGCTTGCCGATCACAGCCAGCGCGGCGCCGTAGCGCTCGGTGCTCCAGGCGGTGGCAGGGTCGCCGTCGGTGGCGAGCCGGATCTCGGCGTCGTGCTCCTGTCCGTCGCCCGGCGGCGGGTCCCAGGCGCCGATGGCGCGCAGCACGACCGCCGGCGTGCCGCCGCCGGTCTCGCCGTTGTCGCGCACAGCGAAGATCATCGCGATCGCGGCGGCGACGACGAGGCCGGTGAGGCCTGCCACCAGGGGCCAGACGGAGCGCTTCCGGCCGGGCAGCGCCGCGGCGGGCGCCCCGCTCCCGGGCGCCGGCTGCACCGTCGTCAGCGCCGTCAGGATCGCCGTCTCGCCGTCGGCCGCGCCGCTGGCCTGTGCCAGGCACGCCTCCAGCTCGGTGACCAGGGCTGCCATCGACGGGAAGCGGTCGGCCGGGCTCTTGGCCAGGGCCCGGGCGACTGCGGTGTCGAGCCGCCAGGCGACATCGGGACGGCGCGCACGGATGCTGGGCACGGGGTCGTTGACGTGACGCATGGCGATCGCGACGAAGCTGTCGCCGCCGTACGGCACCTCGCCCGCGAGCAGCTCGAAGAGGACGACGCCGAGCGCATAGATGTCGGTCGCCGGGCCGACGAGCTCGCCGCGCGCCTGCTCCGGCGCCACGTATTCGCTGGTGCCGAGCACCGTGCCGGTACGGGTCAGCCCCTCCAGCTCGAGCGTCCGCGCGATGCCGAAGTCGGTCACCTTCACCCGCCCGTCGGGCGCGACCAGGACATTCTGCGGCTTGACGTCGCGGTGGACGAGCCCCTGCTCGTGCGCGAAGCCGAGCGCCCGGCCGATCTGGATCGCGTAGTGGAGCGCATCGGCAGCGGGCAGCGGGCCGCGCTCGCGCACGACCTCCTTGAGGTTCGGCCCCTCGACGAGCTCGAAGACGATGAACTGGCGACGGCCGTCCTCGCCGCGGTCGATCACGGTGACGACGTTCTCGTGTGCGACCTGTGCGACGGAGGTCGCCTCGCGGCGGAACCGCTCGACCGCCCCCTCGTCGGCAACGAACTGCTCGTGCAGCAGCTTGATCGCGACCTGGCGCTCGAGCACGCGGTCGCGCGCCCGGTAGACGCTCGACATGCCGCCGCGCCCCAGCAGGGCAATCAGCTCGTAACGCCCTGCGATGACCTCGCCGATCAGGCTCGACCCCCGAGCTCGCTGGTGGACGGACTGCGGCGCTACGTGAGCGTCCGTTCGAGCGCCCGCTCCCAGGCGTCGAGGGCCTCCTCGAGCTCCGCACCCTGGATGGTAAGCGGCAGGAGCACGCGGATGCAGTTCGAGTGGACGCCGGCGCGCAGCAGGAGCAGGCCTTCCTCGAGAGCAGCGTGCGCGACGGCAGCCGCCAGAGCGGGCGCGGGAGCCTTCGTGACCCTGTCCTCGACCAGCTCGATCGCGAGCATCGAGCCGAGGTCGCGGACGTCGCCGATTGCCGCGAAGCGGGCGCTCCAGGCCAGCATGCGTGCCCTGATCACGTCGCCGAGGGCGACGGCGCGCTCGACGAGCCCTTCGCTCTCGATGACGTCGAGGACGGCCACCGCAGCGGCGATCGCCACCGGGTTGCCGACGTACGTGCCGCCGATCGCATTCGGGCCAGGGGCGTCCATCACGTGCGCCTTGCCGATGACCGCGGACAGCGGGAGCCCCGCGGCGATCGACTTGGCAAGCGTCATCAGGTCGGGCTCGACACCGCTGTGCTCCATCGCGAACAGGCGGCCGGTGCGGCCAAAGCCGGTCTGCACCTCGTCGGCGATCATCAGGATGCCGTGCTCGTCGCAGATCCGTCGCACGGCGGCGAGGAACTCCGGCGGCGCCGTCAGGAAGCCGCCCTCGCCCTGGATGGGCTCGATCACGATGGCGGCGACGCTCTCGGCCGCGACCTGAGTGTGCAGGGCGTGCTCGAGCGCGGCGATCGCCGCTGCGCTGCCGGGGCCGCGGTACGCGTTTGGGAACGGGACGCGGTAGACCTCGGGTGCGAACGGCCCGAGCCCCGCCTTGTAGGGATGCACCTTCGAGGTCAGGGTCAGGGCCATCAGCGTGCGGCCGTGGAAGGCGCCCTCGAACGCGATGATCGCGGGCCGGCCCGTCGCGGCGCGGGCGATCTTGACGGCGTTCTCGACTGCCTCGGCGCCCGAGTTGAAGAACGCCGCCTTCGCCGGGCCTCTGAACGGGGCGACGGCGACGAGGCGCTCGGCCAGCTCGACGTAGTTCTCGTACGGGATCATCGTGAAGTCGGTGTGGAGGAAGCGCTCGAGCTGCGCCTCGATGGCCTCGACGACCTGCGGATGCGTGTGGCCAACCGCGAGGCAGCCGACACCGCCGGTGAAGTCGATGAAGGTGTTGCCGTCGACGTCGGTCAGGAGCGCGCCGTCGGCATGGTCGACGACGATCGGGAAAGCAAGAGCGAGCGGTGCTGCGACGACGCGCTCCTTGCGCGCGATGATCTCCCGCGACCGCGGCCCGGGCAGCTCCGTCCTGATCTCGATCGCGCGCACCGCCGCCATGCCTGCTCCTCAGCTCGTTGTGAATACTGAATACTTCGTATACATAATCCGGCGGCGGGCGCGGCACAGAGCCTCGCTCACGTTAGGCTGCAGGACCACCACGAGAGACAGACGAGAAAGGAGCGACGCCATGCCGTTCACGCTTCCCGCATTGCCGTACGCCCACGAGGCGCTCGAGCCGCACATCGACACGCAGACGATGCAGATCCATCACGGCAAGCACCACCAGGCCTACGTCGACAACGCCAACAAGGCCCTCGAGGGCACCGAGTGGGCCGACGCGGCCGTCGAGGACGTCGTCAAGAGCCTCGACAAGCTGCCCGAGGCCATCCGCGGCGCAGTCCGCAACAACGCCGGCGGCCACGCCAACCATGCACTGTTCTGGACGGTCATGTCGCCGCAGGGCGGCGGCGCGCCCACGGGCGAACTGGCCGCCGCGATCGCTGCAGCGTTCGGCGGCCTCGACCAGCTCAAGGCCGCGATCAACGATGCGGGCGTCAAGCGCTTCGGCTCCGGCTGGGCGTGGCTCGTCGTCGACGGCGGCTCGCTGGCGGTCACCTCGACGCCCAACCAGGACAGCCCGCTCACCGAGGGCAAGACGCCGATCCTCGGCGTCGACGTCTGGGAGCACGCGTACTACCTCAACTACCAGAACCGCCGCGCCGACTACCTCAACGCGTTCTGGAACGTCGTCAACTGGGACGAGGTCGCCCGCCGCTTCGCGGCTGCGAAGTAGCAGCCGCCTCCTCGCGCGGGGCGGACGGTCAGCGCACGAGCACGCGCACCGGGCCGCTCGGCAGGGCCGCAAGCGCAGCACGCGCACGCGGGCCGTCCGCCTCACGCACCAGCACCTGACCGTCCCGCGTCGTCGTCGCGATGCCGCGGGCGCGCAGGAGGGCGACCACGCGCGCCGGCGACCCGGCGACGGCTCCGAGGAGCGCGCCAGGGCCGATGGCCGCGTGCGCGGTGCCGGACGCACCGCGCACGGTGTCCGGGGACGCCGCCTTGGCGGACGGCGTAGCGCTCGCCGGGGGCGCAGCCTTCGCCGCGGGCGCCCCACCCGCCGCCGGCGCCGCCTGTGCCGACGGCCCGGCCTGCGCGCCCGCAGCGGCCGTCGGCGCGGCCGCCAGCACGGTCGGCCGCGGCTCCGACGTCCCGTTCGACAGAGAGATCACGACAGCGACGGCGGCAACCGCCAGCCCGAGCGCCGGGGCCCCGACCAGCGCGGGCCGGGTGCGCCACCACGGCGTCGGCCGCGGGTGGGCCGGCAGCGACCGGACGAGGGCCTGCAGCTCCTGCGGAGCGAGCGGCGGGACGGCCGGCGCCCCGCGCAGCACGGCCCGCACCGCCCGCTGTGCCGCCACCGCCGAGCGGCAGGCTGCACAGGCGCCGAGGTGCTCCTCCACGGCGCGCGCCGTGCCGCGCGACAGCTCGCCCTCGACGAGAGCGAGCAGCTCGAGCTCTGCGGGATGCCTGGCCACTGTCATTCGGACTCCCCCCCGGCGGAGAAAGTTCCCGCGAGCAGCTGCGCCAGCTCCGCCCGGCCACGATAGATCCGCGACTTCACCGTGCCCTCGGCAACAGCCGTCAGCTCGGAGATCTCGGCGTACGAGCAGCCGAGCACGTCGTAGAGGACGACAGCCTCGCGAAACGGCAGGTCAAGCGCCGCGAGCGCGCGCTGCAGCTCGCCGGCCAGCTCGCTCGCGGCGAAGCCGTCGCGCGGGTCGACCACCTCGGGCGCATCGGGGTCGGCGAGCTGGCCGCGCCGCTCGCGCAGGTCGTGGATTGCGTTCAGGCAGATGCGGGTAAGCCAGGTGGAGAACTTCGCGTCGCCACGAAAGCGGGGCAGTGCCAGCCAGGCGCGTACGAGCGTCTCCTGGACGGCGTCGGCGGCGTCGGCGTGCGAGCCGAGCAGCCGGGCCGCCAGGGTCATCAGGCGCGGCTGGTGCCGCTCGACCAGAGCCTCGAAGGCAGCGAGGTCGCCTTTGCTGGCCCGCTTCGCGAGTGCGCGATCAGGATCCATGTCCCGGGAACTTTTTCAGCAGGGTCGGCGTCATAGAGTCGAGACACACAGCAAAGGAGAGATCCACCATGACAAAGCTCAAGCTCGTCGCAGCGCTCGCAGCACTCGCGGCCATCCTCGCAGTCCCGGCCTGGGGCGCGGGGGCGAAGGGCACCGAGACGGGCGCCGCCACGACCCCGCAGATCACCGTCAGCGGCAGCGGCACGGTCAAGTCGGTGCCGGACATCGCCGTCTGGAGCTTCTCGGTGTCGTCACGCGCCAGCTCGGCCCGCGAGGCGCTCAGGCTCAACGGCGTCGAGATGCGGAAGGTGATTGCCGCCCTGAAGGCCGCCGGGATCGGTGCCGCCGATCTGCGCACCTCGCAGGTGTACCTCAGCCCGCGCAGCAACCAGGACGGGACGAGCGTCATCGGCTACGACGCCTCGAACGGCGTCACGGCGAAGGTACGCAAGGTTGCGAACACCGGCGAGATCGTGGACGCAGCGGTGGAGGCAGGTGCCGACGGCGTCTCCGGGCCGTCGTTCCAGGTCTCGGCGCAGGACGCGCTCTACCGGCAGGCGCTCGCAGCCGCGTTCGACGACGCGAAGGCCAAGGCCGCGCGGCTCGCCCAGCAGGGAGGGCTGACGCTCGGCAAGGCGATCGTCATCTCGGAGCAGGGCGCGGCGCAGCCGCCGATCTTCTACGCCAGCGCCGTTGCCAAGGCCGCGACCGCCGACTCGACCCCGGTCGAGGCCGGCGAGTCCGAGGTGCAGGCGAACGTGACCGTTACGTTCGCGGTCTCGTAGAGCTGCGCGCGCGACCCACCCCGCAGGGCTCGAAGCCGGCTGCTGCCGCCCCCGAGCCCTGCCCGGGCGGAGCCTGCATAGAATCCGGCGCATGGTACTCTCCGACCGCACCATCGAGCGCCTGCTTGGCGAGGGCCGCATCGGTATCGACCCGTACGACGCCTCCCTGCTCCAGCCGTCGAGCGTCGACGTGCGCGTCGACCGCTTCTTTCGCGTCTTCAACAACGCGCTGTACCCGTACATCGACGTCAAGCAGGAGCAGCCCGAGCTGACGCAGCTTGTCGAGATCGACGACGAGCGGCCGTTCATCCTGCACCCGGGCGAGTTCGTGCTGGGCTCCACGCTCGAGCGCGTGCGCCTGCCCGACGACCTCGTCGCGCGGCTCGAAGGCAAGAGCTCGCTCGGCCGGCTCGGCCTGCTCATCCACTCCACCGCCGGCTTCATCGACCCCGGCTGGGACGGCCACGTCACGTTGGAGCTGTCGAACGTCGCCAACCTGCCGATCACGATCTACCACGCGATGAAGATCGGGCAGATCTCCTTCATGCAGCTCGCCGAGCCGGCCCGAAACCCGTACGGCGCCTCCGGCCTTGGCTCGAAGTACCAGGGACAGCGCGGGCCCACGCCCAGCCGCTACTGGCAGAACTTCCAGCCGGGCGCCGGCTCGTAGCCCTGGCGCCCGGCCTGCCGGCGCACGCGTCGTCAGCTTCCGGGCAGCTCGCCCAGGATCACCGTCACCGTCGTCCTCGTGCCATCCTGGGAGACCAGCTCGACCTTCGCCGCCCGCTTCGGCTTGTAGCCGGCGAGCACCTCGGAGAGGTCGTCGGTGGTGGGGGTCGGCTTGCCGCCGATCGCGGCGATCACCTGGTTCGGCTTGATGCCCGCCGTCGCGGCGGGGCCGCCGGCCTCGACGTCGGTGACGATGACGCCGCCGCCCGTGATCGTCGCGACGCGGACACCGAGGTAGGCGCGGCCGGAGTTGACGACCTTGCCGAACCTGATTAGCTGGTTCGCGATGCGCGAGGCGTCGTTGGCGGGGATGGCGAAGCCGATGCCCGACGCGGGCGCGCCGCCGAACGAGGGGTTCGAAGCACCCAGCGTGGGAATGCCGATCACGCGGCCGCGCAGGTCGACGAGAGCGCCGCCGCTGTTGCCGGGGTTGATCGGTGCGCTCGTCTGGATGAGGTTCGGCAGCGAGATGCCGTCGCCCGCCTGGCCGGTACGGCCGAGCGCGCTGACGATCCCCTCGGTCACCGAACTGGAGAGGCCGAGCGGGTTGCCGACCGCCATCGCGATGGCGCCGACCTGCAGCTTCGAGCTGTCGGCAAAGACGGCGGGCGCCGGCGTTGCGGGGATCTTGATGACGGCGAGGTCGTTCGTGGGGAACGTGCCGACGAGCGTGCCGGTGTACAGACGGCCGTTCGAGAAGGTCACCTTGAACGTCGTGGCGCTGCCGACGACGTGGGCGTTCGTGATGATGTGGCCCTTGCGGTCGTAGACGATGCCGGAGCCGAGGCCCTCGTCGGTCTCGATCTGGACGACGGCCGGCGCGACACGCTTGACGACGGCGATGTACTGGTCCTGCAGCGCCTGCAGGAGCGCGGGCCCGCGGGCGGCGCGCACCGCCGGCTTCGTGGCCTGGTCGGCCCTGGCGGCGGCGGTGCCGGCGCCGAGCGAGGCAGCAAGCGCGACGGTGAGCAGGGCGGCTGGGGCAAGGCTGCGCATTCTCATGCCCATACAGCTACCAGAGCGGGCAGGGCTCACCACACGATCCATACGAACGCTAACCGGATCGCCTCAGGCTTAACGTCCGCGCAAAGAACGAGGGCCCCATGCGGGGCCCTCGATTCCGGTAGCTAGCCTGGAGTAGTAGG